>DASXGQ010000114.1:0-5730 GCA_036488995.1 Caulobacteraceae bacterium
TCCACGTTGGCCGCCGCCTCCATCAGGGCCAGCGCCTTCAGCTTGAACTCCCGAGAGAACTGTCTTCGCTCCTTCGCCACATCGGGCTCCTTCGCTCGTGTGTGGCTAATTCTCCTGTCTCACTTCAGGGGGTCACTCCACCTCCTGCCGAGATTTGTAGAAGCGGTGAAGCTTGGTCGCCGGCCTTCGGCCGGCATTAAAAACAGAAGGAACGCCCGACCGATCGCCGCGAGAGTCCCTCCGTGTCCTCCGTGTCCTCCGTGTCCTCCGTGCCTCCGTGGTTTCACCCACGTTCGCGGCCCCAGCGCATGTTCGTGAGGTTCGTGGGTCTTTCGGCCTCGAAGGGCCCCTACGTCTCCGGTGAGACGCGCACCAGCAGCTTGCCGTCGTGGTCGCCGGTGAAGAGGCGGCCAAGGGCGTCGACGGCGTTCTCGATACCGTCCACCGCGTGAGCCTTCCACTTCAGTTCGCCCGAGGCGACGAGCGGGCCGAGCTCCGCCAGGGCTTCGCCCGCGCGCGGCAGGTAGTCGATGATGATGAAGCCCCTGATGTTCAGGCGGTGCATCAGCACCCGCCCAAAGTCCGTCGGGCCGGGCGCTGGGCCGTCCTTGTTGTAGGTCGAGATCATCCCGCACAGGGCGACGCGGCCGAAGTTGTTCATCCGCGAGATCACGGCGTCCATGATCTCGCCGCCGACGTTCTCGAAATTCACGTCGATCCCCTTCGGGCAGAGCGCATCGAGACGAGCGCCGACGTCTTCGCTCTTGTAGTCGATCGCCCCGTCGAACCCGAGCTCGCCGGTCAGCCAGGCGCACTTGGCCGCTCCGCCGGCGATGCCGATCACCCGCGCCCCGCGCCGCTTGGCGAGCTGTCCGGCGATCGAGCCCACGGCTCCGGCGGCGGCGGAGACGACTACCGTCTCGCCGGCCTTGGGCTGGCCGATGTCGACCATGCCGAACCAGGCGGTGAGCCCGGTGGCGCCCAGGACGCTCATGAAGGCGGTGAGGGGGACCCCGGGGATCCGTGGCACGGGGGTGAGCGTCGCCGCGTCGGCCACGACGTGGGTGGTCCAGCCGGCGAGACCGAGGTTCACTACGTCGCCCGCCTTCACCCGCTCCGAGCGCGAGGCCTCCACGATCCCGATCGCGCCGCCGCGCATGGTCTGGCCGATCTCCACCGGCGGCAGGTACTGGTCCTGATCGCTCATCCAGATCCGGTTGGTCGGATCGAGCGAGAGATAGACCACGCGCACCAGGGCCTGGCCCTCGGCGGGCTGCGGGATCGCGCCCTCGACGAGCTCGAGGTCGCCGTGACGGCACGCGCCGTCCGGACGACGGCGAAGCACCCAGCTCTTCATCGTCGCGGCCATCGCGGGCTCCTCGAGGAAGGGACTCAGATCGTGACGGCGTTCGGCGCGAAGAGGGAGATCAGGTAGCCGAACAGGGGCGGCAGGAGGTAGCGGTTGATACCCTCGGCCACCACCAGGAAGACGATCGGCGAGAAGTCCATCCCGCCCGGCGCTGGAAGGAACCGCTGGATCGGCGCAAGCAACGGCCGGGCCACAGCTTCGAGCGCGCGTGTGATCTGATAGACGGCGTTGTTGCGGGTATTGACGACGTTGAACGCCACCAGCCAGCTCATGATCGCCCAGGCGATCACGATGAATTCGGTGACCCCGATCGCCGTGGTGATGATGAAATACAGAAACTTGAGAATCGGCACCATGATCGGGGGAACGCCTTTTGTGCTTGCGCTTCCTATCGGGGCCTCATGGCGCGCGCAAGGCGAGCGGAAGCGCGCCCTCGCCGCCTTGACACCGGTGAGGGGCGCCCCTTATTGGCGCCTCCCGCCCTCTCGAGGGGTATGGGGCCGTAGCTCAGTTGGTAGAGCGCCTCGTTCGCAATGAGGAGGTCAGGGGTTCGATTCCCCTCGGCTCCACCAGGGCCTAAGATAATCAAGTGCTTACGGACCGGCGGCACTAGGCCGAGCGGAAGATCGGACGTCCGATAAGCAGCCGATAAGCGCCGACGTCAGAATCCTGGTCGCCGTGCCGGACCCGGCACTGGGCCTGCTGGGCCTCCCTAAGGGCTGACAGGGGCCATCGGCGGCCTGTTCGGGGAAAACGGCCCCCTGCGCGTCGGGGAACGAACTTTTGACCCCGCCCTTCAAACCCGGCCCGGTTTCGGCGATGAACTAACAGGGCTGTTAGCCTGCGGACGCGACGGGCTACCGTCCGGCGAGCAGACGTTCCCAACAGCTCCTGGGGGTCGTGGGCGGTCACTTGCTGCCTGGCTTTGTGCAAAGCCGGCCTCGCGCCATTTGCGGAACTTGGCTCGCGGTCGGAATTCGGACCTTCAGCACGGTGCCAAGGCAGCGACAACTCCGACCCCGCTGCGGCCATTCGGTCACGCTGCCCCAACCGGGGCTTAGCCGCCGCCGGATGCCTTCGATTTCCGGCGAGTGTATGTGTGAACCACAAGGCCAGCGCGCCACTAGTACGGTCCGCACCGTTGACGCATCGTCCGGTCATGACGACCGACGCCGATCTCCTCCGCATCATCACCGGTATCCTGCCGGCAGCTAAGGCGGCGTTCGCCCAGGCGCACCTCCCGCGCACGGCGGACAGCCCCAACATCTGGGAGATAGCTTCGACAGGATCACCGAGGCGATCGACCGCTTCACCGAGGTCATCGGCTTCGATCGCTACGCCGTCTATGTGTTCGACTACGGCGCGCCGACCGGCTTTCGCCTGGCGGTGAAGCATCCGGAGCGGATCACCGCGATCATCTCGCAGAACGGCAACGCCTATGAGGAAGGGCTCAGCGACGGCTGGAACCCGATCCGGGCCTACTGGCAGGACAACTCCGCAGCGAACCGCGAGGCGCTGCGCGACTTCCTCAAGCCGGAGACGACCGTCTGGCAGTACACGCACGGCGTGGCCGATCCGACGCGCGTCTCACCGGACGGATACTCGCTCGACAACTTCTACCTGGCGAGGCCGGGCGCCGACGAGGTCCAGTTGGATCTCTTCGGCGACTACAAGAGCAACGTGGCCCTCTATCCGACGTTCCAGGCATACTTTCGCAAGCATCGGCCGCCATTTCTCGCGGTGTGGGGGAAGAACGACCCATTCTTCCTGCCGCCGGGTGCGGAGGCGTTCAAGCGCGACATCCCGGGCGCGACCGTCCGCTTCTTCGACACAGGCCATTTTGCCCTGGAAACCCACGCCGCCGAGGTCGCCGCGGCAATCCGCGACTTCCTTCCCCGCTAGCGCACAAGGGTCGCCAGCCTCCGGAGTCTGGGGGCTGGCTGAAGGGGCTGGCTGATTGCTGGAAATGCTGGTGAGGAGGGGCGGCTCGCACGCGATCGAGGGGAGCGACAAGATGGATGCCCGTCCGCAGGATGCTAATGGCGTAGGAAGACCTCCGCCTCGATTGGCAGGGGAGCCCGAGAGCAACAGGACGCAATGACGTCGATCGAACTAGGTCCGAGGGCGACGCCTCAGCAAGCCCGGAGCCGGGCCACGTTGGAGCGCATCCTCAAGGTGAGCGCCGAGCTCCTCGAGGAGGTGGGCATAGATGGCTTCAATACCAATCTGCTCGCCGAGCGCGCCGGCCTCGGGACGCGGGCGATCTATCGCTACTTCCCGAACAAGTTCGCGATCCTCGTGGCCATGGCGCAGGATCTGCGGGCGACCGAAAGGGCGTGGATCGGCAATCTGAGGGACCCTGCGCCCGGCGGTGACTGGCGCGAGGCGACCGCGAGGGCGATCGACGGGTATTTCGAAGCGGCGTCCCGACAGCCTGGCTATGCAGCGCTGCGCGCGGCGTCCGCCGCGATCCCCGAGATCAGGGAGTCGGACAGCCTCGAGAACAGGGACCTCGAGGCGGACCTCGCCGCGGGACTGACCGCGCTCGGTGTCGATCTCGATCGGGGGCGCATGAGCGTCCTCTGCAAGACAATCATGGAAACGTCGAACCGGATGCTGGACATCGCCCTTCAAAGTCCGCGCGACGAAGCGGCTGAACTCGTGCGCGAGCTCAAGCTGATGATCACCAGCCTGCTGGAAAACTACATCCCGCGACCTTAGCCGCAGCGATCGGCGCCCAAGCATCGTCCGGCGGACCCTAAGCCGATGGCCGCTTGTCACTTGACTCGCTCAATTGGAAGTGATTACCTCCATTTCGGGCCGCGCCGCTTCACAAGGCGCGTTCGGAGGTGGCGTAGGCGCGGCGACAGCGCCTGAAAGGGAGTTCGCAAACAATGATCTCCGACCTGCCATTCTGCGCAGACGAGCGGCCACCCGCCGTCTTCAGGCCGCTCAAGGCGTTCGGGCACTTCCGCAAGCTCATCGCCAACAAGGAGGACACCGCCCAGGTGTTCTACATGGGCGAGTGTCTGCCGAGCCGGCGCTTCAGGGCGACGGCCAAGGCGTTCTGCGAAAGCGACCTCGGCAAGTCGCTGATGAATTCGCAAGGCTACCTGCCGGACATCCTCGACGACCACGACATGCTCTTATCGCTGCCGCCAGGCAGCGTGGCGCACGCCTATGTGGCGTTCATGCGCAAGGAGGAGTTGTCGGCCGCCGGTCTGGTGGAAGCCAGTCTGCTCCCGGACGTCGAGTCTTATCCCGACAGGCTGCAATGGCTCTTGGATCGCCTTCGCGACACGCACGATCTTGCCCACATCCTGACCGGCTACGGTCGCGACGCACTGGGCGAACAGTGCGTGCTGGGCTTCACCAGCGCCCAGTACCACGACTGGACGGAGTGGTTCATCGCCTGGGCTGGCGCGCTGGAGCTCGTAACGAGGGTCAAGTCCGACGCGCCGGTGCTGGGGGCCATCGTAGAAGCCCGAAGACACGGCAGGGCGGCTGCTGCTCTCTATCAGCAGGACATCCGTGCCTTGCTCGCCGAGCCGCTCGATCTCGCCCGCAAGCGCCTGGGGATCGAGGAACCGACCCAATATCGGCGAGCGCACGCCCGCTATCGCGCCAAGGGCCTCGATCCGTACGAGCTCTTCGCCGCGCAGCCGGCGTAGCAGCCTCGCGACACGCCCTCGATCGCCAGTGCGATGCCCGGCCGCTGCTATCGCGGCGTGTCGGTGATCGTCGTTCCTTACAAATGAAAAACCAAACACGGGCGGTCGCGATACTTCGATAAAGCTGTGAAAGGCAAGATGTGGAGTGTTTGGCTAATGGGAGCGTTGTAATGGACGGCAAACTTGTTGTGGTTACCGGCTCGTCGAGCGGAATAGGGCAAGGCATCGTCAAGCTCCTGGCTGAGGCGGGAGCCGATGTCGCTGGGATCGACTGGCACGACGGATCGGAGACGCAAGAGCTGGTCGGGGAGAGATTCACTCACCACCAAGGCGACGTCTCCAGCCCCGCTGATGTCGCTCGCGCCTTCAGCGAGATCGACGCCAGATACGGCCGCGCGCCTTGGGGACTTGTCTGCTGCGCCGGGATTTTCCCGGTTGGGTCGCTTCTGAACTATCCTGTCGAACAGTTCGACAAGGTGTTTGCGGTGAACGTAAGGGGCGTCTTCCTCTGCGTTCAGGAGGCGGGCCGGCGTATGCGCGACGCCGGGGGAGGGAGGATCGTGAATATCGCCTCCACGGCCAGCGTGCAGAGTTGGTGGCGCATGGCGGCCTATGACAGTTCGAAAGGCGCAGTAGCGCAGTTTACGCGCAGCGCGGCGAACGAACTCGCCCGCTTCAACATCACCGTCA
>DASXGQ010000151.1:0-2709 GCA_036488995.1 Caulobacteraceae bacterium
CTCGCCGAGCTCCGGGTCATGGTACTTCTGCTGCACACGGTTGAGCGTGTCCTTGTGCAGCAGGTTGAAGGAGATCTTACCGGCCGTCGACGAGGTTGCCGGATAGAGCTTCACCGGACAGGAGACCAGCGAGAGCCGAAGGTAACCCTTCCAAGACGCGCGTCCCGCCATTTTGACGTCCCTTAAGGTTTCATCCCGAGGTCACGCCGCATCTTGGGCGTGATCTTTATTCCACTTGATCCTAACCCATCCCACGGATCGGCGCCCAGAGAGTCAAGCCGCCGGTGAATGTTAAGACGATCGAAGGCGTCGCCGCCCGACAGTCTGCGCAGTTCTTCCCAGAGAATCGGCGTCGCCACCGGAAAACCCGGCCGTGCGCGAAGCGAATACGAGGCCACCGCACTCGCCCCGCGGGCATTGCGAAGATAGTCGATATAAATCCGCCTCTTGCGCCGCTCCTTGGACGACACGGCGGTGAAGACGCCCGGCGCATCCGACGCCATCGCCCGCGCGAACGCCTCGGCGAAACCCTTCACCGTAGGCCAGTCATGCCCCCCGGCCAGTGCCACGACCAGATGCAGCCCCTTGCCGCCGGTCGTGCGCAGGAAGACCGCGAAGCCCAGCGCCTCCAGCCGCTCGCGCAGGACCTCGGCGCCGTCGCAGACCCGCGCCCATGGGAGGCTCTCGTCCGGGTCCAGATCGATCACCACGCGATCTGGATGCTCCGGATCGTCGATATGACAGCCCCACAGGTGGAACTCGATCGCCCCGAACTGGGTCAGCCCGAGATAGCCCCTGGGCTCGGTCACGGCGATGAACGAGGCGCGCCCCTCCTCATCCGCCAGGTCGACCGTCTGCACCCCGGCCGGCAGGCCGGCGAAGGCGTGCCGCTGGTAGAAGGCGTCCTTGATATCGCCGCTTGGGCAGCGAAACACCGTCACTGGCCTTCGCAACAATTCCGGCAACAGCCAGTCGCCGACCCGCGCGTAGTGGATAGCCAGATCGAGCTTGGTGACGCCGCTGCCCGCGAAGATCTCCCGCTGGGGATTGGTCAGCGTGATGGCGGCGAGATCACGATCACCGACCAGCTTGGGCTTCAGCGCCACGGTCGGACGCGGCGCGGCACGTGGCGAAAGGCTCATGAACACCGGTGCGCGCGGCGCGTCGTTGGTCGAGCGGCTGCGGTAGCCGATCTCGGCGTTCCACGCCGGCTCGACCCAGTGGGCGCCTGGGGTGCGCGGGCTCGCGACGATGGGTGACGATCGCTCGCTCTTCGACAGAGTCGCGTAAAGCTCACGCGCCTTGTCGTCGTTGATGCCCGACCCCACCCGGCAGGCATAGACCAGCTCGCCGCCGCGCTCTTCCGCCAGGATCAGCGAGGAGGCGCTCCATGGCATGTTCGAGAGATAGCCGATCACTGCGAAGGTCCCGATCTCAACGCGCTTGACCTTCACCCAGCTGGGGGACCTGGCCTGGACGTAGCGCGCGTCCGCCTTCTTCGAGACGATGCCTTCCAGGCCCATGCGGCTGGCCTGGGCGAACAGGGCCGCGCCGTCGCCCTCGATATGATCGCTCAGCTGGATCGGCGAGCGCGGGTCGATCAGCGGCCCGATCAGGCCCTCCAGGGCGGCCTTGCGGTCGAGGAGAGCCGCGCCGCTCAGGTCGAAGCCGTCGAGATAGCAAAGGTCGAAGGCGAAATAGGTCATCGCGTGGCTGTCGCCATCCGAGAGCGCCCGCTCCAGCAGGTCGAGCGAGGTGACGCCCCGCGGATCCTGCACGGTCACCTCGCCATCCAGGATCGCGCTCTTGCAGGGCAGCTTCGCGAAGGCCTTGGCCAGTGCGCCGTAGCGGGCGGTCCAGTCGTGGCCATTGCGGGTGATCAGCCGGACCTTGCCGTCCTCGAAGAACACCAGGGTCCGATAGCCGTCGTACTTGATCTCATGCACCCAGCCCGATCCCTTGGGCGGCGCCTCGACCGTGTCGGCCAGCTGCGGCTTCCACCGCGCGGGCATGGGCGCAGCGCGCGCAGACGCCACCTTGCCCGCGGCCTTGCGCGGGGCAGGCTTGCGCGGCGGAGGGGGTTCCTCGTCGACCGGCCGGCCGGTCACGACGCTGTTGGGCTCCTCCACCAGCACGTCGTAATCGGCCAGCGGGCGCGCCGCCGGGTCGCGCTCCTTGATCAACAGCCAGTTGGTCGGATCGTCCGGCAGGCGCACCAGCATCCAACCGCCGGCCAGCTTCTCGCCAGCCAGCCGGAACTTGATCTCGCCAGCGGCCAACGCCGCCTCGGGCTCCGCCAGTGTGACCCAGGTCCCGCGGTCCCAGACGATCACCGTCCCGGCGCCGTAGTTGCCGGCCGGAATGCGCCCTTCGAAACTGGCGTATTCGAGCGGGTGGTCCTCCACCAGCTTCGCAAACCGCCGCACCTTGGGATCGAGGCAAGGCCCCTCCGGCACCGCCCAGCTCTTCAGCGCGTCCCCGATCTGCAGCCGCAGGTCATAGTGCATGCGCCTGGCGTGGTGCTTCTGGATAACGAAGATCGCGTCGCCGTCGCCCGCCGACCCGCCGCGCGGCTCCGGCGTCTGGGCGAAGCGCCGCTTCGCTCGGTAGGTGTCGATGCCGTTGGCCATGAAGTCTTCGGACTTGGCGGCGGGGAAACGAACACTACGGCGCCGTTCGAGGGCGTCCAGGGTTGGTTCTTACGGCGAA
>DASXGQ010000016.1:0-15630 GCA_036488995.1 Caulobacteraceae bacterium
TCTCTCACCAGAGGAGTTCGAAGCCAGACACGCCGCTTATCCACAGTCGTCCACAGCCCGCCGCCCGCGGTCCCTGCGTGCGGCGCCCATAACAACCACTGTGGCTAATTAAACTGTCTCACCAGAGGGGTTCGCTCCAGAGGCGATCTCCGTGCCCTCCGTGCCCTCCGTGTCTCCGTGGTTGCTTCGCGCCGCTCGTGAGGTTCGTGAGGTTCGTGGTTAATCGGGGCGCGGCCTAACCGTACGAGAGGGAACGAGACGGGCGGGGGCGGGTGTTTGTTTCCAGTGATGTCGCTGGAGACGCCCTGTGCGCGCCGCGGTTGATGAGCCTGAAGTGATCAAACGCGAGCCGCCGCCCAGGCGCGTGCGCTGGGGGCGGATCGTGTTCACGATCGTGGTCGCGGCGATCGTGATCCTCTGCGTCCTGTTCCGCTGGGACTGGCTGCGCGGCCCCCTCGCCCGCTATCTCTCGCACCGCCTGCACCGGCCGGTGGAGATCGCCGGCCACCTCTATGTGCATCCCTGGTCGTGGACGCCGCAGGCGACGGTGACGGGACTGACGATCGGCAATGCTCCCTGGGCGGGCAAGGCGCCGATGGCGAGCCTGCCGCGGTTCACGATCCGGGCGAAGATCCTGCCGCTGGTGTTCCGCGGCCAGCTGATCCTGCCCTATGTCGAAGCCGACCAGCCCCATGTGGACCTGTTGCGCGACCTGCAGGGGCGGGAGAACTGGGCCGAGCCGCACAAGGGCCAGGCGCCGCCGCTCAAGCTGCCGCCGATGGGGCGCCTGATCATCCGCGACGGCGCCCTGCGGTACACGGACGAAAAGCAGCGGCTCTACTTCACGGGTGTGGTCTCCTCCAGCGAGGAGGTCTCCGGGCCGGGGCGCGGCGTGTTCGTGCTGGACGGCCAGGGGACGCTCAACAAGGAGCCCTTCGTCGCCCACGTCCGCGGCGGGGCGCTTGTCCACGTCGATCCCAACCGGCCCTACGACTTCCAAGCCTCCCTCAAGGCGGGCGCCACTCAGGCCAGGCTCGCGGGCCACATCGATCACCCGTTCAACTTCGCGGCCGTCTCCGGCCACGGCGAGATCAGCGGCCCGGACCTCGCCCGGCTCTACCCGGTCACCGGGATCCCCTTCCCCAACACCCCGCCCTACAGCCTGCGCGCCGGCTTCGCCCGCCGCGAGCAGGTCTTCGCTCTGCGCCGCATCCAGGGGCGGTTCGGCGGCAGCGACCTGGAAGGCGCCCTGACCGTGGACGATTCCACTGGCCGCATGGACGTCACCGGGAACCTGTCGTCCCACCGCATGCGCCTGGCCGACCTGACAGCCGTGGTCGGCGGCTCGTCAAAGCACGCCAGGGCGTCCGAGCTCTCGCCGCTGCAGCAGGCCGAGGCGGCGAAGCTGAAGGCGCAGCAACGGATCCTGCCCGACGTCCCGCTGCAGGTCGACCGCCTGCGCGGCGTGGACGCGGACGCCACCTACAGCGCGACCTTGGTCGATGCGGGCCACTTTCCCATGCGCGACTTCCGCATGCGCGTGCGCCTCGACCACGGCGTGCTCACCTTCGATCCGCTGTCGGTGGATCTATCCCAAGGGCGCCTGGCGGGGATGATCCGTCTCGACGCGCGTCGCGCCATTCCCGATACCGCGATCGACCTTCGCCTCTCGAACGCCCAGCTCGCGCCGCTGATCAAGTCCAAAGGCCCCAATCCGCCGGTCGAGGCCTCGCTGTGGGCTCGCGTGAGATTGCGGGGGACTGGCGCCTCGGTCCGCACGGCGGCGGCTCACGCCAATGGCTCGGTGACCGCCGTGCTCCCGAGCGGGGCGATGCGCAAGACGATCGGCAACCTGATCAACCTCAACCTCGATCGCACCGCCTTCCTGCTGATCACCAAGAACAAGAAGGACACGCCGATCCACTGCGCGGTGATGGACTTCCAGGCGCGCGAGGGGCTGTTGACGGTCGATCAGGGGGTGATGGACACCGGGGAGGCGCAGATCCACGCCACAGGCGATGTCAGCCTGCGCGACGAGACGCTGGACCTGCGCTTTTCCGCCAAGCCCAAGAAGTTCAGCCTCATCCGCCTGAACGCGCCGATCACCCTGAAGGGCCGGTTCGACAAGCCCAAGCTCGGGGTGGACATCGTCCACGCCATCCCGCAGGCGGCCGGCGCCGTCGCGCTCGGCGTGATCGCCGCGCCGCTAGTGGCCATCCTGCCCTTCGTCGGCCCGGGCCTCGCCCACAACGCCGACTGCCAGGCCCTCGTCGGCGCGGCCGAAGCCCCGCACGGGCCGGCGCCGACGGCGCGGCGGTGAGGCCCATCCCTCCCCTTCCGGGGAGGGTGGCGCGCCGAAGGCGCGACGGGTGGGGAACCTTGGGGAAGGACACTGGCGGTGCGGGATGATCCAAACTTCCCCACCCGTCTCGCCGCTACGCGCCGAGCCACCCTCCCCGGAAGGGGAGGGATGTGCTTGCCGACAGAGCTGAGCGGGGATAGTTAGCGCCCCTTTTCCTATTACCAAAGGACGGCGCGCCATGGGTTACCGGGTGGCTGTCGTCGGCGCCACGGGCGCCGTCGGACGCGAGATGCTCAATATCCTCGAGGAACTGGAGTTCCCCGTGGACGAGATCCACGCCATCGCCTCGCGCAAATCCATCGGCGTCGAGGTCGGCTGGCGCGCGGGCGTGCTCAAGTGCAAGGACGTCGAGCAGTTCGACTTCTCCACGGTCGACGTCGTGCTGATGTCGGTGAGCGGCGCGTTCTCGCGCGAGTGGGCGCCCAAGATCGGCGCGGCCGGGCCGATCGTGATCGACAACTCCTCCGCCTGGCGGATGGACCCGGACGTGCCGCTGATCGTGCCGGAGGTGAACCCGGACCACGCCGAGCTCGCCCTGAAGAAGCACATCGTCGCCAATCCCAACTGCTCCACCGCCCAGCTGGTGGTGGCGCTCAAGCCCCTGCACGACGCCGCAAGGATCAAGCGGGTGGTCGTGGCGACCTACCAGTCGGTCTCGGGAGCCGGCGCCAAGGGCATGGATGAGCTCTGGGAACAGACCAAGGGCGTGTTCGTCCTGGGCCCCAAAGAGCCCAAGGTGTTCGGCAAGCAGATCGCCTTCAACGTCATCCCCGCCATCGGGGAGTTCCGCGACGACGGCTACACCGACGAGGAAGCCAAGATGTGGAACGAGACGCACAAGATGATCGATCCGGACATCGCGCTCACGGTCACCTGCGTGCGCGTTCCGGTGATGGTCGGCCACTCCGAGGCGGTGAACATCGAGTTCCACGAGCCGCTGGACGAGGACGAGGCGCGCGACATCCTGCGCGAGGCGCCGGGCCTGCTTGTCGTCGACAAGCGCGAGGCGGGCGGCTTCATCACCCCCAAGGAGGCGCAGGGCGAGTTCCCGGTCTATGTCTCGCGTATCCGCCGCGACCCGACCGTGGAGAACGGCCTTTCGATGTGGGTGGTGGCCGACAACCTGCGCAAAGGCGCGGCGCTCAATGCGGTGCAGATCGCCGAGCTGCTCGCCGAGCGCGGCCTGATCGGGCGCAAGGTGCTCGCCTGAGATGCCCTCCGCGGGGGGCGCGACCGCCTCCCGCACGGCGGTCATAGCGGGTCTGACCTGCAACCTGCTCTGGGGGTCGGTCCCGATCCTCTTCATGAGCCTTGGCCATCTGGGCGCGAGCTCGTGGGAGATCGTGGCGCAGCGGGCGATGTGGTCGGTCCCCTGCGCGGCGGCCCTCGTCCTCCTGGCGCGCCAGCAGGGCGAGGTGCGTGCGATCCTCGCCTCCCCGCGGACCTTCGCCCTGCTGGCGCTGTCGGGCATCTCCATCGCCACCGGCTGGTCGCTCTACGTCTGGGCGGTCAACGACCACCGCAACCTCGAGGCGAGCCTCGGCTATTACATCACCCCGCTGATGAACATGGCCGCCGGCGCGGTATTGTTCCGTGAACGGATCGATCGTTTCGGCGCGGCGGCCATAGCCCTGGCGGCGATCGGCGTGGTCCTGCAGACCCTGGCGCTCGGCCGCCTGCCGATCGTCTCGCTGGTCCTGGCCACGACCTTCTGGATCTATGGCCTGGTGCGCCGGCACGTGCAGGTGAGCGCCCAGGCGGGGCTCCTGGTCGAGTGCCTGGTGATCTCCACGCCCGGAGTGGCCTATGTCGCCTGGCTGGCCCTGACCGGAACGGGCGCCTTCGGCCACGGCCTTGGCGTGACCCTGCTGATGCCCGTGGTGGGTCCGGCCACCGTCGCGCCCCTGGCGATCTTCGCCTGGACGGCGCGGCGCCTGCCCTTCTCGACCCTGGGCTTCCTGCAGTTCGTCAGCCCCACGGTGGGCTTCGTCATCGGCCTCGCCGTGGGCGAGCCGCTGACGCCGATGCGGCTGTACTCGTTCCTGTTCATCTGGGCGGGTGCGGGGGTGTTCGCGCTGGGCGCGTGGAGGGCGGGGCGGCGACTGGCGGTGGCGTAATCCCTCCCCTTCTGGGGAGGGTGGCTGAGCGCAGCGAAGCCGGGTGGGGAAGTGTGGATCATCCCTGGCGCCCGGTGTCTCTCCCCAACGTTCCCCACCCGTCGCGCCTTCGGCGCGCCGCCCACCCCGGAAGGGGAGGGATCAGAGGCAGTCGTAGGCCGCGTCGATCAGGCGGCGGGCGCGGGAGTCGGCGATGAGTTCGGCGGACTGGCGGTTCATGACGTAGGCGCCGGAGAGGCGCCGCTCGGGGTCGGCGAAGGCGCAGCTGCCGCCCCAGCCGGAGTGGCCGAAGGTCTCTCGGCCGGGGCCGTAAATCCACAAACCCTCGTTGCGGATGAAGCCGGCGCCCCAGCTCATTTCGTAGGGCAGGACGAGGTCCCGACCGGCGAAGCGCTGCGCCGACGCGCGCGCGGCTACGCCCGGCCCCAGGAACGCGCGGCCATCGAGATCGCCGTCGCACGCCAGGATCGCCATCAGCCGCGCCAGGGCCGGCGCCGTGCCGTGGCCATTGGCCGAGGGGATCTCCGCGCGGCGGTACTCGGCGGCGCTCACTCCGCCAGGCGACGACCAGGGCGAGAAGAACGCCAGACGTTTGGGCTCGGTGATCTCGCCGAGGTCGGGCATGGCCGGCGGCCGGCGCATGTCGGCGACGCGCTCGTGCTCGCTGTCCGGCAGGCCGATCCAGAGGTCCAGGCCGAGCGGCCCGGCGATGTCCTCACGCAGCGCGTGGCCCATTGTCCGGCCGTCGACGCGGCGGAAGATCTCGCCAGCCAGATAGCCGAAGGTGACCGGGTGATAGCCGCTGGCGGTTCCAGGCGGCCAGAGCGGCGTCATGGCCGCCAGGCGGGCGCAGACGCCGTCCCAATCCATCCAGTCGCGCGGCTCCATCGGCCCGCGCAGGCCGCATAGCCCCGCCTGGTGTGAGAGCACCTGCTCCACGCTCAGCGCGCCCTTCCCTTCGGCGGCGAATTCCGGCCAGAGGTCGGCGAGGCGCGCGCCGTAGTCGAGCCGGCCGGCCGAGATCAGGCGGGCGATCAGCAGGCTCGCGACCGCTTTGGTGGTGGAGAAGAGCGGGGTCAGGGTGTCTGGGCCGAAGGGGCGGCTCTGGGCCCGGTCGTCGAAACCGCCCATCAGGTCGAGGACGACCTCGCCATCGATCGCCAGGGCGAAGCGCGCGCCAAGCTCGAGGTCGGCCTTGAAATTGGCGGCGAAGGCCTCGCGCACAGGCGCGAACTGCGGCGGGCACAACCCGACGATATCGGTCATCCAAGCAGCTCCAGTTCGACCTTCGCCGGTTCGCCCAGGGCCATCGCCGCGACGTCGCTCACCGCCGTCTCCAGGGCGTCCGGCCCTGCCGCGCCGTCGAGCAGGGCTGCGGTAAAGAGGGCGGTCAGCAGGTCGCCGGTCCCGTTGGGGACGCTGGGCGCCAGGCGGTGGCTGGCGAGCCACGCCTCATTCCCGTCGGTCCACAGCACGCCGATGCGCCGCGGCAGGAAGATGGAGGAGACGAGGGTCGGTCGTCCGATCGCCCGCGCCGCCTCCGCCGCGCTCGACGGATCGCTCACCACATGACCGGTCAGGCGCTGCAGCTCCCAGGCGTTGGGCGCGAGCAGGTCGGCGCGGGGCACAAGATGCTCCGCGATCGCCTGCGCCACAGCGGCGGAGACGTAGAGGCCCTTGGGCGCATCCCCCATGATCGGATCGACGACCACCAGGGTGTCGGGTCGGGCCGCCCTCACCCGGTCGATCGCCGCCGCGGCGATCTCCACCTGGGCGGCGTCGGCGAAATAACCGGCGATCACGGCTCGAGCCTCGCCGAACGCTCCGGAGGCCTCGATCCCCTGCAGCACGCCCTCGAAGGTCGCCACGTCGACCGGCCCGCCGCCTGGCGGCCCAAAGCCCGGGTGACGACCGAACAGCACGGTGGGCGCGAGGACCGCGCGGATCTCCAGCCCTGCCAGGGCCGCCGCCTGCGCCCCGCCCCCCACGGGGCTGGCGGCCACGAAGCTGGAGAGAATGAGGATCATCGCGGCGCGCTCACGCGTCGGTCTCGTCGGGCGCCTGGACCTCGAAGTGCGGATACATCTCGGCCACCTGCTCGGGCGTGACGACGAAGGTGTGCTCAGGAAGCGACCGGTTCCTTTCCGAGAGCCGACGCTGGAGCTCCTCCAACGGGGCCGTGCAGTAGTGGGTTTGCGGGCGCGCGCCAACCGAGCGCGCAAGATCGCGGAGCTGGTCACGCTCGACCCGTCTCCAGCAGCCGAAGTCGAGGACGACGCTGCAGCCGAGCTGAAGCGCACGCACAGCCAGCTCCGTCATCACGGCCTCGACGGCCTCGCGACGCTTATGATCCCAGCCGTCGCCGACAATGCGGGACATCCACTCGTCCGGTGTCAGTCGGAGGGCGTCGTGCTCGGCTTCCAGGCGGCGCGCGAGCATCGTCTTTCCAGACCCCGGAAGCCCACAGATGACGAAAAGGGTCGGCGCTGCGTCAGCCACGATCGGCGATCTCCCCGCGCCAGTTTGGGCGGGAAGTTAAGCCTGAGGGGCGGGCCCCGCGCCAGAGGCGATCGGTTCACGCTCCTCACGGACCACACGGATAAGATTGGCCACGCTCCTGGCGAGAAAGTGTGTGTAGTTATCAACATCATGCCGCTACGCTCCCTTCTCCCCTTGCGGGAGAAGGTGGCGCGCGCAGCGCGACGGATGAGGGGTCGACGGGATTCGCCGATTAGCGTCCCGCTCCATCAAGTATCGTCACGTTTCCAATGAGTTGGGATGCGGCCGGCGCCTCCCCGGAAAGGTGCATCGACCCCTCATCCGACCCCGCTTCGCGGGGCCACCTTCTCCCGCAAGGGGAGAAGGATGCCCATTGGATCAGCAATTGTGTGGGTAAATCCACACAAAGATGCGTCGGACTCAATACCGGTAGTGGTCCGGCTTGAAGGGGCCCTTGGGGGTGACGCCGATGTAGTCGGCCTGGGCCTTGGAGAGCGTCGTCAGCTTGGCGCCCAGCTTGTCGAGGTGGAGCATGGCCACCTTCTCATCGAGGTGCTTGGGCAGGGTGTAGACCTTGGTCTCGTAGCTGGCGCCGTTGGTCCACAGCTCGATCTGGGCCAGGGTCTGGTTGGTGAAGCTGGCGCTCATCACGAAGCTGGGGTGGCCGGTGGCGTTGCCGAGGTTCACCAGACGACCTTCGGACAGCACGATGATCTTCTTGCCGTCCGGGAATTCCACATGGTGGACCTGCGGCTTGATCTCGTCCCACTTGTAGTTGCGCAGGCCCGCGATCTGGATCTCGGAATCGAAGTGGCCGATGTTGCAGACGATGGCGTTGTTCTTCATCGCCCGCATGTGATCGACGGTGATCACGTCCTTGTTGCCGGTGGCGGTGACGAAGATGTCGGCCTCGCCGGCGACATCGTCCAGGGTCTGGACCTGATAGCCTTCCATCGCCGCCTGCAGGGCGCAGATCGGATCGATCTCGGTGACGATCACACGCGCGCCGCCCTGGCGCAGCGAGGCCGCCGAGCCCTTGCCCACGTCGCCATAGCCGCAAACCACAGCGACCTTGCCCGCCAGCATCACGTCCGTGCCGCGGCGGATGGCGTCCACCAGGCTCTCGCGGCAGCCGTAGAGGTTGTCGAACTTGCTCTTGGTGACGCTGTCATTGACGTTGATCGCCGAGAACGGAAGCTCACCGCGCTCCGCCATCTGGTAGAGGCGGTGCACGCCCGTGGTGGTCTCTTCGGAGACGCCTTTGATCGCCTGGCGGATCGCGCTGTAGAAGCCGGGCTTCTCCTTGAGGTAGCGCTTCATCACCGCGAAGAGGGCTTCCTCTTCCTCATTGGTCGGCTTGTCGAGGATGGTTGGATCAGCCTCGGCCTTGGGGCCGAGCACGGTGAGCAGGGTGGCGTCGCCGCCGTCATCGAGGATCAGGTTCGGATGGCCGCCGTCTGCCCACTCGAAGATCTTGTGGGCGTAGTCCCAGTACTCCGGCAGGGTCTCGCCCTTGACGGCGAACACCGGCGTGCCGGTGACGGCGATCGCGGCCGCGGCGTGGTCCTGGGTCGAGAAGATGTTGCACGAGGCCCAGCGGACGTCGGCGCCCAGCGCTTTCAGCGTCTCGATCAGCACGGCGGTCTGGATCGTCATGTGGAGGGAGCCGGCGATCCGGGCGCCCTTCAGCGGCTTGTCCTTGGAGAATTCATCCCGCACCGCCATCAGGCCGGGCATCTCCGTCTCGGCGATCTCGATCTCCTTGCGGCCCCAGGGGGCGAGGGCGGTGTCCCTCACAATGTAGTCGGCCACGGCGAGGCTCCTGTCTGCGGAGCGGGCTCTATAGACGTCGCCGTCCAACGCGGCAACCGGGATATAAAGAAATCCTTATGTCTGCCGCGGACCGACGGGCGTCCAGCGCATCAGCTGCTCCAGAACGGCCGGGCGGACTCGAGTTCGCCGAAGCAGTCGCAGGACTTGGCCAGCAGCTTCGCTCCCCGCCTCGCCTCCCCTGCCAGAAGATCGTCGGCCGGCGGGTAGTCGCCAGCGAGCTCGGCCGCCGTGACGATGTCATTGAGGTCGCCCAGATGATCCAGGAGCTCCTTTAACGTCGAAACAAACCGTCTGGCGCGCTTTGGGTGGGCGTCGAACAGGGGCGCCAGGGCGTCGATGGCGTAGCGCAGCTCCTTGGCCCGGATCCGCGCGCGGTGCCTGTCCTCGGGCGAGAGGTCCTCCAGGCCACGACCCTTCTTGAGGAGCTTTCGCCAGGCGCGGTCCAGGGCGCGGCCTGCAAATTCGACGACGCGGCCGTCACGGTCCTGAGCGGTGGCCGCGTCCGCCTCCGTCCAGGCGCCGCTCTCGATCCAGATCATCGTATCGAGGAGGAACGTGCGGAGCTTCTCGCTCTGAGCCGCCATCCGGGCCCGGGCGTAGGCGCCCTCGCGGGCGGCCTCCAGGCGTTCCTGCGCCTCGCGCGCAGCCGCCGCCGAGCAGCGTTCCGCGGCGCGGCGCCAGGCCCCGTCGATGAAGACATCGAGATTCCGGGCGGGGTCGAGTTCGGCGCCAAGCCACCTGAGATCGGCGTCCACAGCCCGGGCGCGATCGTCGTGCGCCAACCCGCGGAAGATCTTCAGCGTCGCGCGCAGGCGTCGCGCGCCGACCCGCATCTGGTGAACCGCTTCGGCGCCCGGCTGGAGGCAGATCGCCTCGCCGTTGCGCGCGATCTGTTCGAGCGAAGCGCGAGCGATGGCGCGGAACGCCTGACCGGCGGTCATCCGCCGCGTCAGTGCGGGCGGATCGAACCTGCACGCGCCGTCCTGCTCATCGGCGAGCAGGGCGAAGCCGCGTTCGGGCTTGGTGGTGAAGGAAAGGGCGAGCGGGAAGCGACGGGCCAGGTCGCCGGCGACGTCGAACAGGGCCGCCGGCTCGCCGCTCTCGAGCTCGAGCTCCAGTTCGTCAAACCTGTGCGAGCGGCCGCCGGCGAGCACCTCGCCGTGGTCGAGGCTGCAGGACACCGACCCGCGGGGGGTCTCCAGCGGGACGGTCCGGCGATCGACGATGATGGTGAATTTGGGCGCAAGGTCGCCGCCCTTGGCGAGCACGCGGCCGGCCGGAGTGCGGCGGACGTGGTCGAGATCGGGTTCGTCGCCCGCTGTCGCCGCCTCCCATTCCCCGCGGCCCAGCGCGCCGTCGCTCGTCCGGCTCGACTTGACTGTCTGTAGCCAGCGCCCGTCCTCGCGACGGACGCGAAGCGCCAGCCCAGCCCTGCGCAGGCTGCACAGGTCGGTATCGAAATAGGTGGACTCCAGCACCTCGCGGTCGGGTTCTCGATCCAGGCTGGCGAGGAGCGCCTCGCCAACCTCTCCCGGGACCTGAAACTTCAGTTCGACCTCGCGCGGCTCCGCCGCCATTTTCGTGCTCCTTCGCCCTCCGGGCGAACCAGCCACCCAAGGCGATCACCGCCTCAGCGTTCTTCCTCGAACTTGGTTTCGACAAGGCGCGCCAGGGCCGCAGCCGCGTCTTCAGCGTCGGCGCCGCGGGCGGTGATGCGGATCATCGAGCCGGGGCCGGCGGCGAGCATCATCAGCCCCATGATGGACATGGCGTCCACGGTCTGGTCGTCGCGCGTCACCTGGATGTCGGACTGGAATCCGGCGGCGACCTTGACGAACTTCGCCGACGCCCGGGCGTGAAGGCCGCGTTCGTTGACGATCTCGACAGTCCGTTCGGCGATCACTTCTCGCCGGCCAGCACGTAGGACGCGACCGAGATGTACTTCCGCCCCGCTTCCTGAGCCCAGCTCACGCAGGTTTCCAGCGGCTCGCGACTCCGAACACTCGCCAGCTTGATCAGCATCGGCAGGTTCAGGCCGGCAATCACCTCGGCCTTCGTCTGTTCCATCACGGAAATGGCCAGGTTCGACGGCGTTCCGCCGAACATGTCCGTGAGCAGGATCACCCCTTGGCCCGAATCGACCTGCTGGCACGCCTTGAGGATGTCGCGGCGGCGACGCTCCATGTCGTCTTCCGCGCCGATGCAGATGGCCGCGACCGCGGGCTGCGGTCCGACCACATGTTCCATGGCGTAAACAAACTCTTCCGCCAGTCGCCCGTGTGTAACAATCACGAGCCCGATCATATCAGGCGCCTCAAGGGCATCATCCTCATGTCCCGGCGCAGGGGCGACCGAGCGCGAGGCGTGCTAGATACGCTCTTGCTTCCCGCCCTCCAAGCCACTCTATGGCGCGACGCAGTTTCGCAGGCGCGGAATACTCGTACGGCCACAGGTCCATCACCGGTAAGGCCACCCCCGCCCGCGTCTGCAGACCCACTTCCGGCATCCGATCGATTTCCTTGGGGTCACTCGCGCAACGAACGAGCAAGCGGACTTCAGCAAAGCCCAGAGCGCTCTGGCGTACAACGCCGAGGCCCCGCGCCTCGATCAAACCAAAGAGCGCAGGGGGAGCACGCCCGAACAGACGACCCGACGAGACGAACAAGCTGGTGCGGTCGTCGGCGACGAGGCGAAAGCCCGCCTCGAGCGCCCGTAAGGCGAGGTCGCTCTTTCCGGCGCCCGAGGGACCCTCGACGAGGATCCCCGCCCAGCCGTCAGGGCGATGCAGGGCGATCAGGCCGGCGTGGACGATCATCGCCGCGCGGCAGGGCCACGACGAACCTCGCGCCCTCCACCTGTCCCGAGGCGCCGCGGTTCTCCGCCCATATCCTGCCCCCGTGAGTCTCCACGATCTGGCGGGCGATCGCCAGGCCGAGCCCCGAATTGCCGCCAAACGCCGCGCCCTTCGGCCGGGAAGTATAGAAGCGCTCGAAGATCGTCTCCATGTTCTCGGGCGGAATGCCCGGACCGTCGTCGTCGACGAAGACGCGGATCTCGTCGCGATCCCGACCCGTAGAGACCCGCACCTCTCCGTCGCCTGGACTGAAGGAACGGGCGTTGTCGATCAGGTTCCGGATCACCTGGCTCAACGGACCTTCGCGTCCCAGGACCCGAAGCGTCTCTCCGCCGGGCGGCGGCAGGAAGCGGACGTGCGTCTCGCCCGGCCTCACCGTCGCCTCGTAGAATCCGCAGATGTCCGCCAGCAGCCGGGCAAGATCGAGCACGGCCGGCGCGTCGCGCGCCAGCTCCGCGTCGAGGCGCGAGGCATTGGAAATGTCCGTGATCAGGCGATCGAGGCGGTTCACGTCCTGCTGCAGTATGCCGAGCAGGCGCTGGCGCGGTGCGTCCGCCTTGACGATCTCCAGCGTCTCCACGGCCGAGCGGATGGACGTCATCGGATTGCGCAGCTCGTGCGCCACGTCGGCGGCGAAGCGTTCGATCGCGCCCATGCGCTCCGACAGCGCTTGGGTCATCGCCTCGAGGGAGCGTGCGAGATCGCCCAGTTCGTCGTCGCGGCCCGCGAGATCGGGCAGGGCGATGGCGCGAGCCCGGGAGAGGCGCACCCGGTCGGCCGCGCGCGCCAGACGCAGCACCGGCACGGCGATCAGCTGGGTCAACAGGAGCGAAGAGATAAGGGCCACGCCGACGGCGATCAGGATGAAGGGGATCAGGGCCCGCCGTTGGGCCGCAACCACGCTGTCGACGTCGCCGGACTCCAGGGTAAGGACCCCCAGCACCTGGCTCACGTGCTGGATCGGGATGGACACCGAGACGACGCGGCGCCCGTCCTCGTCCGTGCGCACGTCGCCGACCGTGTGGCCCTCGAGCGCGCCGGCGACCTCGGCGGACAGGGCCTGGCGCGCCTTCCCCAGGCTCCCGCGCGAGGCAAAGAGCGGGGGGCGTCGCGACGCCTCGCCCCTCGTGTGCGCGGGGGGCAGCAGATCGGATTCGACGCGATCGGCGACGACATCGGAATCGGCCAGCAGGCGACCGGACGCATCGAACAGCCGCGCTCGCTGAGACTTGGGGATGAACAGGCTCCAGAGGACCCCTTCGGCCGTCTCGCGGTCGAGCGCCGGCGTCGGTTCGCCCACCGTCGCCGTCTGATCGATGACGTTGGCGATGAGCTTGCCCTGAAGCGTCAGGCTGTCGAGACCGGCGATCACCAGTCCCTGGCGCAATTCGTTGAGGATCAACGCGCCACCGATGATCACGGCCAACCCCAGCAGGTTGAGCACGATGATCAGCCGTCCCAATTTCGAACCGAGGGTCCAGCCGCCGCGACGCGCGTCGCGGCGCCGGCCCTGGATGCGAGACTCGCGCGCCTTCGCCGGTTTTGCCGGTTTTACAGGGGCGTCAGGACTCGCGGTATCTGTAGCCGACGCCATAGAGGGTTTCGATCGCGTCGAACTCAGGATCCACCTCGCGGAACTTCTTCCGCATCCGCTTGATGTGACTGTCGATGGTGCGGTCGTCTACGTAAACTTGATCCTCATAGGCCGCGTCCATCAGGTTGTCGCGGCTCTTCACGAACCCAGGCCTTTGGGCGAGGGACTGCAGAAGCAGGAACTCCGTCACGGTAAGACGAACCGGCTTGCCCTCCCACAGGCAGTCGTGCCGCGCCGGGTCCAAGGTCAGGCGTCCGCGCTTGATCGGCTTGTTCTGCGCGGCTTCGGCGGCCGCGGGGGAGGCCAGCACGTCCTCCTCGTCGGGATTGGCGCGCCGGAGCACCGCCTTGACCCGCTCGATCAGCAGGCGCTGGCTGAAAGGCTTGCGGATATAGTCGTCGGCGCCGAGGTTGAAGCCGAGGATCTCGTCGATCTCGTCATCCTTGGACGTAAGGATAATCACCGGGACGCTGCTGGTCTGACGAAGCCGGCGCAACACTTCCATTCCATCGAGCCTGGGCATCTTGACGTCCAGGATCGCCAGGTCTGGCGGTTCGGTTTCCAGCGCCGCCAGGCCGGTGGCGCCGTCGTAATAGGCCTTCACCGTGTGGCCATGACTTTCCAAGGCCAGCGATACTGACGCCACGATGTTCTCGTCATCATCGACCAGGGTGATGTTCGCCATGAACAGTCGTCGTCCTTGATGTTCTTCGTTGCCGCCAGACCGGATCAGGTCGGTCCGCGCTTCATGGCGTGAGACGCACGCGCCACGCGCGGCTCACCTGATGTATTTGGCGGCGCCAAGGGGCTCATGGCAAGAAGTGGGTCTTCGCATGCCATCATGAAAGAGCGGACGGCCGCATTTCGCCGGGCGCCGCGCGCTCCATTGCGCGGGCGAGCGCGATGTCCAACTCGGTCACGCCTCCCGCATCATGGGTTGCGAGGGTGACTTCGACCCTGTTGTAGACATTGAACCACTCGGGATGGTGATCCAGCTTCTCCGCCGTCAAAGCGACGCGCGTCATCCAGCCGAAGGCGGCGTTGAAGTCCGCAAACCGGAAGGTCTTGGTCAGTGCGTCGCGGCCGACGACCTTGGACCATCCGGCGAACCCTTCGGCGGCCAGAGTCGCGAGCCCAGCATCGGCTCCGATCAGCGACGGGCGGCTCATGCGGGCGCCTCCTCTGAGACGGTGCGGGGAAACTGCAGGCCCGTGGCGCGGGAGAGCTCGTCGAGCGCCTGCGTCTCGTTTGTCACCTTGATTGCGGTCATGCCCAGCTGGGCCGCCGGCTTGCAGTTGACCCCGAGGTCGTCGAGGTAGACGCACGCCTTCGCCTCGACCGCCAGCAGCTCGCACATCATCTGGTAGATGCGCGGGTCCGGCTTGCGCACGCCGGCCTTCGAACTTTCGATCACCGCGTCGAACATCTCCATGATGTCCGCGGCGCGATGGGCGCCCTCGCGGCTCGCAGACATCGACGGACCGTGGCCCTGGACCATGTTGTTGGTGATGCAGCCCACCTTGAACCGGGTCTTGCAGAGCCGAAGCGCCTCGACCATCGCCGGCCGCACGTCGCCTGAAAGCAGCGGCAGGACGTCACGTCCGCGCACGCCGTGTCCCGCCATCGTCGACTCCTCCAGGAACTTGACGTCGAACCCCGCGGCGTCGATCTCCGACCGCTCGAAAAGCGCCCAGGCGTTGGAGTCCGGATTGGTCGCGTTGATCCGGCGGATGAAGTCCCGCGGCAGGCCATGGACGGCCTCGTAGCGGTTGAAGGCCTCGAACGGCGAGGTGGTGAAGACGCCGCCGAAATCCCAGATCACCGCTTCGACCGCCACGCGCACCTCCTGATATCTACACGTTCACCTAGCGAGCGGCCGCCGGAGGGGCAAGCGAGCCCTGCCTCGGCCTCAGTCCGCCGCGGCGTGGCCTCCGCCGCCTATGGCCTTGCGCATGAACCAGATCGCCGGCGCGAGCAGGAACATCAGCCACGCGGAAATCCGGAAGAAGTCGAGCGTGGAGAGCAGATAGGCCTGGCTGACGAACTGCTGGGTCATGGCGCCAACGGCATGCGTTGCGTCGAGGCCTGCGCGCCCCAGACCCTCGACCGCGCGCGACCAGTTCGGGTCGGTTCCTCCGACCACCTCGGCCAGACGCGTCTGGTGGAGAGCCTCCATGCGATCCCACGCGGTCGTGGTGATCGAGGCGGCGAAACTGCCGGCAGTGATCCGGGTGAAGTTGGAAAGTCCGGTGGCGCTTGGCAGGTGGGCCGGGGGTATGCCGTTGAGCGTGAGGCTGATCAGCGACACGAAGAATCCGCTCATGGCCACGCCCTGCACCAACAGCGGTATGACAAGGACGCCAAAGCTTGC
>DASXGQ010000042.1:0-3029 GCA_036488995.1 Caulobacteraceae bacterium
GTCATGACTTATTGATCTCATGATGAACGCCGACGTGTTCCGCGCCTTGGCCGACCCGACGAGACGGGCTGTCTTCGAGCGGCTCGCGGATGGCGAACAGACGGTTTCGGCGCTCCGATCCGGCTTTGCGGTCTCCCAGCCGGCGATCTCGCAGCATCTGGCGACCCTGAGGGCCGCGGGCCTCGTGCGCGAGCGCCGCGAAGGGCGCAACGCCTACTACGCCATCGATCCGGCAGGCCTTGGAGAGCTCGGCGCCTGGCTGGACCGCTACCGCGCCTTCTGGCCTGCCCGGATCGAACGCCTGAAGACCACTCTCAAGGAGATGGACGATGAGCGATGATGCGCGAACCCTCGTCGTCGAAGCCGATCTGGATGCGCCTCCTGACCGCGTCTGGCGCGCCCTCAGCGACCCGACCCTGTCGTCTCAATGGCTCCCAAGCGGGAAGGTCGGGACGAAACCTGGCGAACGGTTCACGCTCGACGACGAAGGCCGGCGGATCGATTGCGAGGTGCTGGACGCCGAGCCGGGCCGCCGGCTTCGCCTCAGCTGGCGTGAAGCAGATAGTGCGGTGTCGAGCCAGGTGACGTTCGTCGTCTCCCCGGGCGCTGCGGGCGGGGCGCGCCTGAGGATCGTCCACGAGCCGGTTACGGCGAGGCTTGCATCGCGGCGGACCCCCGTCGGTATGCGCGCGTTCCCGATGAGAATGGCCGCATGAACGGCCTCGTCCCCATGGTGGTCGAAGAGTCCGGCCGCGGAGAACGGGCCTTCGACATCTTCTCGCGCCTGCTGCGCGAGCGGATCGTGTTCGTGAACGGAGAGATCGAGGACGGCATGGCGGCGCTCGTCTGCGCCCAGCTGCTGTTCCTGGAGTCGGAGTCGCCCAAGAAGGAGATCTGCCTCTACATCAACTCGCCCGGCGGGGTGGTGACGGCCGGAATGGCGATCTACGACACCATGCAATACATCCGAAGTCCCGTGACGACCTATTGCATGGGCTTCGCCGCTTCGATGGGTTCGTTCCTTTTGATGGCGGGCGAGCCCGGCCAGCGCTTCTCGATGCCTAACGCCAGGATCATGGTCCACGAACCCGCCGGCGGGTTCCAGGGCAAGGCGTCGGACATCGAGCGGCACGCCAAGGACATCCTCGAGACGAGACGCCGGATCAACGAGATCTACGCCCGCCACACGGGCCGGACGATCGAAGAGATCGAGCGCGCGATGGACCGTGACAACTTCATGAGCGCCGAGGAGGCGAAGGCCTTCGGCCTGGTCGACCACGTCTCGGGCGCGCGCGACGAAGCTGTCTAGCGTCGGACGTCCGTCCACGGCGCGTCGAAGTTCGCCAGATCCGCGGCGGTCGCCAGGGAGAAGTCGCCCGGGACGCCGTGCTTGTGAGCGGCGCTCCGCAAGCCGCTGGCCAGAGCCGCCTCTTCGGTCGCTTCCCCAATCAGCCCATGGAGCAGTCCTGCGGCGAAGGCGTCGCCTGCGCCGATGCGATCGACGATCGCCGGGAGGCTCAGGGGCTCGGCCACGATCGATCTCTCGCGCGTGGCCATGGTCGCCGCCAGCTGATGCTGGCCTCCTGGGCCAGTCGAGCGAAGCAGGGCGGCGATCCTCTTCAGCCATGGGAACGCGGCGAAAGCCTCCGCGGCGGCGTCGGCTCGCGAAGCGAGCTCATCCTCGCCGGGGAAGTCTCGCTCCAGGGCGAGCGCGAGGTCGCGCTCGTTCACCAGGGCCAGGTCCGCGCGGGAGAGCACCTGACGCAGGATCGCCGGCGCCTCCCCCGCCCGCTCAGCCCACAGATTGGCGCGATAGTTTCCGTCGAAGCAGACCTTCACGCCACGCGCCCGCGCGGCGCTTGCGGCCGCAACGCACGCCTCGACGCCCGCGGGACCCAGGGCGGGCGTAATGCCGGACAGGTGCAGCCAGCTCGCGCCCTCCAGCTCACGCGCCCAGTCGAAGTCCGCCGCTCGCGCGCGACTGAAGGCCGAATGGGCCCGGTCGTAGAGCACCTCGGTGCTGCGAAGCGCCGCTTCCGGCGTCGCGAAATAGAGGCCCATGCGGCCGGGACCGTACCTCACGCCCGACACGTCGACGCCCCAGCGTCGAAGCTCGCCCACAGCGGCCCGTCCAAGCTCATTGTCCGGCACGACGCTGACCATTCGCGCGCGACGCCCCAGGCGCGACAGCCCGACGGCGACATTCGCTTCGGCGCCGCCGTACACAACCTTGAGGGCGGGCGACTGGAGCAGCAGCTCCTGACCCGGCGGGCTGAATCGGATCAGCATCTCGCCGAAACAGACGACGGCTCCCTCGCTCACGCGACGCTCCATGAGGAGGCGTGCGCGCCGGGGGAGCCGCCATTGGCCAATTCAGGTGACCTCGAAGACATGACCCGACGCTAGGGCGAGCCGTCTGCGGCGGTCAACGCTGGCCTCAGAAGTCGGCGGTCTCGGGATCGGGGCCGATCCGCCCGTCGGCCGCGTCGAGGGCGGCGATCGCCGCCATATCGTCTGCATCCAGCTTGAAATCGAACACGTCGATGTTCTGGCGAATCCGCTCGGCGTGCACCGACTTGGGGATGACGATGAGGCCGCTGTCGAGGTGCCAGCGGATGATCGCCTGAGCCGGCGACTTGCCGTGCTTCGCGGCGATCGACTTGATGGTCGGATCATCGAGAAACTGGGCCTGGCCCAGCGGACTCCAAGACTCGGTGAGGATCCCCATCTGCTCATGGACCCGCCGCAGGTTGCGCTGCTGGAATCTCGGGTGGAGTTCGATCTGGTTGACCGCCGGCGTGACGCCGGTCGCCTCCACGACCCGCCGCAGATGCTCCTCGTTGAAGTTGGAGACGCCGATCGACTTGGCGCGCCCCTCATTGCGCAGGCGCACGAGCGCGCGCCAGCTGTCGACATAGAGATCCTTCTTCGGCGCGGGCCAGTGGATCAGATACAGGTCCACGGACTCCCGTCCCAGCCGGGCCAGGCTGGCATCGAACGCCCGCAGCGCTTCGTCATAGCCCTGGTCG
>DASXGQ010000075.1:0-9353 GCA_036488995.1 Caulobacteraceae bacterium
CCTCCCCTCATGGGGAGGGTGGTCGAGCGGAGCGAGACCGGGTGGGGAAGTTTGGATCATCCCGCACTGCCGGTGTCCTTCCCCAGTGTTCCCCACCCGTCCTCCTTCGCCCTGCGGGCTCCGGAGGACACCCTCCCGAGAAGGGGAGGGACGATATCAATGCGCTGCCGCAGCGGCGGACGGGGATGGCTTGGCCTCGACCACCAGCTCCCACGCCTTGTCGGGCCGGAACCAGCGTTGCGCGGCGGCCTGGACGTCCGTGGCGGTGATCGACTCGTAGTCGGTGAAGGTCGAGCGGATCAGGTCGAGGCGCCTTGGATCGGCCTGCGCGTTGGCAAGGCTGACGAGCCAGTACTCATTGGAGAGCTGGGCGCGCCGGATGCCGGCGATCCTCGGATTCTTCGCCCGGACCAGCTCGTCGGCGGTCACGCCCTGGGCGACGATGTCGGCCGCAATCTGTTTGGTCGCCTCGAAGAACCCGGGAATGTTTTCCGGCGGCATCTCGACCAGGTTGAGGACGAGACCATAGCTGGGGAAGGTCTCGGAGAGATCGACGTTGGTCTCGGGGCTGTAGGTTTTGCCCTCTGCGATCCTGACCCTGTCCAGGAGCCGGTTTCCGAGCACCTCGCCGGCGATGATCGCCGCACGGGACGCCTTCATGTCCTGGAAGAAACCCGTCTCCGGCCAGGCGAGGACAGCCACGGCCTGGTCCCGCCTACCCGTATCGAACCGCATCAGGGGCTCTCCGGTGGGCGCGGGGAATCGCACCTCCAGGTCCTCCCGTTGGACCTTCGGCTCGACGGGGCGCGGCGGCAGGGCCCCGAAGGTCTGTGCAGTCACCTCGATCGCACGCTCGACGCTCACGTCGCCGACCATGGTCACCTCGATGCGGCCATGGGCCAGGGGACCCTGCAAAAGCTGGCGCACCGCGTCGGCCTTCGCCGCCAGAAGCTGCTCGCGGGAAGGGAAGGCGAACCGCTGGTCCCCGCTGCGCAGCAAACTTCCGGAGTCGCGGAAGAAGACCCCGTTCGGCGTCGCCTCGATCTGCGGAAGCTGGTTGAGATAGCTCGACCGCAGGCGCTCGAAGGCTTCCGGGCGGAAGCCGGGGTCGGCGACATAGGCCGTCAGGAACTGCATCTGCGTGGTCAGGTCTTCGGGACGGGTGGCGCCGTTGAACTGGAAGGCGTCGTCCGCCAGTTCGAAGTTGGCGTTCAGCACCTTCCCCGCCAGAGCCCGCGCCGCATCGTCGGCGGTGAGCTTGCCAAAGCCGCCCGGCACGAGGGCGCCCGCGGCCCACTCGTTGTCGGGCCGGTCCTTCGGGAGTTCGAGCCGGCCGGAACCCACGCTCACGGCGACGAGAACCTGGTCTTTTCGCAGCTGGGTCGGCTTGACGGTCAGCCGCACGCCGTTGGCGAAGGTGACCTCCGTCGCCCCCAGATCCGCGATATCGCGCCGCGACGCGACCACGCCCGGCTTGCCAAAATCCGTATAGGGCCAGGTCACCGAGGCCTGCTTCGCCGCTGGCGCGAGCGGAGCCTCCTGCGCCAGTTTGAACACCTGACTCACCGCAGCCTCTCCGCCCGCCACCGGCTGCGGGTCGGCGAGCGCGACGAGCGGGCCGGAGCCGGCGAAGATCCCGCGGATCGCCGCATTGACCTTCTCGGGCGTCAGGCCCTTCACCGCGTCCTCGAACACCTGGAGGTCCTCGGACGGCGCAGTAAAGACCTCGTTTTCGTCGACGGTGCGCACGAGCTCGTCCGAAAGGGCCGGGGTCGGCCGCGTCGCCGCGCCGGCGACGGCGTTTCGCAGGGTCGCGTGGTACTCCTCGATCACCCGTTGCAGCTCGGCCGGCTCGACGCCGTAGGCGACCAGCTGGCGCACTTCGTGCTCGATCGCGGCCAGGGAACCCCTCCAGCCGTCGGGCGGCGAACTGGCTTCGATGACGGCGACCTTCGCCGAATCGAACAGGTTCTCGAACGAGGCGCCTGCGTTGAGGAAGGGGGGATTGGCGCTCTGGGCCAGGCGGTTCAGCCGGTTGTTGAGGACGGCCAGGCCGAGGTTCTCGATAGTCTCGTGGATCTCCTTGGCCTCGGTGTCGGGAGAGGCGTCGTGGGGCCGGACCCATGCCACGATCGCCTGGGTCGAGGCGCCGGGCACCTGGACCTCGCGCACCGTCAGGCCCCGCTTCTCGACCTCGCCAAGGCCCGGGGCGGACGTCGGTGGGCCGACAGGCCGCCAGTCCGAAAACAGCGCCTTGACCCGCGTTTCCATCTCCGCCGGATCGAAATCGCCGACGATGATCAACGTCGCCCGGTCCGGCCTGTAGTTTGCGTCATAAAACTTGCGGATGAGACTCGCGGGCGCGTTCCTGACCACATCCACCTTGCCGATCGGGAAGCGGTCCGCCGCGAGCTGTCCCTGGAGGAAGAGCTGCAACTCGGCCTTCTCCGCGCGGTAGTTCGGCGTGTCGCGCAGGCGTTCCTCGGAGAGGACGACCCCCTTTTCGGTCTCCAGTTTCGAGGGTTCGATGAGCAGGTTCCCCGCGGTCTCGCGCATCAGCATGAGCCCCGTGCCGAGGGTCTCGGGATCGCTGTGCGGGATGTCGAGCTGGTAGACGGTCTGGGTCCACTCCGTCTGGGCGTTCGTGTCAGGTCCGAAGGCGAGACCCTTGCGTTGCAGGATCTTGACCATCTCGCCGGGGGGCACGTTCTTCGAGCCCCTGAAGGCCATATGCTCGAGCACGTGGGCCAGGCCCTGCTCGTCGTCGCTTTCCTCGAGCGAACCCGAGCCGATGCGCAGGCGCAGGGCCGTGGCTCCGGCCGGAGTCGCGTTGCGCATGATCGCGTAGCGCATGCCGTTGGGCAGCACGCCGAAGCGGACGTTGGGATCGGGAGCGAGATCGCTGGAGGCCTGCGCCCATCGCGGGTCGTCCGCGGCGGCCGCGCCAGGCGCAGGCTGTGAGGACGCCGCCCCGGCGAGCGACACGGCCGCGATGACGGCCAGGATCGGGCTCTTTGAGGTTTTCATTCGGACTCCGCGAGGCGGCGCAGGACAGAGTGTGCGGTCGCTTGCCGGCTCCGCCTAGAGCAAACCCCGTTCAGACGGAACCGCCTGGACGGGGATGATTTGCTCTAGATTCAAAAGCGTAGAGCGAACGTCCGCTTCTGTCCCATGCGAACGCATGAGGCTCTAGGTGGGGACCTGGGCAAAGAGATGTCGCGCCCGCCGGTTCGCGCGGCGACCAGTTTTGACGCGGCGTTGACGCTCGCCTGACGCCGCCCTGACGGGGACTCCCGAGAGTACCGCCGTGGTTCGGGCGCTCTGGGGGTGAGCGCCCGTCCGCGGCGCACCGGCGTGGCCCCCGCAGCCCTGGCCGCGTCGGCGCCCAACCCCCGGGCGCCTCCCGGCGTCCGGGGGTTTCGTGCTAGGTGCTCGTCATGGTCAAGGGTGGTCCGCAGGGTCGCCCTCCGAGGGTCCATGGCGAGAGTTCTGATCATCGAGGACGACGAGGCCACCGCGGCGGAGATCGCCCGCGAGCTGGGCCAGTGCGGATTGCAGCCCGAGCACGCCGCGACCGGAGAGGACGGCCTGCAGCGGGCCCTCGCCGAAACCTTCGACGCCATCACCCTCGACCGGATGCTTCCGGACATGGACGGCCTGGCGGTCGCCGAGACCCTGAGGGCCCGGGGCGTCGACACCCCTGTGCTGGTCATCAGCGCGCTCAACGATGTCGATGAACGGGTGCGCGGACTGCGGGCGGGCGGCGACGACTATCTCACCAAACCCTTCGCCCTCAGGGAAATGGCCGCCCGGGTCGAGGTGCTGATACGGCGCCGGCAAGCCGACTCTGCGCGCCTACTGCTCCGCTACAAGGACCTCGAGCTGGACCTGGTTTCCCATACCGCCCGCCGCGGGGGGCGCGAGATCCGGCTGTTTCCCAAGGAAAGCAAGCTGCTCGAGTTCTTCCTGCGCAATCCCGAACAGGTCCTTACCCGAACCATGATCTTCCAGACCGTGTGGGGATACGACTTCGATCCGGGCACCAACCTCATCGATGTGCACATCAGGGGACTGCGCCAAAAGCTCGACGCGCCTGGCCAGCCGCCAATCCTGCACACCGAACGCGGGGCGGGGTACAGGCTCTCGTGCTGAGGAGCGGTTTCTGGCGGACGACAACCTTCCGCCTATCCGCCCTTTATGGCGCGATCTACCTCATCGGCATCGTCGTCTTGCTGGGCGTTGTCTACGCCGCCGTCGCCGACTCGCTCACACGCCGGTCCGAGAACGCCCTGCGCGAGGAGATGCGGATGCTGGTGCGCGCGGGACCGGCGGCGGTGCTCCACCGCCTCGAGAGCGAGGCCGCTCGCGAACCCCTGATGCGCTTCGCCCTCTATTCGGCGACGGGCCAACGGGTCGCGGGCGACAGTCCCCTGGGCCCCGACCAGATCCGTCCAGACGGTCGGGTGCGTTGGGTGGCCGCCGTGGGCCAGGAGCCTCCCTCCCAGGCGCTGGCGGAGCGCGCGCCCTGGGGCGAGATTCTCATCGTCGCGCGCGATGCGCGGCAGCTTGTCGCCCTTCGCCACATCGTCCTCACGGCCCTGATCGGCAGCGGGACGGTGCTGGTCGTGCTGGGCATCGGCATGGGGCTGGCGCTGAGCCTTCAGCCCCTGCGCCGGATCCAGGACATGCAGGTCGCCAGCGAAGCCATCGGCGCGGGCGACTTCACCCTGCGCCTCCCCGTCAGTCCGGCCCAGGACGAGATCGACGCCCTCGCAGGTATCGCCAACCACATGATGGACGAGGCCGAGCGCCTGATGCTCCAGGCCCGCACCGTCGGCGAGGGCGTCGCCCATGAGCTGCGGTCCCCTCTGACCCGCCTGCGCGCCCGCCTCGACCACGCCGCCCAGGACTTCGCTCCCGATGATCCGCGCCGCGAGCTCCTTGCCGCTTGCGTGGCCGAGGCCGACTCCGTGCTCAGTCGGTTCAGCGCCCTACTGCGGATCGCCGCCCTCGAGACGCGGGGCCGGCGTGTCGGACTTGGTCGCGTCTTCCTCTCCAGCCTCGTCGACCAGGTGGGCGAGCTCTTCGAGCCACTGGCGGCCGAGCGCGGCATCACATTGAAAGTGGGCGGCGAGGCCGGGCTGGAGATCGAGGCGGACGGGGAGCTGCTCTTCGAGGCCCTGTGCAATCTCGTCGACAACGCCCTGAAGTTCACCCCGGCCGGGGGTCGGGTGACCCTTGGCGCCCGAACCACGCGCGAGGGCCCGTTGCTCGAGGTCGCCGACAACGGCCCCGGCATAGCCGAAGCCGAGCGCGCCCTCGTGACGAAGCGCTTCTACCGAAGCCAGGCGCATGCGGCGGTGACCGGTTACGGCCTGGGGCTGAGCCTGGTGGCCGCGGTGGCGGACCTGCACGGCTTCGAACTCACCTTCGACGACGCCCACCCCGGAACCGTCGTGCGTCTGATCTGCCGCGCCCGAACGCCGGCCCCCCTTTAGCGCCCCGCGTGCGCCTCCAGCATTGTAAGGACGAGGCCTGCGAGCCTGGCCTTGTCGAGATCGAAGATATCGACGGTGTCCACGAGCGCCCGGTGGTGATCCCGCTCCAACATCGCGCGCACGCGGCCTTGAGCCTCGGCGATGAGGACCAGGACAGGCTCGGCGCCAGCGAGGCCGCTCGCCTCGACCGTGTAGACCGCCTCGGCCACGGGCGTGTGGTTCGACTTGGTCATGCGCAGGCCCATGTCGGTGGCGGCGAGCGTGTCGTTGAATTCCGCCATCACCGAGATGATGCGAGACTCAAGCCGTGGAAGCTCCGCCAACACCCTCTCGCGCGTCTGGCGCCGCGCGCGGTCGCGCTCCGTCTCAGGCCCCTGCGGCGAGCGCAGCAAACGCTCGACGACCTTGGCCAGCCTGTTCTCGAGTTCCTCGTCCATGACCCCGTTTATGTCCCCCCAGCTCCCGCACGGGCCAGTTGGCTGGCCTGGTGAGATGTCGGGAGATCGGTGACACTCCACCCGCCTCCCAGAGCCCGGACCAACTGCACGGCATTTGCCTGGCGGCGCGTCTGCAGCGCGATATCCTGCTGCTCCGCCTGGAGCTCGGCCGTCTGGGCGATCACCACGTCCAGGTAGTTCGTGGCGCCCTGACGGTAGCGGATCAGCGAGAGGCGCGTCGTTGCCCGGCTGGCCGTCACGGCGTCGGCGGAGTCGCGCGACTCGGTGGCGAAGTCGGCGGCCTGGGAAATGCCGTCCTGGACCTGCTCGAAGGCCGCCAGAACGGTCGCGCGGTAATAGGCGCTCGCCTGCACGAATGCCGCCTTCGACGCGGCCAGGGCCGCATGCCGGCGTCCGCCTTCGAATATGGGCTCCGCTACAGTGGTTCCAATGCTCCAGATGGAGTTGGGCACGCTGACCAGCCCCGGAAAGCCCGTGTTCTGGAATCCGAGCAGGGCGTCCAGGGTGAAGTCCGGGAAGAAGGCGGCGCGGGCGACGCCGATGCCGCGGTTCGCGGCGAAGGCGCGGCGCTCGGCAGCGGCGACATCCGGGCGACGCTCGACAAGGGTGGAGGGCAGCCCGGTCGGAACCGCGGGAATGACGCGCGGCGCGTTGGACGCCGCGAGTTGGAACCCGGGCGCGGCCTGTCCGACGAGGCTGGCGATGGCGTTCTCATACAGGGCGCGAGAAGCCGCCACCTCGGAGATCTGTGTTTTTGCCGACGCCAGCTGGGCGGCCGCCCGATCGACGTCGAGGCCCGAGGCGACTCCGCCGCGGTGGCGCGCCTGGGTGAGGTCGAGGGCTTTCTGATAGGCGGCGACCGTGTCGTTGAGCAGGGCCGCCTGGGCGTCCAGGCCTCGCAGCCCGATATAGTCGTCGGCGAGCTGCGCCTGCAGGCTGAGCCTGGCGGTCGCCAGGTCCGCCGCGCTCGCCTGGGCCTCGGCGCGTCCTTCAGCCACGAGGTTGCGCACGCGTCCCCAGAAGTCGAACTCGTAATTGACCTGCCCCGCGACCGTGTCGGCCGGGTAGAGGTCGGGTTCATTCCTGCCACGCACCGGCCTGTGGTCCGACTGGCGGTTTGCGGTGAAGGAGCCGCCGAAGGTGAGGCTTGGAAACAACCCCGCCCTGGCCTCGGCCGCATAGGCCCGCGACTGGTCGTAAGCCGACACGGCCGCGGCGAGCGTGGGGTTGGCGGTCGCGACCTCCTGTTCGAGCGTGTCCAGAGTGGGATCGTCGAACGCGGTCCACCAGTCGCCGCGGACCACCTCGTCGGCCGGAACGGCCGGCGCCCATGGGCCCGACTGCTTGTAGGCCGGCGCGGGCGGCGCCGTGAGCTGGGGCTGCGTGTAGTGGGGCGCCAGGTTGCATCCAGCCAGGAGCAGGGCGGCGGCGGCGGCCGACGTCAGGCCAGCGCGGCGCAGGCGCGAGCGTTCATCCCTCGGCATTGGCGCCCGTAGCCTTCCTGGCCGGCGTCGCTCCGCCGACCCGGACGAGTTCGCCGTTGGCGATCGAGTCGGGCGGGTTGTCGATCACGCGGTCGTTCGGCTGCAGACCCGAGGTGATCTCGATGGTCTGACCAAGGTCACGGCCGATCGTGACACGCGCCAACCGCACATGGTCGCCCGGCCCCAGCAGCGCGAGCTGGGTTCCGATCTTGCGGAACAGCAGCGCGCTCGACGGGACCTGCAGGACGCCGCCCTGCCGGATGTCCGGCCTCGGCGGGACGACGAACTTCACCTGCGCGTAGTCGCCGACCTTCAGCAGGCCCTGGGAGTTGTCCACCTGCAGCTCCACCAGCACCGTGCCGGAAGTCGAGCTGATCGACTCGGACGTGGTCGCGAGCTTCGCCGGGAACACCTGGCCCGGATATTCAGGGACGGTCAGGCTCGCGGTGATCCCAGGACGGATCCCCGCGGAATCCGCCTGCGGAACGTTCACGTACAGCCTCAGCTCCTGGACCTGCGCCACGTCGAACAGCTCCGTCGCGGTTGTCGATCCCGCGCCGGCATTGATCAGGGCGCCGACGTCGGTGCGGCGGGCCGTCACGACGCCGTTGAAGGGGGCCACGATCCTGGCGAAGGTCTTCATGGCCTGGAGCCGGCCGACGTTGGCCTGATTGGCGTTGACCTGCGCGGAGGCCGCTTCGAAGGCTCCCGTCTTCTCGTCGGACTCCTGACGCGAAACCGCGTCTTCCTTCAACAACCCGCTCCAGCGGTTGGCCGTGATCTCGGCCAGATTGCGGTTGGCCACCGCCGTGGCGAGGTCCGCCTTGGCCTGGATGAGCTCCGCATCGAGCTCGGGCGTATCGATGGTCGCCAGTAGCTGGCCCGCCTTCACGTGCGCGCCGATGTCCGTGTACCAGGCGTGCAGATATCCCGGCACGCGCGCGAAGATCGAGGCGCTGTAGTAGGCCTGCAGAGTGCCGGGATAGACGAGCATCCGGTCGGCGGTCTCGGCGGTCGGCGTGACAAGGCTGACGACGGGGATCGCCTGGGCAGTCGTCCAGCTCTTTATCTTACCCGTCTGGCCCGCCCGACCGGCGATCCCCAGGATCACGATGACGAAGGCCAGGGCGAGCGCGATCAACCCCGCGATGGTGAGGGCGCGCCGGCTGGGGCGCGGCGCGTCCGGCGCCATCCGCGCGCGCGGATGGGACGCGTCGTCAGTGGGCATAGGCAGGTTCCTCAGGAGGGATTGGCAGATCGGCCTCGGCCCGGCGAGGGGCGCCATGGACGAGGCTGAACACGACCGGGACGAACATCAGGGTGGCCACGGTGGCGAAGATCAGGCCGCCGATCACGGCGCGGCCGAGGGGCGCATTCTGCTCGCCGCCCTCACCCAGGGCGAGGGCCATGGGCGCCATGCCGATGATCATCGCCAGCGCCGTCATCAGCACCGGGCGGAAGCGGGTGAAGCCGGCGGTCAGCGCCGCCTCGACGGCGTCGCCGGTAATCTCGAGCTGCTCCCGGCAAAAGCTCACCACGAGGATCGAGTTGGCCGTGGCGACTCCCATGCACATGATCGCGCCGATCAGCGCAGGCACCGAAAGCGGCGTGCCGGTCGCGAACAGCATCCACACGATCCCGGCGAGAGCGGCCGGAAGGGCAGTGATGATCACGAACGGGTCGAGCCAGCTTTGGAAGTTCACGACGATGATCAGGTAGATGAGGACGATCGCGCCCAGCAGGCCGAAGATCAGGCCGGAGAAGGCCGTGTTCATCGTCTGCACCTGGCCTCGGAGGGTCACGATGGCGCCCTTCGGGACCTGGATTTTGGGGTCCTTCAGGATCTTCTGGATATCGGCGGCCACCCCGCCAAGGTCGCGCCCCTGGGGCGTGGCGTAGACGTCGTAGGCCGG
>DASXGQ010000123.1:0-5424 GCA_036488995.1 Caulobacteraceae bacterium
CAGGCGGTGATTGGCGTCGGCGCCTTCCTGGGCGTCGAAGGCCTCATGCTTGGCCTGCTCTTCCTGTTGGCGCTTGTCCGCTACCGAGCCATGATCCCGCTGATGTACCTCGTCCTGGCGATCGAGTTCCTGGCCCACAAGGGGGCAGGGCTCTGGCGGCCGATCCTCCCCACGGGCGGGTCGTCGGGAACCTTGATCCCGCTCGCACTGTTCGCGGTGACGTTGGTGGGACTGGCTCTTGCTGTGACGGGGAGGGGGTATTCCGCCTGCGTGTCTTCTAAGTCGGCTAGGTGACGCGGAGTCGGTCGCGACGGAACGAGCGCTTGCTATAGTCGCGCGCCGGCCGAGGTGTCGGAAGACCGCTGAGGGAACATCATGACTGTCGATGTGAAGTACCGCGCCCACGCCGTGGCGACAGGCGGCCGTGACGGCAGCGCCCAAACCACGGACGGCTCGCTGAAGGTCAAGCTCACGATCCCAAAGGAGCTCGGCGGACCGGGCGGGGAGGGCAACAATCCCGAGCAGCTCTTCGCCGCCGGCTACGCCGCCTGCTTCATCGGCGCGATGAAGGCCGTCTCGGCGACGCAGAAGCTGCGGGTGCCGCCGGAGACGACTGTGGCGGCGGAGGTGGGCCTCGGCCCGCGATCCGAGGGCGGCTTTGGCATCACCGTGGAGTTGGACGTCAACCTGCCGGGCCTCGACCGCGCCGACGCAGACCGCCTCGTCCAGGCGGCGCACCTGGTGTGCCCCTATTCGAATGCGACGCGCGGCAATGTGGACGTGAAGCTGAAGGTGGTGTGAGGGGCGCAATCCTCACTCAGCGAGTGACCAGCGACCCAGGATGTCGTGACGTCCCTTGCCCTGCGCACCGTCGACCAGTCGCAACTCGGACGCGCGCCAGGCGATCGGGTCGATGAAGCGCGTGGGCCGCGGCCCATCCTCGCACGACAGCGTCAGGTGCGGGGCGAAGGCGCGAGCGTGGGGCGCGACCAACCCCGCGCCGGCAAGGGCTGCATAGAGCCGGGCATGCAGCATGTCCGCACCGATCAGCCCGTCACCCCCTGTGAGTACTAGCGATCGACTGTCTGCATTACCGCCGAAGCTCATCACGCGGTCGAAAGCCAGGACGAAGGAGGGAAAGCGGATCATCGAAGCGACCTCGCGGGCGCGCTCGATGGTCCGTTTAGGTACGGCGGCGTAGGCGCCCAGGCCTACAAGCGACACATGAAACCGGTGAGCGGGCGTGCGCCTGCCCCTCAATTCACCCTCCGCCGACAACCTGTCTCCCAGGCTGACGAGCCGCGGCACGACCTCCGATGGGGGAGGGAGCGCGAAGAAGACAAAGTGCTTCAGTTCAACGTCCGGACGGACAAGCTCCGCGGTGGCCATGACGCCTCTCCGTTAGCGGCCGCTGTGCGGTCGGCGGGCGCAGGGTAGTCGCCCAATGGGAACGAAACAAGAACTCTCCGCCTCTGCGGCCGCACCGATACCCCAGCCAACCTTCGAATTTCCCCGCCTGAGTCGTGCGAAGTCAGCCCGTATGAGGGTCGTGATAGTTACATATTGCATACGTCGCTGCTAGGCGTGGTATCCTGACTCGCGAACATGAGACTGATGAGCAAACCGGCGAAAGCGACCGTTGCTGCCGGGAATTTTTGCTGATTGCGATCGCTTGGCGACGCGGGAGTTGGGGGCGAAGGATGTGGCCCGTTACGGCCGTCTCAACGATGATTCGCGGCAATTGGACGGCGATCCATGGGACATTCGCAGGGAACGTACTTTCAGCGGAGTGCCGCAAGGACGCTGGCGCGGGCGACCTGCCTTGCCAAATCTATTTTTGTAGCTACATAAATGCGACCGGACATCCCGGGTGAGGATCACCTACGACGCCGAGAAGAGAGCCCTGACGCTCGCCAAACGCGGTTTGGATTTCGAGGATGCTCGTCAGATCTTCGAGTCAGTTCATTTGCAGATGCGCGACGATCGAGTGGACTACGGTGAAGAGAGATTTATATCAGTAGGGCGAGTAGACGGCGAACCATCGGTGGTGGTCTGGACACCCCGCGATGGTGGCCGACGGATCATTTCTATGAGGAAGTGCAATGCCAGAGAGCGAAGGCGATTTAGATTGGCGCGACTCTGACGACGCTCCTGAACTGACCGCGGACTTCTTTCGGCGCGCGGAAGTTCGTCGCGGCGAGACTGTGGTACAGCCCGCGGAGGGAACTTTGACACGTCGCGGCCGACCCAGGTCGCCGGCGACCAAGCAACAGGTCACGTTGCGGCTGGATCGCGACGTCCTCGATCGTCTAAGAAGTACCGGCCCCGGGTGGCAAAGCCGCATCAACGAGATCCTGCGGCGCGCCGCCGGGATCTGAAATCTCACCTCACCCCATACCCCTGCAGCGGCCTGACCTCCATCTCGCCCTCCGCCTGGGCCTTGATCGCCAGCGCCGCCGCCAGCGCCCCTGCTGCGGTGGTGTAATACGGGATCTTCAGCATCAGGGCCGTGCGGCGGATCGAGAAGCTGTCCTGCATCGACTGGCGGCCTTCGGTGGTGTTGAAGACCAGCTGCACCTCGCCGTTCTGCATGGCGTCGACGATGTGGGGGCGTCCCTCGAGGACCTTCTTCACCTGGCGTGAATCGATACCGTTTTCGGCCAGGAAATCGTGAGTGCCGGTGGTGGCGATGACCTGGAAGCCCAGGTCGATCAGCAGGCGGACGGGCTCGACGATGAAAGGCTTGTCCGCCGGTTTGACCGAAACGAAGACGCCGCCCTCGCGGGGCAGCTTGGTGCCGCCGGCGAGCTGGCTCTTGCCGAAGGCGCGGGCGAAGGCGGGGGCGAGGTCGGTCTCGCCGTCGCGCTTCCAGTCCAGGCCCATGACCTCGCCGGTGGAGCGCATCTCGGGGCCCAGCACGGTGTCGACGCCGCCGAAGCGGGCGAAGGGGAACACAGCCTCCTTCACCGCCACGTGGTCGGTGGGGGCGGCGTCGTTGAGGTGGAAACTGGCCAGCGGTACGCCTGCCATGATCTTGGCGGCGATGGCGGCGATCGGCGCGCCGATGGTCTTGGCCACGAAGGGCACGGTGCGGCTGGCGCGCGGGTTCACCTCGAGGACGTAGATGCGAGGGGTGTCGGAGAGGGGCTCTTCGATAGCGAATTGCACGTTCATCAGGCCACGGACGTCCAGGGCCTTGGCCATGGCCGCGGTCTGGACCTTCAGCTCGGCGATGGTCTCGCACTTGAGGGAGAAGGGCGGGAGGGAGCAGGCGCTGTCGCCCGAGTGGACCCCGGCTTCCTCGATGTGCTCCATGACGCCGGCCACGAACACGTCCTTGCCGTCGGCCAGGGCGTCGATGTCCACCTCGGTGGCGCGCGAAAGATAGGCGTCGATCAGGACCGGGCTCTCGCCGCTCACTTGCACCGCCTCGCTCACGTAGCGGGCGAGCTGCTCCTCGTCGCGGACGATCTCCATCGCGCGGCCGCCGAGCACATAGGAGGGGCGGATCACCACTGGGTATCCGACGCGGCGGGCGGCGTCGAAGGCCTCCTCGTCGCTGCGGGCGATGGCGTTGACCGGCTGGCGGATCTCCAGGCGCTGGAGCAGCTGCTGGAAGCGCTCGCGGTCTTCGGCCAGGTCGATGGCGTCGGGGCTGGTGCCCAGGATCGGCACGCCGGCGGCCTCGAGCGCCTTGGCGAGCTTGAGCGGGGTCTGGCCGCCGAACTGGACGATCACGCCCAGCAGGGTCCCGGCAGAGGATTCCGTCTCGATCACCTCCAGAACGTCTTCGGCCGTCAGGGGCTCGAAATAGAGGCGGTCGGAGGTGTCGTAGTCGGTGGAGACGGTCTCGGGGTTGCAGTTGATCATGATCGACTCGATGTCGATCTCGTCCATGGCGAAGGCCGCGTGGCAGCAGCAGTAGTCGAACTCGATGCCCTGGCCGATGCGGTTGGGCCCACCGCCCAGGATGATCGCCTTGCGGGCGGTCGTGGGCGAAGACTCGCACTCGGGGGCGGCGTTCAGAACGCCGGTCTCGTAGGTCGAGTACAGGTACGGCGTGATGGCGGCGAACTCGGCCGCGCAGCTGTCGATGCGCTTGAACACCGGCCGCACGCCCAGCCGGCGGCGCGCGGCGCGCACCTCGGCCTCGGTCTGGCGGGTCAGCTTCGCCAGGCGCGCGTCCGAGAAGCCCATTGCCTTGATCCGGCGAAGCGAGATGGGATCGGCGGGAAGGCCGTGGGCCCACAGATGCGCCTCTTCGCCCACGATCGCCTCGATCTGGCGCAGGAACCACGGATCGTAGGAGCAGGCCGCGTTGATCTCCTCCACAGTGAGGCCGTGGCGGAAGGCCTGGGCGATCACGCGCAGGCGGTCGGGGGTCGGCTCGCCCAGCTTGCGGATGATGGCCGCCTTGCCGGCGCCGTCGCCCTCGGCCGCGCCCTCGATAGTGATGTCGTCCAGGCCCGCGAGACCCGTCTCCAGGCCGCGCAGGGCCTTTTGCAGGCTCTCGGCGAAGGTGCGGCCGATGGCCATCACCTCGCCCACGCTCTTCATCTGGGTGGTCAGGGTCGGCTCGGCGCCGGGGAACTTCTCGAAGGCGAAGCGGGGGATCTTGGTGACGACGTAGTCGATCGTTGGCTCGAAGCTGGCCGGCGTCGCCCCGGTGATGTCGTTTGTGAGCTCGTCCAGGGTGTAGCCGACGGCCAGGCGCGCGGCGACCTTGGCGATGGGAAAGCCGGTGGCCTTGGACGCGAGGGCGGAGCTGCGCGAAACGCGCGGATTCATCTCGATCACCACCATGCGCCCGTCAGCGGGATTGACGGCGAACTGGACGTTGGAGCCGCCGGTCTCGACGCCGATCTCGCGCAGCACCGCGATCGAGGCGGCGCGCATGAGCTGGTATTCCTTGTCGGTGAGGGTGAGGGCCGGGGCGACGGTGATGGAATCACCGGTGTGCACGCCCATGGGATCGATGTTCTCGATCGAGCAGACGATGATGCAGTTGTCCGCCTTGTCGCGGACCACCTCCATCTCGAATTCCTTCCAGCCCAGCACGCTCTCTTCGATCAGCACCTCGGTGGTGGGGGAGAGGCTAAGGCCGCGTTCGACGATCTCGCGGAACTCGGCGAGGTTGTAGGCGATGCCCCCGCCGGTGCCGGCCAGGGTGAAGGAGGGGCGAATGATCGCCGGCAGGCCGACGAGATGCTGGGCCTCGAGCGCTTCTTCCAGGGTGTGGGCGACCTTGGAGAGCGGGCTTTCAAGGCCGATGGCGTCCATCGCCTCGCGGAACTTCTGGCGGTCCTCGGCCTTGTCGATCGCCTCGGCGCGGGCGCCGATCATCTCGACATCGAACTTCGCGAGCACCCCGTTGCGCTCGAGGGCGAGGGCGGTGTTCAGCGCCGTCTGGCCGCCCATGGTGGG
>DASXGQ010000129.1:0-2411 GCA_036488995.1 Caulobacteraceae bacterium
TCGGCCGTGACGATCTGGGTCGCAAGAAGGATCACCGGCGAACGGTTGCGGTAGGCTTCGTAGAGCCCGTTGATGAAGTGCAATGATCCGGGCCCGCAGGTTCCGGCCATGGCCGTGAGGCGGTCCATCAGCAGCGCCTCCGCCTGGGCGGCGAAGGCGCCAGCCTCTTCGTGCCGCATGTGCACCCAGTCGATGTCGCTCTTGTGGATGCACTCGGCGATGAGGTTCAGGGTGTCGCCGACGATCCCGTAGCAGTTGCGGACCCCGGCGGCCTGCAGGGTGTCCACGATGACGCGGGCAACTTTCTGACTCATGCGAATAGCTCCTCACGATTACGTCGGCGGCCCGCTCGGGCGCAGCGTCCGTCGCCGAACCTCTTTGGTCGTAGCCCCGGGCAAGTTCGTGGACTTTGGCGGCGGCCCGCTCTTTCACGGCTTGACCGAAATTTGGTTGAAGCCGGCCCAATGCGATTCGGCTGCCCGCCGCAGGTGGCTCAGTTCGGCCTCGGAGGACGCGGCCAGCGTCCAAACGTTCCAAGGCGGTCCCTAACCGACAAGACCGCCGGGGCGACAGGCCCCATGGTGACGCTGTTAGCTGGCGCTGGGTCGGACCAGGGTCGCCTGCAGGTTCCGTCTGCCCCCGCGACCTTCGACTGATCGGAGCGCCGCAGTGCGCATGGGAGGTTCGATTGTCCTACACCGATCCGCTTACCGACCGCCTTCTCACCCCCGAAAACGCCGCGCTCCTGATCATCGACTTGCAGCCGACGCAGGTCGGCGCAGTCGTCACGATCGCTCCCGAAAAGCTCGTCGACAACGTCGCCATGCTGAGCCGCGCGGCAAAGCTCTTCGGGTTGCCGGCCGTCGTTTCAAGGCTGAACGCCACCGGCGGCGCGCCCACGCTCCCTCAGATCACCGGCGTCCTGCAAGACGTCCCGGAGATCGAGCGCACCAGCCTCAACCCCTGGGAGGATGATCGCTTCGTGGACGCGGTGACCGCCACGGGGCGCCGCAAGCTGGTCTTTGCGGGGGTCTGGACCGAGGTCAGCCTGAGCTTCGCGGTCCTGTCCGCCATTCAGGACGGCTACGAGGCCTATCCGGTGATCGACGCGATCGGCGGCACGTCCGCGCTGGCTCATGCGGCGGCGCTCAGCCGGATGTCGGAGGCCGGCGCGAACCAGACCAGCTGCGTCCAGCTGATCTGCGAACTTCAGCGCGACACCGGCCGAACCGCGACCGTCGACCAATTCGTCAAGATCCTCTTCGAGATCAAGGGACCGACGCCGGACTGCTCTTAGGGACAGGAAGTGGCGCCGGGTCGCGGCGCCGGCTTCACTCGGAGAGGTATTTGCGCCATGCGCCCGGGCTGAGCCCCACCCGACGGGTGAAGACGCGGGTGAAGTGGCTCTGGTCGGCGAAGCCGCAGGCCAGGGCGACCATGGAGAGAGATGAGCCGCGCCCTCGGAGCATCGACTTCGCCGTCTCGATGCGGACGTGCAGGAGCCAGGCGTGAGGCGCCAGGCCCGTCGACCTTCGGAAGGCCCGCGAGAAGTGGCTGACGGAGAGCCCGCAGGCCCTGGCGATTTCGTCGAGCGGCGTTGCGCCGCTGAGATCGCCCGCGAGCATCTCTTTGGAACGTTTCTCCCGCCAGGGCGCGAGTCCGCCCTGGATGGGCTTGGACCGCGCCTGCATCCCGCCGTAGGTCTGGGCGATGTGGGCGGCGAGGCCCAACGTCGCGTGGTCCATGAAAAGCCGGCTTACCTCCTCCGGCGCCCGCACGCCGGGGAGCAGCGACAAGCCGATGTTTCTGACAGTTTCGTCCACCACGCCGAAGCCCGGTCGATAGCGCAACTCCTCGATGCGCGGCACGTTGGCTTCGTCGGCGAGGGCGTCGAGCGCCGTCTGCGGCAGATGCAGCAGAAGCGAATGGAGGGGCTTGTCGATCAGCACCCGTGGACTGCGGCGCAGGTCTTGGATCATGCACTCGCCGGCCAGTATCGTGGTCCGGGCGACCTGCCGGCCATCCTCCCAGTACGAATTGTCGGGGAGGTCGCGGAGGATGAGCGACATCTCGTAGGCGTCTTCGCTCGGTACGGGGTCGGAAAGCTGCCCAAAGGGCTCGTCGATGCGGACTTCCGTGAGGGCGATCTCCGCCCGCTGAAGCGACCGGGTCACAATGTACGGGGCCTGCTCGACGCCGAACTTCTCGCTCAGGCGTCGCCCGTAGGCGCCCGCGCCCTGCGGGGGCTCGGCGGGCGGCGTCACAGCCGCCATCCGCGCGCGCTTCCGATGGGCGCGCGAACTCGGCCGGCGCACGGGCGCTTCTGCATTCGGTGCCCTCCCATCAACTGACCCGCTATGGTCGCCGCGGAGCGCGATCCGGGCCAAGGTTTGGTTCGGCCACGAGGCGGT
>DASXGQ010000163.1:0-15260 GCA_036488995.1 Caulobacteraceae bacterium
CGTTTGCTCCGCTGCAGGCGCCGGCCTATCTGCACTCTCTGAAGGCGTGGCGAGGGATACCCGTTGGAGTCGAACAAGATGAACTTGAATCTCAGAGCCCTGGCTATCGGCGCCCTGGCGGCGCCCGCCTTGATCGGCGGCGCAACCGCCGCCTGGGCCCAGTACAGTCCCTCGCAAGGCCAGTACGGCCAGCCTCCGTCGCCCCAGCAGACGGCCCAACGCATCCGCCAGGCTGTCGAGTTGCGGCCGGATCAGGAAGGCGCGCTGCAGGACTTCGTCCGCGCCGTGACGCCGCCGGCCGACTTCCAGCGCAAGATGTATGACCGCCAGCAGGAGATGCGGTCGATGAACACGCCGCAGCGCCTCGACGCCATGGTCTCGCAGATGGACGAGGCGCGCCAGCAGATGCTGGCCCGCGTGCAGGCGACCAAGGCCTTCTACAACCAGCTCACCCCCGATCAGAAGCGCAAGTTCGACCAGATGGGCCAGGGCGGCCCTGGCGCGGGTCCGGGCGAGTAACGCCCGCATCTCCTGCGGTGGCGCGCTTGTAAGCTCCGACTGGACGAGACGTTGAATCCGGCTCTCCACATAGGATCGAGAGCAAAATATCCCCGCTTAGACGGTTCCGTCTGAACGGGGTTTGCTCTAGGGCGGTGAGATGTTCGCCGCCCTGGCCAACCCGCTCCGCTTCATGGCGTTCTCGCGTTGGGCCGCCCCGATTCTGGCGGTGGCGGCCGTGGCGCTGATCGGCGTCGGCCTCGTCTTCGGCCTCGAGGCGCCCCCCGACTACCAGCAGGGGCAGACGGTCCAGATCATGTTCGTCCATGTCCCCGCAGCTTGGACGGCCATGCTCGCCTACGCCTGCCTGGGCGCGGCGAGCTTCGTCTCGCTCGTCTTCCGTCACGCCCTCGCCGATCAGGCGGCCAAGGCCGCTGCGCCCCTGGGCGCCGCCTTCACGGGCCTCGCCCTTGTCACCGGCTCCCTCTGGGGCCGACCCATGTGGGGCGCCTGGTGGGTCTGGGGAGATGCGCGCCTGGTGTCGGTCCTGGTGCTCTTCCTCCTCTTCCTCGGCTACCTGGCCCTTCGAGCCAGCATCGAGGACGAGGCCAAGAGCGCGCGCGCCGGAGAGATCCTGGCCCTGATCGGGCTCATCAACCTGCCGATCATCCATTTCTCGGTGGAGTGGTGGAACACCCTCCACCAGGGCGAGAGCATCCTGCGCAAAGGCGGACCGGCCCTGGCGCCGGTCTACCTTCTGCCGCTCCTGCTGATGGGGGCGGGCTACAGCCTCGCCTTCGGCGCCCTGTGGCTCGCCCGGACGCGGGCCGAGGTCTGGAAGCGGCGCGCGACCTCCCTTGCCCTGCAGGTGGCGCTGGCGTGACGCACCTCATTCTGTCAGGCGGCAAGTACGCCGCCTTCATCTGGCCGGCCTACGCAGCCTCGGTGCTCGCCTTCGCCTGGATGATCCTCGACACCCTCCTGCGCGCCCGCCACTGGCGCCGCCGCGCCCGCGACCTGGAAGACGACCGCCGCCGCGAAGACTGAGCGCCGGCGCGTCGCGCTCGCCCACACGGAACCAAAGTGTACAAAAGCGGGTTCCACGCGCGTCTGCCGTGCGGGCGGAACGAGCGACCTCATGCGCGCCCAGTCAAACCGCAGAGCTCGACAATCTCGGTCGGCATACCTGGCCCGCCGGTGTCCCCGCCCGCCTGGCAGACTCGCTCCGAATAAATCGCGCGCAATTGTGCCGTGGAACCGGCGCGGCGAACCGCCCCGCCAAGAAGATGCGTAGGCGCAGCCTACGCCGGAGGATGACCGATCATGACCAGATCAGCCCCATTCAAGTTCATCGTCACGGCCACCGTCGCCGCTGGGGCGCTCTTCGCGGGCGCGGGCCTGGCGGAGGCGGGCGGGTTCGTTCAGACGAACCTGGTATCGGACGTCAGCGGGCTTGCGCCTGTGACAGACCCGGACCTGAAGAACCCTTGGGGCGTCTCGTTCATTCCTGGCGTGACCCCTTTCTGGGTCTCGAACCAGGCCACCAATACAACGACACTCTATTCGGCGACGGGCTTCACGAGCGTCTCTAAGTTTGCCCCACTACCGGTGGTCGGGATCCCGACGACGGGAGTCGGACCCCAGGGCCCAACGGGACAAGTTTCCAATGCGAACCCTTCATCCTTCATCATGAGCGACGGGTCGCCGGCGTTTTTCATCTTCGCCAATCTCAACGGCCAGATTTCCGCCTGGAACCTTGGCGTCAGCCCGTTGACCAGCGCCGTCGTGGAAACGACCACGCCGGGCGCCGTCTATACCGGGCTGGCGGTCAACCAGGCGCATACGATGCTCTACGCCGCCAACAACGCGACCGGAGCAATCGACGTCTTCAACAGTTCCTTCCAGCCCACGCTGCCTGGCACGTTCGCCACGCCGACGTCGATCAGCAGCCTTGGGCTCACCCCCTTCAACGTCCAGGATCTGGCTGGGAACGTCTATGTGACGTACGCCCCGCCCACGCACTTTCTGCAGACGCAGGCCAGCCCTGGCGAGGGAGCGGTGGCGGAGTTCAGCGAGACCGGCGCGTTTGAAAAGGTCCTCATCTCTGGCGGAACGGGCGGGACGCTGGCGTCGCCTTGGGGCATCACGCTCGCCCCAGCTTCCTTCGGGGAGTACGGCGGCGACCTTCTGGTCGGAAACTTCAGCTTCATTGACAGCGCAATTCACGCCTTCGATCCCACGACCGGCGCCCCTGTGGGTACGATTCCGATCAACGTCGGCGTCGGTAATACGCCGGGCGGGCTGTGGACCCTGACTTTCGGCGGAGGAGACGGGGATGGCAACCCGAACGTCCTCTTCTTCACGGATGGGATCAACGGCGAGGCAGACGGACTGTTCGGCGCCATAAACTTCGTCCCGGAACCGTCGACCTGGCTGATGATGCTGACCGGCTTCGCCGCCCTGGGCTTCGCCGCCCGCCGCCGCCGCCGCCGTCTGCACTCGTCCATCGCCTGAGGCGGGTTTCTTCGGGCGGACCTTCAGGGTGCGGAGATCTGCGGTTGCGTCGGCGGCTGGGCGAACCGCTCCAGGGCCATCGCCGCGGAGAGCACGCAATCCTCCCTCCAGGCGCGGCCGATGACCTGGACACTGATCGGCAGACCCTCTGGCGACGTCGCGAAGGGGAGGCAGACGGCCGGCTGGCGCGTCAGACTCCAGGGTAGGGTGTAGGCGAACTCCTGCCCGTTCCATGCACCGTGCGCAGGCGCCGGACCCTCCGCCGCCGGCGAAAGCAGGATGTCGACGTCGGCCATGAAGGCATGCATCCGCCGCGCGAACCGCTCCCAGCTGAACGTCGACCGCTCGATCTCCTCGCTGGTGAGGCGGAATGGGCGATCAGGCGCCCAGCGGGAGAGCGAGAAGGAGCAGACCCGGGTCCAATGGTCCTTGGTGATCGGCAGGACCTCGTCGAGGCCGGGCGGCGAGACTTCCCGCACCTCCGCTCCAAGGTCCTTGAGACACTGGGCGGCGCGGCCGACGGCCTCAATCGTCGCGTCCGTCGGCCTGGCGTCGGGATTTTCGACGTACCAGCCGACCCTCAGCCCCGGGATCGCCACGGCGAACGGATCTGCGAGCGGCGCCGGCGTGACGCCGGGATCCCGTCCGTCCTCCCCCGCGATCACCGTCAGGATCAGGGCCAGATCCTCGACCCGTCGGGCGAAGGGGCCGACGACCGTTCGCGGATCGCTGAGGTGTCCGATCGGCGGGAAGTGGCCGGTGACCGGGACCCGGCCCGTCGTGGGCTTCAGCGCCGCCACGCCGCAGCAGTGCGCCGGCCAGCGGATGCTTCCGCCGGAATCGCTACCCAGGCCCATGGGCGAACCGCCGGCCGCGATGATCGCCGCCTCACCCGAGCTCGACTCGCCCGTCGTGCGGCCGATGGCGTGCGGATTCTGCGGCCGCGGGCGACCCGGGCCGCCGTCGCACACGGCCGTCTTGCCCAACAGGATTGCTCCGGCGGCGCGCATCCGCGCCACTGCCGTTGCATCTCGCCGCGGCCGAAAGCCGGCCCGCTCGGCGAACCCCGCCTCGCAGGGCAGGTCGTCCGTCTCCAGCCAGTCCTTCACCGTGAACGGAACGCCGTGCAGCGGGCCTGCGGCCTCACCGCGCGCCAGCGCCGCGTCCGCCGCGCACGCCCTTGCCAGCGCATCGGGCGCAAGGGCGACCATCGCATGGATCGCCGGATCGACCCTGCCGATCCGCTCCAGGTGCGCCGCCAGGACCTCCTCGGACGCCACCTCCCGGCGGGCGATCCGCCGAGCCAACTCCGCCGCGCCCAGCGTCAGGACGTCACTCTCCAGCACAGCGTTCATGGTGTGGCTTCCGCTCGTCGAACACCCAAGACTGGTCCCGCCGGGGCGATCCGCCAATGCGAAATGAGTTTCTACGCGTTGGTGTTGTCTGTGAGGTCCGTGGACAATGATTACCTCATGCTAGCGCGCTGATCCCGACCAGGCTCCGCGCCACCGCCTCGGCGACCTCGATGCCGTCCACGGCGGCCGAAAGGATGCCTCCTGCGTAACCCGCGCCCTCTCCGGCCGGATAGAGGCCGCGGGTGTTGAGGCTCTCGAAGTCCCGGCCCCGGGTGATGCGGACCGGCGAGGATGTGCGCGTCTCCACCCCCGTCAGCACGGCGTCGGCGTCATCGAAGCCGGGAATCTGGCGGCCGAAGGCCGGAAGAGCCTCGCGGATCGCCGCGATGGCGTAGTCGGGAAGGCACGCGGAAAGGTCGGTCGGACAAACGCCTGGCCGATAGGACGGGATCACTGCGCCAAGTTCCGTCGATGGACGGCCCGCCAGGAAGTCGCCCACGCGCTGGCCCGGCGCGGCGTAGGTCTCGCCGCCCGCGACGAACGCCTGCGATTCCCAGTGGCGTTGCAGAGCGACCCCGGCGAGCGGATGGCCCGGATAGTCGGCCGGCGTGATCCCCACCACGATGCCGGAGTTGGCGTTGCGCTCCTTGCGCGAATACTGGCTCATGCCGTTGGTGACCACGCGCCCAGGCTCCGAGGTCGCGGCGACCACGGTCCCTCCCGGGCACATGCAGAAGCTGTAGACGCTGCGGTCATTGGAGCAGTGGTGCGCCATGCTGTACTCGGCGGCGCCCAGGTCCGGATGGCCCGCGCAGGGGCCGAAGCGGGCGCGGTCGATCAGCGACTGAGGGTGTTCGATACGGAAGCCGATCGAGAACGGCTTGGCCTCGATGCGCACGCCGCGGTCGAACAGCATCTGGAACGTGTCGCGTGCGCTGTGCCCCACCGCCAGCACCACGTGGTCGGCCGTGATACGCTCACCGCTCTCCAGCACGACCCCGCGCACGCGCCGGCTCCCATCGGAGGAGACAGCGATGTCGAGGTCCTCCACCCGGCTCTGGAACCGGTATTCGCCGCCGAGGGCTTCGATGGTCGCGCGCAGGCTCTCGACCATGGTCACCAGCCTGAAGGTGCCGATGTGCGGGCGCGCCTCGGTCAGGATCTCCGGCGGGGCGCCGGCGCGGACGAACTCGGTCAGCACCTTGCGACCCAGGTGGCGCGGGTCCTTGATCTGGCTGTGCAGCTTGCCGTCGGAGAAGGTGCCGGCGCCGCCCTCGCCGAACTGCACGTTGGATTCCGGGTTCAGCACCCCGCGCCGCCACAGGCCCCAGGTGTCCTTCGTCCGCTCCCTGACGACCTTGCCGCGGTCGAGGATGATCGGTCGAAAGCCCATCTGGGCCAGGATCAATCCAGCGAAGAGGCCGCATGGGCCCGCCCCGATCACCAACGGGCGCGGGGATTGAGTTGACCCAGGCGAGCGCGTGACGAAGCGATACTCCGTGTCCGGCGCGGGCCGTACGCGCGTGTCGCCGCTTAGCCGCGCCAGCACTTTCGCCTCGTCCCGCACCGTGACGTCGACGGAATAGACGATCAGGATGGCCGACTTCCTGCGCGCGTCATGGGCGCGACGGGCCACCGCCCAGTCGACCAGTTCCTCCTCCGCCAGCCCCAGGCGCTCGGCAATCGCCGCCGGAAGCGCCGCCGCCTCATGCCCCAGCGGCAGCTTCAGTTCGGTCAAACGCAGCATGCCCGCGTTTTAGCGGGGGCAGGGGTGGGGACGCCACTCCGGCGGACGGCCATGGCCCCACACCCCGCCATCCAGTAACAACTGGACCCCATCCCGCGGGCCGTCGAAAGCTCACCCATGGCATTGTTGGTCTTAAGCGTGGTCGGCAGCGACCGGCCCGGCCTTACCAAGGCGCTGGCGGCCGCAGTGCTCTCGGCCGGCGGCAACTGGCTCGAGAGCCATCTCAGCCAGCTGGGCGGCCTCTATGTCGGATCGGTGCTGGTGGAGATCGCGGAGGACAGGGTCGAGGCCCTGCGTTCGGCCGTGCGCTCGGTCGACGCCCAGGGGCTGGAGGTGCGCATCGCTCCGGCAATCGAGGGACCCGCCCCGAGCGGCGAGGAGTTCGATCTGCGCCTGGTCGGTCAGGATAGGATCGGCATCGTCGATCAGGTGACCGCCGTCCTGAGCGCACTCGAAGCGAACATCGAGACGTTCGAGACCTCGGTCAGCGCCGAGCCCTACTCGGGCGTCCCACTGTTCCACATGGATGCGCGCGTTCGGCTTCCGCCCAACCTCCATGCGTCGCAGGTCCAGGTGGCCCTTCAGGACATCTCGGCCGAGATCATGGTCGATATCTCGGTCACCCCGGCGCAATAGCGCCCGCGATCGGATTCGCGCGCCTTGCCGTCGGACGGTTGCTGACATGGCGCCAACGCGGGAGACTGGTGTTTTCGGAGGAAGCGTCGATGCGCCGTGCGGTAGGGATCGCTGTGATCGCTTTGGGCTTTGGCCTGTCGCACGCGCGCGCAGCCGAGCCGTCACTCTTCGACACGTATAAGTCGATCTGCTTCGACACGCGCGCCGACCCGCAGAAGGCTCTGGCGGCGCTTGAGCCGGGGTGGAGCGACGCGCCGGTCCCCAAGATCGGCCCGGACACCAGGCAGTTCCATAAGGTGAAAAAAGTCGGCTCCGAGCACTGGGAGCTGATCCTGATCGAACATGAATTTCCGCCTGGCGCCGACAAGGCGCCGTTCGCCAAGCGCATGCACGTCTGCATGCTGTCCACCTCGGCACGGACGAGCGCGCTCAAGACCTCGATCACCGCCATGATGGGCGCGCCGCCGAACAAGCGGTCGCAAACAGAACTCGCGTGGAGCTACTTCGACGAAGCGGCGGCCCGCGAGTACTACAGCGGTGGGAAGACAGCGGAGACCAATGAGCGTCTCGCCAAAGCTCCACTCGTCTTCGTCATCGTCGGCGAGACGTCCCAGGGCGAGGTGGCCGGCTTCACCGAGGTGCGGAAGATCGAGAACTGAGGCGCGGAGTAATGGACGCGCGAGCGAGCGCCGCGTCCGTTGCCGACCCCGGCAGCCATCGCGTCCGCCCACCCCTTCACGCCGCCTCGACCCTACTCGGCGCCCGCGCCGCTGCGATGGCGCAGGGCAGGGCGGCGGCCATCAGGGCGGCGGCAATGAGCAGCGAGAAGCCTGACATGGCCATCGCCGAGCCTGGGGCGATCGACCAGGCGAACAGCTGGGTGAAGAAGATCGGTCCCACGAGGCCGGTGAGCGCCTGGAGCGAGGAAAGCGCCCCCTGCAGACGCCCCTGCTCGGTTGGCGCGACCCGCTGGGTCTGAAGCGAGCGCAGGGGCGGCGCGCATATGTTGCCGAGACAGGTCGGCACGCACGCCAGGCAGAAGGCGAGGCCCGCTGGCGCGAGGCCCAGCGCGACCAATCCGATCGCGGACAGCGCCACGCCCCAGAGCAACGTCGCTCGCTCTCCGATGCGACGGGAGAGCGCCGGCGCGATCATACCCATGACGAGGATGTTGCCGCCGCCGAACGCCGTCAGCAGCAGCCCCGTCTGCGCGGCGCTCCAGTGGTAGCGGTGGGCCGTATAGAGCACGAAGGTGATGTTCCCCGCCCCGGCGCCAAGCTGGATCAGGGTTCCGACGGCCGCCAGGCCGAGCAGGCCGCCATCCCTGGCGAGTATCCCGAACGCGCGGAACGGATTGGCGTGCCGCCATGGCGTCCGGGTCCGAAGCTCCGGCGCCAGCGACTCGGGCAGGATGAGGAGCCCATAGAGCCAGCCGAGCGCCGCGAGCCCGGCTGCTGCGAAGAACGGGGCGCGCGGCGTGATCGCGGCGAGCAGGCCGCCCGTCGCAGGCCCCAGGATGAACCCGGCCCCGTGGACCCCGAAGAACATGCCAAATCGTCTCGCGCGCCCCTCGGGCGGCGTCGTGTCGGCGAGATAGGCGGACGCCGCGGAAAAGCTCGCCGCTGTCAGGCCCGACATTGCCCGTCCGGCGAACAGCCACGCCACATTGGGCGCCAGGCCCATCACCAGGAAGTCGATTGCGAGGCCAAAGGTCGAGATCAGCAACACCGGCCTGCGGCCGAAGCGGTCGGACAGCGCGCCCAGGACGGGCGCGGCGACGAAGTTCATCAACGACCACGCCGCCGTCATCCAGCCAAAGATCCGCGCGGCGTAGGCGGCGTCGTGCCCGGCGAGCCCGAGGATCAGCCTGGGCAGGATGGGGAAGATGAGGCCGAACGACAGCGCGTCGAGGAAGACGCTCGCCAGGATGAACCCGAAGGCCGGCGGCCGGGATGGCGACGATCGGGCCACGCGCGCTACCCCCCTGCGTAGAGCCGTCTGGCGCATCTGCGCCTGGGCGCCAGCGTGAGGGCAATCCCCACCAGCGTCCACCGGTCTGCGATTTTCAGATGTGGGGCCGACGCCTGTTCGTTGCGCTTAATCCTTTCAACAGGCAAACTTTACAGCTTACCTGTATATATGCCATGACCCTTCACATGGACGGTGAGGCGAACGACTCGCAACTCGCACGCGCGTCCGCCCTCGCGGCGGAGCTGCGCGCCCTCGTCGGCAGGCTGAGGCGCCGGCTGCGCGAGCAGGCGGGTCCGGGCGACCTGACTCCGTCTCAGGTGTCGGCGGTGCTTCGCCTGGAGAAGGACGGACCCTCTACGACATCCGCTCTCGCCCGGGCCGCAGGGGTGCGCCCGCAGTCCATGGCCGCCGTCGTGGCCGCACTGGAGGCGGCGGGCCTTGTGAGCGGCGCGCCCGATCCGGTCGACGGGCGGCGGACCCTGCTCTCGCTCACCGAGGTCTGCCGCACGCTCCTTCGCGAGGGCCGCGCCGCGCGACAGGACTGGCTGACCCGCGCCGTCCAGCAACGGCTCTCGCCAAAGGAGCAGGACGAGCTGGCCGCAGCCGTCCGATTGCTCGGCCGGCTCGCCGACGACTGACCCCTGCTGACCGGCCCCTCCTGTAGAAAGGCGTTTGCATGTCCCTGACCGCCCTCGACCCCAACACCGCCCTGTTGGTCGTCGACCTGCAGAAGGGCATCATCGGTCTGCCTTCCATCCATCCGATCGGCGTGGTGGTGGAGCGCGCCAGGGCGCTGCTTGACGCCTTCCGCGCGCGCCGCCTGCCTGTGGTGCTGATCAACGCCGCCGGAGTCGCCCCGGGCCGCACCGAGCAGCCGGCGCGCGTCCCGAGTTCGCTTCCCGAGGGCTTCACCGACTTCATCCCCGAACTCGACCGCCAACCCGGCGACATCGTGGTGACCAAGCGCACCTGGGGCGCCTTCGCCACCACGGATCTGGAAGCGCGGCTCAAGGCGATCGGCGTGACCCAGGTGGTCGTGGTCGGCGGCTTCAATGTCACCCTCGCCCTCGACGCCATGACCGACATACGCGCCGAGGCCCACGACTACAGCCTGAGGAACGTGTTCCCGAGGTTGGGGGAGACGGGAACGGCGCAAGAGATCGTTCAACTCCTTCAGACGCGGAGCGCCTGACATGTCCTGGGTCCACCTTGTGTCCTACTTCTTTGGCGGCGCCTTCCTGGCCAACGCCGTTCCGCATGCGGTCAGCGGCATGATGGGCCGCCCGTTCCAGAGCCCGTTCGCCAGGCCGCCGGGACAAGGCCTCTCGTCGTCGACCGTCAACGTGGTCTGGGGATTCTTCAATCTCATGGTCGGCTTCCTGCTGGTCTGTTGGGTCGGAACCTTCGACCTTCGGGACACGGCGGACGCCGTCGCACTTGGACTCGGCGCCTTCCTGCTGAGCCTCCTCTCCGCCTACCAGTTCGGCCGTTTCAACGGAGGAAATACGCCGGAAGGGTCGTGAGGATCGGTGTGTATGGTAGGCGGAAGGTCGGTCTGGCTCCAGGGAGGGAGGATGCGAACCCAGGTCGCCATTATTGGCGCCGGTCCCGCAGGCTTGCTGTTATCGCAACTTCTTGGTCGCGCCGGGGTGGACTGCGTCGTGCTCGAACGGCGCAACCGCGCCTACGTCGAGAGTCGGGTCCGCGCTGGCGTGCTTGAGCCGACAACGGTCGAGCTTCTTGCCCTTGCGGGCGCCGATGCGCGCCTGCGCCTCGAAGGCCTCTTCCACGACGGCTTCAGCCTCGCCGTCGACGGCCAGGCCTTCCGGATCGACATTCGCGCCCTCACCGCCGGTCCGGGCGTCGTCGTCTATGGTCAGAGCGAGGTGACGCGAGACCTCCTCGCCGTCGCCGAGACTCATGGCGCGCCGATGGTCTTCGAGGCGGAAAACGTGGCCCTGCACGATATTGAGAGCGAAGCGCCGTTCGTCACTTACACCTGGGAGGAAACGCCCAGGCGGCTTGAGTGCGATTTCATCGCCGGCTGCGACGGCTTCCATGGGCCAAGTCGCCAGGCGATCCCGGACGCGACGCTCGCGCCTTTCGAGCGGGTGTACCCGTTTGGCTGGCTCGGCATCCTGGCCGACGTCCCGCCATGCGGCGAGGAATTAACTTACTCGAACCATGCCCGCGGCTTTGCGCTCGCCAGCATGCGTTCGACGACGCGGAGCCGTTACTACCTTCAATGCTCACTGGACGAGCGACTCGAGTCGTGGCCCGACGAGCGGGTCTGGGACGAGCTCGCCCTTCGGCTCGGCAAGGATTGCGCGGGTCGCATGACGCGGGGACCGTCGATCGATAAGTCTATCGCTCCGCTGCGGAGCTTTGTTTGCGAGACGATGCGCCACGGGCGGTTATTCCTGGCGGGGGATGCGGCCCATATCGTCCCGCCAACCGGCGCGAAGGGCCTCAACCTGGCCGCCTCGGATGTCGGGCTTTTGTCCCAGGCGCTGATCGGATGGTACGCAAAAGGAGATGCAGCAGGCCTCGACAGCTACGCTGGCCGCGCGCTGGCCCGGATCTGGAAAGCCGAACGCTTTTCCTGGTGGCTTACGAGTCTCACTCACCGGTTCCCCGACATGGATCCGTTCGCCCGCAAGATGCAGCTGGCGGAACTCGACTACATTCGCACTTCACGCGCCGCCCAGACCACAGTGGCGGAAAACTACGTCGGCCTCCCGTTCGTCTGAGGCCCAGGTATGAGACAAATCTCCAACCCAGCCTTGTCGCCCCAAACGGAGACGGCCTGATGGCCTGGAATTCTGAGGACGAGGGCCAACCGCGGTCCCTGCACCCATCCTATGCTTCAACGGTGTCTCGTTCGCCGCGTCAGCCGCTGGTGCGCATCCCTCAAACGCTGACCGAGATCACGGGCCCATCAGACTGGGGCGCCCTGATGGGCGGCGTCATGGACGACCTGACCCGCCAGCACGCGGGCGAGCCGCTTGGCCAGAGGATCATCGTCTCGGGCTGTGTGGCGGACGAGGCGCGGCGACCGATCGCCAACACTGTGATCGAGATCTGGCAAGCCAATGCGGCCGGCCGCTACATCCACAACAAGGATCAATGGGACGCGCCGCTGGATCCCAACTTCACCGGCGCAGGCCGCGTCATCACAGATCAGGATGGCCGCTATCGGTACGTCACCATCCGCCCGGGCGCCTATCCGTGGAAGAACCACCACAACGCGTGGCGCCCCTCGCACATCCACCTTTCCTTGCTCGGACCCGCCTTCGCGACCCGGCTGGTCACCCAGATGTATTTTCCCGATGATCCTCTGTTTGCGTTCGACCCGATCGCCGGCGCCGTGCCGGAGCCCTACCGAAGGCGGATGATCGCGCGCTTTGATCTCGCGGCCACCCAACCGGAATGGGCCCTGGGCTACCTGTTCGACATCGTGCTCAGGGGCCCCTTGGCGACCCCCATGGGGACCTGACCTTGACCCGGGACAACCAGAGCCCCGAGCTGTTTGGCCAGACACCGTGGCAGACTGTGGGGCCGTTCTTTCACTATGGCCTCCCGTGGAGAGGCGGAGCCGATCTCCTCGGCGCCTCGGACCTTGGCGCCCGAACCGACCTGTTCCCTGAAGCGCACAATCTGCTGAACGGACCCGCGGCCAAGGGCGCAGTGACTGGCGAGCGGATCGAGATCCGCGGACGTGTGCTGGACAGCTCCGGCGACCCCGTTCCGGACGCCATGGTCGAGATCTGGCAGGCCAACGCCGCCGGACGTTATGCGAACGCAGCGGACGAGCGCGAACACCTGGCGCTCGACGAAGGGTTTACCGGATTTGGTCGGTGCGCGACCTCGGCGGAGGGTGAATATCGCTTCCTGACCGTTCGGCCCGGTCGCGTCCCGGGGCCCGGCAACACCTTGCAGGCGCCGCACATCGCCATTGGCGTATTCGGCCGTGGGCTCCTCAAGCGACTGGTCACGCGCCTTTACTTCGCTGACGAGCCGTCCAACGCCGAGGACCCCGTGCTCGAGCGCGTTCCGCAGGATCGCCGCGCAACCCTGATCGCCCGGTCAGTGGACGGAGCCTGGCGCTTCGACATCGTGCTCCAAGGGGAGAACGAGACTGTCTTCTTCGATATCTGACCTGGCGATGAGCGCCCTGATCCTCGCCCGCGCCGCCGCCACCCAGGAGATGCTGGAAACCTTCAGCGACGCGGCCCTGGTGCGCGGGGCCCTGGCGTTCGAGGCCGCCCTCGCCGAGGCTGAAGCCGCGGAGGGCTTGATCCCGGACGAGCACGCGGCAGCCATCTCCGAAGCCTGCCGGGCGGGCGGCTTCGATGCGTTGACCCTGGCCGAGGCGGCCGCTCACGCCGGGACTTTTGCAATCCCACTGACTGCGGATCTTCGGGAGAAGGTCGCGGCAAGCGCGCCCGCAGCGGCAAAGTTGGTCCACTTCGGCGCCACAAGCCAGGACGTCGCCGACACCGCGCTCATGCTGCAGGCGAAGGCTGGCCTCGCGCTGATCGAGTGCGACCTTGCCCGTCTGGAGGAGGCGCTCGCCGACCTGGCGCGCCGCCACGCCACAACTCCAATGCTAGCGCGCACGCTGCTGCAGGGCGCGCTGCCGACCACCTTCGGATTGAAGGCCGCCGGCTGGATGACCGGGATCGCCTCGGTCAAAGCGCGCCTTGAGCACGAGGCGCGCGCCGCGCTCGCCCTGCAATTTGGCGGCGCGGCGGGCACAAGGGCCGCCCTCGGCGGCAAGGGCGCGGTCGTGGCGCAGCGGATGGCGGCGGCCCTGGGCCTCGCCAATCCCGTGCTGCCCTGGCACGCTCGCCGCGACAGCGTAGCGGGTCTGGGCGCGGCTCTTGCGATCGTGATCGGTGTCCTGGGCAAGATCGCCCGCGATATCGCGCTGATGGCGCAAGGCGAGGTCGGGGAGGCTTTCGAGCCGCAGACGCCTGGACGCGGCGGCTCCTCCGCCATGGCTCACAAGCGCAATCCGACCGGCTGCCAGGTCGTGCTGTCCGCCGCCGCCCGAGCGCCCGGGTTGACCGCGACCTTGCTCGCCACGCTCGTTGAAGAACACGAGCGGGGCCTGGGTGGCTGGCAGGCGCAGGGGCCCGCGCTGACGGAACTGTTCCTGCTGACCCACGGGGCCCTCGCCGCCCTGCTTCCCGTCGTCGGGGGGCTGGAGATCGACACCGAGGCCATGGCCCGCAATCTCGCGACCGCGAACGTCGGGAACGACGTGGGCGAGGCCGCGGCCCTGACGCTCGCCGCCCTTAACGCTGTTGACGCTCTCGACTGAGGGAGGCTGCCCGTGCCCTTCGCCACCCATGCCGGCGCCCGGCTCTACTGGCGCGTCGACGGCCAGAGTTCACGCCCGCCCCTCCTGCTCCTGAACTCCATCGGCACGGACATGGGCTCGTGGGACCGGGCGCTTCCCTACCTGCTGCCACGCGCGCGCGTGGTGCGCATGGACGCGCGTGGACACGGCGCCTCGGATGCGCCCGTGGGCGAGTACACGCTCGAACTCCTGGCTGGCGACGCGGCGGCTGTGCTCGACGCCGCGCAGATCGGCGCCGCGACAGTCTGCGGCGTCTCGCTGGGCGGCGCCATCGCCATGCGCCTCGCCCTGGACGCCCCGGAACGGGTTGTCGGGTTAATCCCCGCCTGCGCTTCGCCGCGCATGGACGCGGAGGCCTGGCGGGCGAGGATCGCGGCGGTGCGCTCAGGCGGGACCGCCGCCATCGCCGATGCGGCCATGGTTCGGTATTTCTCTCCGGCCTTTCTGGCGACCAATGCCGACATCACCGAGGGCGTTCGCTCGGCGCTCATCGCCCAATCGGTTGAAGGCTATGTGGGCTGCGCCGCCGCACTGCGAGACATGGATCTCGTTGCGACGCTCGGCGGCGTTCGTGCGCCCACGCTGGTGATCGGCGCGACCCTGGATGTCTCGACCCCGTTCCCCGACCATGGTCGCCGGATCGTGGAGTCGATACCGGGCGCGCGCGCAGCGATCCTGGAGGGATCGCACCTGGCTCAGGTCGAGCAGCCCGCGGCCTTTGCCGCGGCCGTGGTCGAATTCATGTGCGCGATGGACGGCGGCAAGGCGACGGAGACGGCGGCCGACCTCCTCTACGAGACTGGCCTCATCAACCGTCGCAAGGTGCTCGGCGATGCCTGGGTCGACCAGTCACTGGCCGAGCGCACGCCCTTCAACGCCGACTTTCAGGCCATGATCACGCGCATCGCCTGGGGCGAGATCTGGGGACGGCCCGGGCTCGATCATCGCACCCGGCGGCTATTGGTGTTGGCCATCACCGCGGCGCTCGGCCGGTGGGAGGAGTTCAGGCTGCACGTGCGCGCCGGACTCGAGCAGGGCGGCTTCACCGAGATCGAGCTCAAGGAAACCTTGATGCAGACCGCGATCTACGCCGGCGTCCCAGCCGCCAACACGGCCTTCGCCGAGGCCGGTTCAGTCATCGCGAACCTGAGACGGGCGAGCTCAGGCCCAGATT
>DASXGQ010000210.1:0-9610 GCA_036488995.1 Caulobacteraceae bacterium
TGTGCTTGCGGCTCATCCCCTGATCCCACAGGTTCGGCCCCATCTGGCCGACGCACTTGGTCGCCAGGATGTAGTCGTGGCGTTTGCCCGCGAGCCAGCGGCCGACAATCTCTTCGGTTCGCCCGGCCGTCGCCCGGTCGCCGCCCAGGGGATAGACGTCGGCGGTGTCGAAGAAGTTGATCCCGCCCTCCGCGGCGCGATCCATGATCGCGCGGCTCGTCTCCTCTTCGCACTGAAGCCCGAAGGTCATGGTGCCAAGGCACAGGGCCGAAACGCGCAGGCCGGTGCGGCCGAACTTCACATGTCGCATGGGGTCATCCTTGAAGGGGCGTGAGGTGAATTCGCGGACGGCGCTCAGGATGACGGCGGCGCCGAGGTCGGCGGCGTCTTGCCGTCGTCGTTCCAGGTCATGATCGGATCGTCAGAGTCCTTGAGACCCGCCTCGTCCAGGGCATCGTGCAGATTGTCTACGACCTGATCGTTCGTCGAGAATTTCAGGATGGTTGGAGCCGTGTCGCGTCCTGCCGTGTCCTCGAAACCCGGCGCCGGACCGAGGGCGACGGCGTAGGCGGTGTTCTGCTTGACCTGACACAGCAGGACGAAGGTCTTTCCGTCGGCCAGCAGGCGCGGACGGTCGAGGCAGACCGGAAACGCGCCGCCTGGCGCGGGCGCGTAGGCCCATTTCGCCGCCGTCATCGGCAGATCGAAGGTGACCTTGAGCGCCAGTTCCCCCGATGAAACGGCCGCTCCCTCGGAGGGAAAGCTCGAGGTCACCTTTGGCTGAGGACCGCCGGGCACCACCACCTCGCTGACCACCTTGCCGGGAGGCGCAGCGCTGGGGGCGGCAGGCGGCGGGCTCTGCGCCAGCGCCGCGCCGGCCGCGAGTAGCGCCGTCACCGAGGCGAGACGTTCGATCATCCGGGCCTCCCGTCGAACTGCGAGCGACCTATCAGACCTTCGCGACCGCTTGAACCGCTGTTGGATCAGATCGCCGGATCCGCAGTCTCGCCGGGCGCCGCGTCGCGGCGGATGGACTGAGCGAAGAGGCGATCCCCCTCGTCCAGCCAGCGCTCGATGAACTCGGTCGCACCGACGCCGTCGTCAGCCGTGGTGACCATGTCGACGGACGCCTTCACGGCCGGCAGAGCGTTGGCGACGGCGACTGAGCAGCCGCAGATCGACAGGAAGGGCTGGTCGTTTTCGGCGTCGCCGATCCCCACCACGCTATGGCGTGAGACCCCGAGCTCAGCCAGGGCGGTTTTCAGTCCCGCGCCCTTGTCTACCCCCGCGGGCAGCACCATCGCCGCGCCCTTGTTGAAGATGACCTGCCAGTCGAGGTTCAGTTCCCGGATCGCCTCGAACACGGCCGTCTGATGCGCTTCAGATGTCGAGACGATGCCCCGCCCGACCGAAAAGTCCTCGACGCCCTTGTTCTGCAGGGCCCGGATGAGCGCCGGGGGCGGGGCCGCGCCGATCTGCAGCACGCGCTCGGTCTGCGGGAAGAACACCAGCGCGCCGTTCTCCACGACGGCGGCGTCGAACAAGCCGAGCGCATCGAACGCACGCCGCAGATCCTCCAGGTGGCGGCCCGTCACCAAGATCAAGCGCCTGCCCGTCGATCTTAATCGCCGCAACGCCTCGGTCGTCGTGGCGTCGACGCGACCGTCCCTGGCGAGGGTTCCATCGTAGTCAGCGGCCAGGGCGAGGAAGATCATTGCGTCCCTCCAGCGCGGCAACGCGGTTCGTGCGCCGGCGTTGCGGGACCGGGCCAATCGCCCCGGCCGGCCAACTGATTGACGGCAATCAAGCATCGCCTTATTGTATGAGAATATGCATACACACGAGCAGTCGATCGTGGCTTCGCTGACCGTCGAGCGAACTGGCGTGCCGATCTATGTTCAGCTTCGTGAGCAGTTTCTGCGTTTGATCGGCGCCGGCGTCCTCGTGCCGGGCGAGCGCATGCCGACCATGCGTCAGGTGGCGGTCGCGCTTAAAGTCGACCTCAACACCGTCCGCCATGCCTACGAGGATCTCGAGCGCGCCGGCGCCGTCATCCTCAGGCGCGGGCGGGGCAGTTTCGTCGCCGCACGCGGGTCCGAGACGGACGCCGTGGCGCGCGCCCGCGATCTCGACGTCCTCGCCTCCCGGGTGATCTCCCTGGCCGGCGCGGCGGGAGTCGATCCTCTCGACCTGGCCGAGCGTGTCGCCGGCCTGGCATCACCCAAGGAGACCTCTTCATGAACAGCTACCGCACCGGTCCGGGGAACCGCGTTGCCGGCCTGCTTTCAGTACTCACCTTCGTTCTCGCCGGCCTCGTCGTTTGGCTTTCGATTTCCACCGGGGGTTCAGCGCCGCTCTTCGTCCTGGCGGGCGTCCTGATCCTTATCGGCCTCTTGATCCCCCAGTCCCTCATAATGGCCAACCAGTGGGAAAAGGCGGTTGTGCTGCGGCTGGGAAAGCTGGAGGCGATCCGCGGACCCGGGATGTTCTGGATCATCCCGTTCGTCGACAGCATCTCGACCTGGATCGACCAGCGGATCCAGACCACAGAATTCAACGCTCAGGAGGCCCTCTCGCGCGACACCGTGCCGGTGAACGTCGATGCGGTGGTGTTCTGGCAGATCCACGACGCCCAGCGCGCCGCGCTCGAGATCACCGACTACCGCTCGGCCATCGAGCGGGTGGCGCAGACCTCGCTGCGGGAGATGGTCGGGACAACCGACCTCCATACGCTGCTCTCGGACCGCAAGCAGAGTGACGAGCACTTGCGCGAGGAGATAGGCCGCAAGACCGCCGACTGGGGTGTCTCCGTCATCTCGGTCGAGATCCGCGACATCGGCGTGCCGCAGGCCTTGCAGGACGCGATGAGCCGGCAGGCCCAGGCCGAGCGTGAGCGCCTGGCTCGCGTGCTCCTCGGCCAGGCGGAGCAGGAGGTCGCGATCAAGTTCGTCGAAGCCGCGGAGATCTACGCCCGCAGCCCCGCCGCGCTGCAGCTCCGGGCGATGAACATCATCTACGAGACGACCAAGGAGCGCGGCGCGACGATCCTGATCCCAACCGCCATGGTCGATGCGATGAATCCGGGCTCTCTGATCGCTGCGCTTCGCGCTGGCGCGAAAGGGGACTGATCCCGCTTCACCTACGGCCCGGCTTGGGCTTTGATGAGCCGCGATTCCAGGAGCGTTTCGTGGGCCAGTTCTATCCCTGTCTGGACGACCGGCTGATCGGCTTCATCCGGGCTCAGAAAGTCTTCTTCGTTGCGACGGCTCCGCTTGCCTCGGACGGGCATGTGAACGTCTCGCCGAAGGGATATGACAGCCTTGCAATTCTTGATGAACGTACGATCGCGTATGCAGATCTCGGCGGGTCAGGCATCGAGACGCACGCTCATGTTCGCGAGAATGGTCGCATCACCCTCATGTTCTGCGCCTTCGAGGGGCCGGCGAACATCGTGCGCGTGTATGGGCGGGGCGAGGTCGTGAGCTTCGACGACCCCGGCTTCGAGGCGGCCATGGCGGCGTTCCCCCATGTCGGTCGCGCCCGCGGCGTGATCACCGTCCACATCGAGCACGTCGCCGACAGCTGCGGCTGGGGCGTGCCGTTCTTCGAGTTCAAGGGGGAGCGGGAACAATTGCGCCGCTGGGTGGAGGCCAAGCCTTTGGGCGAGTGGGCCGAGCATCGCCGTAAGGCGAACGTCTCGTCCATAGACGGCCTGCCGGGCCTTACAGCTCCACAAGGCCGGGAGGGCCGATGAGTCGCCTCGCGAGGCGGCTCCTACTGCCGCTCCTTGTCTGCGCCGCGGGCTCCCTTCTGGGTTGCGAAAGGCCGGACGAAGCGCAAGTGGTCCGCTTGGGCGAAGGCGCCGTGCGTGGCATGGCCCACGGGGACTCGGTGGCCTTCAAGGGCGTGCCCTATGCGGCTCCGCCTGTAGGCGACCTGCGCTGGGCTCCTCCGCAACCGCCCGCCCCCTGGACAGGCGTGCGCGACGCCACGCGCTTCGGCCCTGTTTGTCCGCAGCCCATCAACGGTGGCCTCGCCAAGACCGCGGTTCAGAGCGAGGATTGCCTCACCCTGAACGTCTGGCGTCCGCGTGATGGGGCGGCGAAGGCGCCGGTTCTCGTGTGGCTTCATGGGGGAGGCGACGTCACGGGCTCGGCCAGCGAAAGCCGGTTCGACGGGGCGAGTTTCGCTCGCGACGGGGTGATCTTCGTTTCCGTGGACTTTCGGTTGGGAGCGCTTGGCTGGTTCGCCCATCCCGCCCTGACCCGTGCGAGCAAGCGCAACGCGCCTCTGGCGAACTATGGGTTGATGGACCAGATCGCCGCCCTGCGCTGGGTCCGGGACAACATCGCCCGTTTCGGCGGCGATCCTCGGCGCGTGACACTCGCCGGCCAGTCGTCGGGCGGCGAGGCCGTGCTCGCCCTGATGTCGGCGCCCGGCGCCCGCGGGCTTTTTGAGCAGGCGATCGTCGAATCCGCTCCCGCGTGGGCGCCCGTACCCGACCTTCGGACTGCAGAAGCGGCCGGCCAGGCGCTCGCGCTGCGGGCGGGCGCGCCGGACGCCGACCTCGCAGGCCTTCGCCGGATTCCCGTCCCCGCTCTGCTGGCCGCGCAGGGCCCTGCGGTCGGGCCGGTGCGGGACGGGCGCCTGATCACCCAGTCCGCCGCCCAGGCGTTCGAGCGCGACTCCGCCGCTCCAGTTCCCCTGCTGATCGGCTCCAACACCGGAGAGGACAGCCTCCTGGGCAAGAGCGATCCCAGCGCGGTCCTGCGGTCTTTGACACCCGCCCAGGTGGAGGCCGTCAGGAGCGCCTATGGGCTCGTGCCCGGCAACGACGCGGCGCTTGGTCGGATGGTGTTCCGCGACAGCATCTTCGGCGCGCCGGCGCGCTGGGTGGCGTCGCGGCAGTCCACGCGGGCGCCGACCTTCCTCTATCGGTTCGGTTACGTCCCGATCCTGCAGCGGCTGCGCAGCAATCGCGCTGGTCACGGCGACGAAATACCTTTCGTCTTCGACGCGAAGGATGGCTCGCCGCTCGTCATGCAACCGGTCCTCCCGTGGGACAGCAGCGAGATGAGGAAGGTCCACGGCTGCTGGACCGCGTTCGTGAAAACGGGGCGCGCCACATGTCCGAAGGGGCCGCCCTGGTCGCTCTACGACGTGCGCCTGGGCTGGATGATGCTGTTCGGCAATGACGTCACGTCTGACGAACCCGATGTCATGTCCCATGCCCTGGATGTGGTCGAGCGGATGTACGGACCGGGTGGGTCTGTGCCCTCTTCGTGACGAATGTACGGGTTCGAGGTAGGCTCCCGCCGATGGAGGCGGGATGACCGGGACCGTTCGGCACATCGCGATCAACGCCGACGATGTCGGGCGCGCGAAGGCCTTCTACGAGGTCGTGTTCGGCTGGACGTTCCAGCCCTGGGGGCCGCCTGACTTCTTCAACGCCCAGACTCCCGGCGGCGTCAGCGCAGCGGTGCAGAAGCGACGCGAGATCGTCCAAGGCGTCAAAGCGACCGCCTACGAGTGCACCATCGGCGTGGATGACCTCGCCCGGACGCTCGCGGAGATCGAGGCCGCCGGCGGGCGGGTGGTCGCCGGCCCCTTCGTCATCCCCACCGTGGGCGAGCTCGCCTTCTTCCAGGACACCGAGGGCAATATCGCCGGGGTGATGCAGTACGAGACCGGCGCCTGAGGCTCGGGCGCCACGTCGCCATCGAGAACATCGCGCCGGCCCGGTGCAATTGCGGCCTTGGCCAAATCCCGCCGGTGTGCTGACCATCGCTGATGGGGCGAAACGAGATCGGGGCCGAAGGCCTGCAGACGGCCATCGGCCTGCCCAGCGCGGTAATGCTGGTGGTGGGGGGCATTGTCGGCGTAGGAATCTTCGTCAACCCGGCCATCGTGGCGCGCAACGTCCACTCTCCGGCCTTGATGCTGGGCGCATGGGCCGCCGGCGGCGCGATCGCCCTCCTGGGCGCCTTCGTCTATGCGGAGCTGGCCGCGCGCGTCCCCCGCACCGGCGGCGACTATGCGTATTTGCGCGAAGCCTACGGTCCCTTTCCGGCCTTCCTCAACGGTTGGACCCTGCTGCTGGTGGTCCAGACCGGCGGCATGGCGGCGGTAACGATCGCCTTCGCCCGCTACCTCGACGTCCTGCTTGGCGGTGGAGTCCCCCAGTCGCTTATTGTCGTGCTCACCCGTGCGCTTCTGGCGGGCGTGAACGTCTTTGGCGTCGGAGCTGGCAACAGCGTCCAGGGTGTCCTGGGGGCGATCAAGGTGGCGATGATCGTAGGCCTGGTCCTTGCAGGCGTGCTGCTCGTCGCACCTTCGCGGGAGCTGGCTGCGCCAGAGACCAGCGGCGACGCGATCGGCGGCTTCAAGGCGTTCGGCGCGGCGATGATTCCGGTCGTGTTCAGCTATGGCGGTTGGCAGACGGCCAATTTCGTCGCCGGCGAGATGAAGGATCCCAGGCGCGACCTTGCGCGGGCGCTCGTCATAGGCGTGCTCATCGTCATCGCCTGCTACCTCACCGTCAGCTGGGCTTGCCTGAGGGCGCTCGGCCCCGGCGGCCTCGCGCGGACACTCACCCCGACGGCCGATGTCCTGGGCCTGGCGATCGGCCCCGCCGGCGCAAGAGTTGCGGCGGCCTTGGTCGCCATTTCGGCCCTCGGCTATCTGAGCCAGTCCATGCTGACCGCGCCGCGCGTCTACTTCGCCATGGCGCGTGACGGCTTGTTCTTCCGCGGCGTCGGAGAGGTCTCCGGGCAATCCCGCGCGCCTGCCCTGGCCATCCTGCTACAGGCGATCTGGGCGGGCGTCCTGGCCCTGTCGGGCGAGTACGAGCACATCCTCAGCTACACGGTGTCGATGAACTTCCTGTTCTTCGGACTGTCGGCTTCGGCCCTGTTCGTCCTGCGCGCCCGCGAGCGACGCGGGGAGGCGGCGACGCCTGGGTTTCGCGCGCCAGGCCATCCGTGGACCACGGGCGCTTTTATCCTCGCCAGCGTGGCGGTGATCGGGAGCACCTTCTGGAGCTATCCGCTCGAGAGCCTGATGGGCTACGGCCTCCTCGCGCTCGGCATACCTCCGTACCTCTACTGGCGGCGCGCAGATCGTCGGGCAGCCAGCGGCGCCGGCCAAGCCTGAAAGATGTTGCGCGTCGCCGCGCCTGAAGACCAAGAGCCCGCCATGAACAAACCGATCGCCCTCTCGCGGACGCTGCAGTCCAGCTACATGCGGTTCGCCAAGCAGGACACGGCGGCCCGCTACAACCTCGCGATGAGCGGGATCGCCGATTGCGCCCTGTCCGACCTCGAGATCACGCCCGAGGATCTCGCCCTCCACGGGCCCAACGCCTACGGCTACGCCCCCCTCGTCGAGCGCATCGCCGGCCGGTTCGGGGCGCCCGCGGAGTGCGTCGTCACGCCGGGGGGCGGCTGCTCCTTTTCCAATCACCTGGCGATTTCAGCCCTGATCTCGCCCGGCGACGAGGTGCTGATCGAAGATCCGACCTACGAGCTGATCACCTCGACGTTGGAGTGTCTTGGCGCCCAGGTGCGGACCTTCGAGCGGCGCCGGTCGCAGGATTGGCGCCTGGATCCGGGGGAGGTTGCAGCCACGCTGTCGCCTCGCACGCGGCTCGTCGTGCTGACCAATCTCCACAATCCGACCGGGGCCATGGCCAGCGAGGCGCAGGTGCGGGAGGTGGCCGCCGCCGCGGCAAAGGTCGGGGCGTGCGTCCTCGTGGACGAGGTCTATCTCGAGCTCACTTTCGCTGACGGTGTGGCGCGCACGTCTTTCACGCCCGAGGGGAACGTCGTCGTGACGAGCAGTCTGACCAAGGCATATGGCCTCTCGGGCCTGCGCTGCGGCTGGGTCCTCGCGCCGGCCGACCTCGCCGATCGGATGCGTCGGCTCAATGACCTCTTCGGCGTCGCCCCGCCCCACATCGCCGAGCGACTGGCGGTCGTCGCGTTCGACCAGCTGGACCGCCTGCGGGCGCGCGCCCGCACGCTGCTGGAGCCGAACCTCGCCGCCTATCGCGAGATCCTCGGGGATCATCCGGACCTCGACCAGGTGATCTTCCCGACAGCGACGACCGTCTTCCCGCGTCTGCGACGAGGCGACGCCGATGCGCTCTTCGAGCGGCTCCGCGGCCAGCACGAGACGAGCTTCGTCCCTGGGCGCTTTTTTGGCCGACCCGACCACATGCGCATCGCCCTGGGAGGCCAGCCGGCAGCGACGCGCGAAGGCCTGCTGCGCCTGCGCGCCGTCCTTGACGAGACCCCTTGACGAAACGGTTAGCCAGGACTAACCGTAAGTCATGGCTAACTCATCGACGAGGCGGGTAGGCGCAGACGGCTTCGAAGCCCTCGGAGATCCCACGCGTCGAGCCATCTTCGAGAAGCTCGCCGCATCGCCGTCGGCGGTCGGCGAACTCGCCCAGGGTCTGCCTGTCAGCCGCCCTGCGGTGTCCCAGCACTTGCGGGTGCTGGAAGAGGCTGGGCTGGTGGCGAAGACGGCCGAGGGGACGAGGCGAATCTACCGGATCGATCCGCGCGGCATCGGCGCCATGCGCGCCTGGCTGGACGATCATTGGCGTGTGGCGATGACGGCCTTCGCCGCATTCGCCGAAACTGAGGCCGAGAGAGAGGACGAGGAGGGACTATGACGATCGCGCCTGTAGTGGTGAGCGTACGGGTGGCTGCGCCGCCCGATAGGGCCTTCGCCCTCTTTACCCGTGACATGGGCCGCTGGTGGCCGCACGGCCGGACCATCGGCGCCAAGCCCCATGCGGACATCGTCGTCGAGCCGCACAACGGCGGGCGCTGGTTCGAACGCGACGAGGAGGGGACCGAGACCTCGTGGGGAAAGGTCCTGGCGTGGGAGCCGCCGGGACGTCTGCTGCTCGGCTGGCAGCTCGACAGCGGCTTTCACTATGACCCCAGTTTTCTCACCGAGGTCGAGCTCACATTCGCTTCGGACGGGAAGGGCGGTTCGAACGTCACCCTCGAGCACCGCAACCTCGAACGCTTCGGCGCCGACGCCGAGAAGGTGGCGGGTCAGGTTGGCGGGGGTTGGCCGCGCATCATCGGTCATTTCGTCGAGTTCGCCGGCGTCCCGTCGGCGGTCTGAAAACCAGAGAAGAGCAAGGGAGCGCTCAGATGTCGGAATTCGTCGTCCACAGCATTCCGGGCAGCCCGTTCGGCCGCGCGGTCATGGCCGTCCTGGAGGAGAAGGGAGCGCGCTGGCGGCTCACCCCGATTCCGCCGGGCGGTCTGAAGGCCGAGCCGCACCTCTCGCGCCACCCGTTCGGGCGCATGCCGGTGCTCGAGCATGACGGCTTCTCCCTCTACGAGACCAACGCGATCCTGCGGTACCTCGACCGGATCCTCCCGACGCCTGCCCTGACGCCCAGGGATCCGAAGGCGGCCGCGCGCATGGATCAGGTGATGAACATCAGCGACTGGTACCTCTTCCAGGGCGTGGGCAATGTGATCGGCTTCCAGCGCGTGGTGGGGCCGCGCCTGATGGGATTGACCCCCAACGAGGACGCCTGCGCAGCCGCGGTTCCACCGGGCAAAGTGGTCTTCCGCGCGCTTGG
>DASXGQ010000222.1:0-5683 GCA_036488995.1 Caulobacteraceae bacterium
ACCCCAAGGCAGCAGGGGAATGAGGATAATGACTGGCGCGATTTCGAAAAATGATTTGCGGGTGTCCGCGTCAATCTGGTTGGCAGCCCACAACGGCAGCGCGATACCGCACAGCCAGATGATTTTCCAGAGCAGCTCGTAGACCAGGAGCGGCAGCATCCCGAGCGGATATCGGATTCCGACAATCGACAGGAGCGCGAGCGCCAGAAGGAAGCTGTGCGCCGCTCCGCTAGTCGGCGTCCAATGAGCGTGATGAAGGAACGCCTGCAACTGGATCGAGCCCTCTGCCGCCGCCATGATCGCGTAGAGGGCGCGCAGAACGTAAAGACGCCATAAGGGCACGGCATCACCGGCGCCATTGCCGCCCGAAACCGCATCCGTGTTTGCCGCCGCGCCCTGCACCTGCGTCATGTTTACCCCCCTTTCGGTTCGCGACCGACTTTAGCGGGCCTCCTTGGCCGTTTCCATGTCCGATGATATCTGAAACGGAACCACCTGGGGCCAAAACCGGCCAGTGCTCAGGAATATACCTAAGTCCAGATACGTCAGGGTGGGGGCGGCGGAAGCTCGGGGAAAGCAATGGCGATGAACGACTTGCCGGCGATCATGGGAGTAGTTTTGATTGTGGCCGGACTCGCTCTCGTAGGCATCAACACATGGGTCCATACCGACGGGAGTGAAAAAACTACTCAGGCCGGTGCGCTCATCATTGTGGTCGGCGCGTTCCTCTTGGGGCTGTCGATATTCGCGCCCCACGCAAGATAGGACTCAGGTTTCGGGGACAGGATACCAAACCCCGACTGATCAGCCGCGACGGAGAGGGGGCGGCCCAGGAACAGTTGCCACTGTGGGCGGTGGTTGGGGGTTTCGTATCCTGTCCCCGAAACCCCCAAACCCCCAGCCAAGGCCGGCCATGACAGAGTTAGGAGGGACGCAAAGAGCCCGCCACCCTCCGGTCACTTCGATTCGACGAACCAGCCCGGGTCCTGGGTGCTGCCGTTGTGCTGCACATCGGAGAAGTGGAAGGGCAGGCTCTGGGAGTAAAGCGTGTCGGGCCCCGCGTTGATTTCGAAGTGCAGGTGCGCGACGGGGGTGTCCCCGGTGTCGCCGACCTCGGCGACGACCTCGCCCCGCCTGACGTTGTCGCCGACTTTCACTCGCGCGCTGCCTGTCTTGAGGTGCTCGTAGGAGGAATATTCCACCGTTTCGCCGACCTGGTGGCGCAGCACGATGATGTTGCCCAGCAGACTTCGCGGGAAGTCGGCGAGGGCGCGGGTCTCGATCTCGCGGTTCACCCGCTCGCTTCGCTGCCCGGCGGTCTCGCCCGGACGCAGGGCCAGGAAGGCGCGGTCCTGGACGCGGTCGTCGATCACCTGGACGACCACTCCATCGGCCGCGGCCATCACCGGCTCGCCATAGGCGTACCAGTGTGAAGCCTCGGCGCTCCCGTCGTGCGTCGTCTCGCCGTCGCCGTTCACCTTGAAGAAGTCGACCGCGTATTCGGTAGGGGCGTTCCAGCGGTGATGGCTTTGCATGATCGGCAACGACGCTTCGAGCCAGGCCCCCCTCACCGGCAGCCTGTAGTCCACCGGCGAACGATAGATCCTGACGGGGATGCTCGCCTCGATCTGCTTCGGACCATCCGGCGCCTGGCCCTGAACGACGACGCGAAGCGTGTCGGGACGGTCATCGACCGCGAAATAGACGTCCGGCTCGAGCAGGACCTCGTTCGGCGCGAGGGATGCGGAGGTCGCTGGCGCGGCCCCCGCTCCGAACCAGCCGGCGAGACCCTTGGGATTGAGGAACTGGCTCGCCTGCAGAGGGGGCGGCCGGTCCTGGAGGAAGGCGCGGGTGCCGGCCGCCGCCTCCTCTCCGGTCTGCACCTGGGTGGCGATCACCCGCCCGCCTTTGAGCAGTTCGAAGCGCACGGAGCCGACCTCAAGCCGCTCGCGCGGGCCCGTGCGGATCGCCACCATCTGGGCGAAGACGTCGCTCATCTCCTTCGGCGGGTAGGCGGGATTGAGCGTCAGCGCCGTTCCGGGGGCGAACCGGATCTCCGCGGCCGACGCCGCGCCGCCCAACAGCGCCGCGGCGAGCGCTGCGACCCAAAGACGTTCGGACATCGTTTCCCCCTTCGAACTGTTGGGAGGTTTCGGGGACATGATACGAAACCCCGACGGACCCGCCGCGACGGAGAGGCGGCGGGTTTCGGGGACAGAATACCAAACCCCGACTGATCTGCCGCGCGAGAGCCACGCTGGACGGCGGAGCCGCAGGCGGCGCCGCATAGCTGCCGGTGGGCATGCCGATCGGGTTGTAGACCAGCCAACCCTAGACGCCCTCGACCGGCGCCGTAGTGTTCACCACCCCGCCGCCACGTCCGAAGACTCCATGGCCAACGGCATTGAGACCTACCGAGCCAAGCGGCGCTTCGCCCAGACGCCTGAGCCGCGTGGCGCGTTGGCCCTTTCCGGCGATCCCATCTTCGTCATCCAGAAACACCACGCCCGGCGCATGCATTACGATCTGCGCCTTCAGATCGGCGACGCCCTGAAGAGCTGGGCGGTGCCGGAGGGGCCCTGCCTTGATCCCAAGGTGCGGCGGTTCGCCAAGCTGGTGGAGGACCACCCGCTGGAATACGCCAGTTTCGAAGGTCGCATCCCTGCCGGTAACTACGGCGCCGGGACGGTGATCGTCTGGGACCGCGGGACCTGGGTCACTCTGGCGGAACCGGAGGCGGCGCTGGCCGCGGGCGAGATCAAGTTCCGGCTGGCGGGTGAGAAGCTGGCCGGGGGCTGGACGCTCGTGCGCCTGCAAGACGATCCGACCAACTGGCTCTTGATCAAGGAGCGCGACCCGGCGGCGCGGCCGCTGGCCGACTACGACGTGCTGGTGGAGGAACCCAACAGCGTCGTGACCGGCCGCCCCGTCGACGAGGAGCCTCTCCCGCCGCGCAAGCTCGCGCCACGCAAGGCCGCGGGCAAGGTGGCGTCGGCGCGGGCCGCGCCCATGCCCTTACGGTGGAAGCCGCAGCTCGCCGACACGGCCGAGGCCCCGCCCAAGGGCGAGGGCTGGCTGCACGAGATCAAGTATGACGGCTATCGGACCTTGGTGTTCTTCGAGGGCGGCCAGGTCCGGCTGATCACCCGCAACGGCCACGATTGGACCACGCGCTACAGCGCCCTGGCGAGGGCCTTCGCCAAACTGCCCTGCAAGAGCGCGATCGTGGACGGCGAGGTGGCCGTCCAGGATCCACGGGGCGTGACCTCGCTCGATCTGCTGGAGCGGGCGCTGTCGGACGGCGACAGCCACGCGATGACCTATTTCGCCTTCGACCTTTGCTATCTCGACGGCTTCGACCTCAGCGGCGCGTCTCTCCTCGACCGCAAGGCCGCCCTGGAGGGCCTGGTCGGTCCGCTCATCGACCCGCGCTCGCCGATCCAGCTGAGCGACCATATCGAAGGCGACGGTGCGGTCTTGTTCGCCCAGGCCAGCCGCATGGGCCTAGAAGGCATCGTCTCGAAGAAGGCGGACGCGCGCTACGTCCAGGCCAGGTCGCCCAGCTGGGTGAAGGTCAAGCGCGTCGAGGTCGGGACCTTCGCGGTGATCGGCTATCTCTCGAACATGCCAAGCAGCGCCTCCTCGCTGATCCTGGCCGAGGACCGCGGCGGCGAGCTGGCCTATGCCTGCCGGGTGGGGTCGGGCATCAGCGACGACAAGGCGCGTGAGCTCTACGCGACCCTCTCGGAGTGCGAGCGATCCTCGCCCGCCGTCGCAAGCCCGCGCACGCCCGGCGCTCACTGGGTCGAGCCGGTGTGGAACGCCGAGATCGGCTACCGCAGTCGCTCGGTCAACGATGCGCCGCGCGCGCCAGTGTTCATGGGCCTCGCGCCACGTGCGGCGCCGCGTCCGACCGTGGCGCTGAAGCCGAAGCTGGTCGGCGATCGCGACCTCGCCGCCATCACCCTGACCAACCCCCAGCGGGAGATCTTCGCCGGCAGCGGCGTCACCAAGCTCGATCTGGCGATCCACTACGCGCGTGTCGGCGATTGGCTGTTGCCGGAACTGTTGCGCAGGCCGGTGACGGTGTTTCGTTGCCCGAGCGGCGACATCAAGGACGCCTTCTATCAGCGCCATGCCTTCGCCGGCCTGCCAGCAGGCGTGCAGACGGTCGATCTGGCGGATGAGGAGGGGCGCGCCTCGTTCATCGCCGTGACCGAGCCCAGGGGTTATCTCGGGCTGACCCAGTTCGGCGCGATCGAGTTCCATCTGTGGGGCTGCCACATCGACGATCCAGAACATCCAGATCGGGTGGTGATCGACCTGGACCCGGACGAGAGCCTGCCGTGGGCGCGGGTCTGTGATGGCGCCGAGATCCTGCGCGAGCGGCTAGAGGCGCTGGGATTTGAGGTCTTTCTGCGCACGACCGGCGGCAAGGGGCTGCACCTGGTCGTCGCCCTGGCCGCCGGTCACGACTGGCCAACGGCCAAGGGTTTCGCCGAGGCTTTCGCGCGGGCGATGGCGTCGGACGCGCCGAACGTCTTCACCGCCGTCTCTTCCAAGGAGCGGCGCAAGGGGCGGATTTATATCGACTATCTTCGCAACGCCCGCGGGGCGAGCGCGGTGGCCGCGTATTCGCTTCGCGCGCGGCCGGGATTTCCGGTGGCGACGCCGATCCTTTGGGAAGAGCTGCGCAAGCTGTCGGGCGGCGACGCCTTCAATCGTCTGAATATACACCGGCGACTTGAGTCTCTGGGCGCCGACCCGTGGGATGGGTTAGGATCAAGCGGAACAAAGATCACGCCCAAGATGCGGCGTGACCTCGGGATGAAAACATAAGGGACGCCAAAATGGCGGGACGCGCGTCTTGGAAGGGCTATCTTCGGCTATCGCTGGTCTCGTGTCCGGTGAAGCTGTTTCCGGCGACCTCGTCGACGGCGGGCAAGATCTCCTTCAACCTTCTGCACAAGGACACGCTCAACCGCGTGCAGCAGAAGTACCATGACCCGGAGCTCGGCGAGATCGATCGCGCCGACCTGGTGAAGGGGTATCAGTTCGAGAAGGACAAATACGTCGTCGTCACGGCCGAAGAACTGGAAGAGATCGAAATCGAATCCAGCAAGACCGTGGACATCGACGGCTTCGTCGATGAGGCCGACATCGACCCGATCTACCAGGATTCCACCTACTACCTGGCTCCGGACGGGCCGATCGCCGAGGAGACGTTCGGCGTCATCCTCGAGGCGATGAAGCGCGCCCATAAGGTCGCCATCGCGCGGATCGTGCTTTCCGGCCGCGAGCGCCTGGTGGCCATCCAGCCGATCACCGACGGATTTCGGTTGATGACCTTGCGCTCGGCAAAGGAGATCCGCGAACCCTCCAGCGCGCTGGACAAGCTCAACGCCAAATACTCCGACGACATGCTGAACATGGCCGAGCAGATCATCTCCCAGAAGGCGGCGACCTTCGCGCCGGAAGCGTTCGAGGATCGCTACGAAGAGGCGCTGCTGACGCTGGTGAAATCGAAGATCGCGGGCGGGCAGCCGGTGATCACCAAGGCCCCGGAGCGGGGCAATGTGGTGAACCTGATGGACGCCCTGCGCCGGAGCATCGAGGAGGAGCGCCGGCCTCCGGCCCCGAGCCTTGGCAAGGCCGCCGCGGCCGGCAAGGCGCCGGCCAAGAC
>DASXGQ010000229.1:0-62756 GCA_036488995.1 Caulobacteraceae bacterium
TTAACAATTTCGAGCTTGCAACACGTATCGCCCTGAACCAGCGTCCTAGCGCTGGGGGGAATCATGTCTAAGATCGGCGAGCATTGGTCGCTCCAGCGAAAACGATATATAGAACAACGCTGAAGGACTGATAATGAAAAACTTGATGCTACTTGCTGGAGCAGCCGGCGCACTTTGCCTTGCCGCTACGGGAGGCGCCCGCGCCGAACCTTGGACGGACTACACGCCCCAGAAAGGCGCCTACGTCTATACGCTCGTCCATGTCGAGCCGGGCCATATCGACGATTACCTGGTCGCCCTGAAGAAGACGCTGATTCCCAGCGAGGAGGAGATGAAGCGCCGCGGCATGATCGACAGCTATTCGATCCAGGTGAAGCGGAACGTGTATGGGGATGGCCCCAACGTCATCACCGTCGAACACTGGCCGAGCCTCGCTGGACTGGATCCGGACAAGATCCGCGACCAGGAGATGGAAGCCCAGTTCCGCAAGATCCTGCCCAAAGCCGACGAGCCGGCTCTTCAGGCCGAGCGCGCCAAGTTCCGCAAGATCCTCTCGGAAGAGATCTGGACCTCGGTGGAATACAACAAGTGAGTTCCGAGCCGGCGCGTCATCGCTGACGCGCCGGCGCTTTTCACGGTCAGCAGCGCGACAGCCGAATGTCCGCCAGGGTCCGCCCCTCCCCTTGCAGGTCCGCGGCTTCGAGGAAGGCGAGAACCTCGTCGGGATCGTCCGAGAGCAGAAGGGCCTGAATGAACCCGCCGTCGCGGGCGAGCTTCTCCACCAGAGGGTAAACGGGTTTCGAATGCGCGCCGCGGGGTCGGGCCTTCGGGTCGAACCGCGCCGGGTCCCAGAAGTCGCGGCCGTAGAACACCATCGGGGTCGGGGTCTCCCCCGGTCGCAGGTAGTAGTTGAGGTTGAGGTTCTGGAAGACTTCCTGAACCGTGCCGGCCGCGCCCGGCGCGAAGACCAGGCCGCCGGTCGCCACGCTGACCAGTCCATCCTCCCGAACCGAATTGTAGAAGTACTTGCCCACGTGCGTCGCGAAGAGGTTCGGAGGCTCCTTCCCATAGTGCCAGGTCGGGATGCCGAGGTTGCGGCTCTCCAGCCTGGGCTCCCTGCGCCAGTCGCCAGCCAGCAGGCCCGCGCGAACCGCGCACGCGGCGGCCAGCCACGCGCCCGGATCCGCCTCGTAGGATGGTGAGCGGCACAGGGCGCCGTGGGCCGCTTCGAGGCGATCGTTTTCGTAGGGCGCCATGAAGGCCCCGAAATTCGCCGACTCCATCAGGCCGGGACCACCCCCCGTGACGATCTGCAGGCCCCGCCGGCGAAGGGCTCGCGCCAGTCGCGCGACCTCCAGGTAGGCCGGATCGTCGCGCGCCGCATCGTGCCCGCCCATCACCCCGACGACCTTGTAAGGGAGCTCCTTGAGATGAGCGTTGATCTCTTGCTCGATCGCCGCGTCGTGGACCCGCGCGGCGAGCGCCTCCGACATGGAGAGCTGGCGGGGCCGATCTGTCTGAGAGTCGGTGAACCACTCCCACGCCCGATGGTCGTAGGTCGCCGTCCAGGTGCTTGGATCGGCCGGATCGAACGCGTCGTACAGATCGCTCACCGAATAGAGCCGCGTCGGTCGCAGCTTGAAGGGAGTCTCGGCACGATGTGGGAAGGCCTCGATCCAGGCCTCGATCGGCGTTTGCGTCATGCCGCGACTCGAATCCCTGGCGGTTGCATCCGCGTCAAAAGCGCGGACCATGAACCGACGCAATGTCTTGGCGCGTGTCGGACGTGAATGGGAGGGCGGGCGCATGATCCGGGACGTCAATCTTCGGATCAACGGCCAGCCGAGACGGATCGAGGTCGATGACACGGCCTCTCTGTTGGACGTGCTGCGCAATCGCCTCGACCTGAAGGGCGCCCGCTTCGGCTGCGGGGCGGGCGAGTGCGGGGCTTGCGCCGTGCTCGTCGACGGAGCGGTCGAAACCGCCTGCCAGCTCGAGGTGGGAAATCTCGAGGACCGGGCGATCATCACCCTCGAGGGCATCGGCTCGCCCGAGCGGCCGCATCCGCTTCAGCAGGCCTTCCTCGACCGTCAGGCCGGTCAGTGCGGCTATTGCCTTTCGGGCATACTGATTTCGGCCAAAGCTCTGCTCGACCGCAATCCCGACCCGACGCGCGCCGAGATCGCCATGGCCCTCGACCGGCACCTGTGCCGCTGCGGAGCGCACAACCGGATCATGGACGCCGTTTCCCTGGCCGCGCGCCGGATGCGCGAGGACGCGACGGCCGGGGCGCGGCTGGCATGATACCGCCCGATCTCGCCGCCAACCCACGCCTCGACCGCTGGGTCGGCTTCGAGACGCCCGGAGTCGCCCGCGTGGCCGTCGGCAAGGTGGAGTACGGGCAAGGCGCCCTCACCGGCCTCGCCCAGATCGCCGCCGACGAACTGGACGTTTCGATGGCTCAGCTCCGGCTCGTAAATCCGGCGACGGGCGCCTCTCCCGACGAAGGTCTGACCGTCGGCTCCATGACCACGGAGATGTCGGGCGCGGCGGTGCGGGCAGCCTGCGCCGAGGTTCGGTCCCTTTTCGTCGCCGCCGTGGCCGAGCGCCTAGCCTGCCCCGCCGAGGCCCTCGAGATCATCGAAGGCGCCTTCCTGCGCGATGGCGAGCCCACCGGGCTCGACTATTGGGCGCTCGCCGGAGAGGTCGATCTGGCGCGCGCGCCTGGCGACGACGCCGCCCCCAAGAAACCTCAAGACCATCGGATCGTCGGCCGTGAGTGGCCCCGTCTCGATCTGCCGCCCAAACTGTTCGGCGGCGCCTACATCCATGATCTGGATCTGCCGGGCATGGTCCACGCCCGGGTCGTTCGGCAACCCGCGCCCGGCGCGCAGCTCGTCGAAATCGACGAACGCGCGATCCGCCACGCCGCGGGAGAGACGGCGGAGATCCTTCGCGAGAAGGCGTTCCTCGCATTGGTCTGCTCCAGCGAACGCGCCATCGACGCCGCAGCGGAGGCGGCTGAACGGACAACCCACTGGGAAGGGGCGCCCGACCTCGACCCTGACGTGAGCGAGCCCGAAAGTCTCAAGGTGCTGCCCGCCACTGAATACCCAGGAGGCGAAGCCCCGGCTGGCCCATCAAACCGCCGGCGCATCGAGGCGGCCTACGGCCGACCCTACATTTCCCACGCCTCCATCGGCCCCTCCTGCGGGATCGCCAGGTTCCAGGATGGGCGCCTGGACGTCTGGACCCACGCCCAGGGGGTCTACCCCATGCAAGGCATGCTCGCCCGTTTGACCGGCCTGGAGCCGGAGCGCATTTCGGTCACGCATGTGCAGGCGCCCGGCAACTACGGCCACAATGGTTCCGACGACGCGGCCGTCGATGCGGCGCTGATCGCCGTGCGCCGGCCAGGCGCCCCGGTGCGGGTGCGCTGGCGGCGCGAGGACGAGTTCGGATTCGAGCCCTTGGGCACGGCGATGTGGATCGAGCTTTCGGCCGAGCTCGACGCCGGCGGCCGTCTTGCCGACTACACCGCTCACGTCTGGAGTGGCTCGCACACTGGCGGCCGCGGCGCCGCGCTCGACCAGACGGCGCTGGAGCTGCCGCCGGCCCCGCCGATGGCGCCTCGACCCGGCGCGCCGCGATTTAGCGGCGCCATCCTCAACGCCCTCCCCTCCTACGAAATCCCCGCCGCCCGCTTCGTCGAGCATGCTGTGACAGCGCCGATGCGCACGTCCTCCCTACGGGGCCTGGGCGGCCCGGCGAACACGTTCGCGAGCGAGTGTTTCATCGATGAGCTGGCGGAGGCGGCCGGCGCCGACCCGCTGACCTGGCGTCTCGACATGACTTCGGATCCTCGCGCGCTTGGAGTGATGGAGCGGCTGGCGCGGATGTGCGACTGGATCGATCGCGGGCCGCCGGGGAGCGGTCGGGGCCTCGGCCTCGCCTACTGCCGATATCGGGGCCGCGGCGCCTATGTCGCCGTCGCCGCCGCCGTGACCGTGGAGACGGAGGCGCGTTTAGACCATCTCTGGTGCGCCGCCGACTGCGGCCAGGTCATCAATCCCGACGGCTGCCGCAACCAGCTAGAGGGAGGGATGATCATGGGGGCGAGCTGGGCCCTGAAGGAGCAGGTGAAACTAGGCGGCCGGGGCGTCGCTTCCACCACGTTCAGCGACTATCCCATTCTGCGTTTCAGCGAGATTCCGCCCGTCGAGATCGACCTTGTTATGGCGCAGGACCAACCATCGCTTGGAGCGGGCGAGGTCAGTCTCGGCCCCGCCATGGCCGCCATCGGCAACGCCCTCGCGCACGCCCTGGGCGCGCGCATCCGCCAGACCCCGTTCACGCGGGAGAAGATCGTCCACGCCCTGCTGGCGTGAGGCAGGCCCGCTCACCGCTCCGCGCTGCTCTCCGGGTGGCCTTCGCCCTCAGCTGCCGCATCCTCGCCAGCGGGTTCCGGCGTCTCCGTCCCCAACCCCAGCTGCCGGTAGTTGAACAGGGCGTTGTAGAGCATGCGGTACTCGCCGAACGTCTGGTCGCGATAGATCGGATTGGTGGCGAACATCAGGATGCGGCCTTCCCCAAGAGGCTGGTCGATGATCGCCGGACGGTGCTTGACCTCGTCCGGCGCCGTCATCAGGCCGCTCAGCACGCCGGACTTGCTTCCCGGAAACTCCATCAGCACTTCGTCGCGATGCAACTCGGGAACGGAGAAGAGCGAATTTGTCGCCCAACGTACGGAGAAGCTTGCGTCGTCGTAGCCGTAGAAGACCGGGTTGCCCGGCTTGGTGATCTTCGCCTGAACAATTGGGCCGGGGGCGTAGAAGTCCTTCGAGGCGGGCGCGGCCTGCACGTCCGGCGCGATGCCGAAGTCCGCCGGCATGGCGCTGGAGTCGCCCAGGGTGATGAGGACGCCGCCCTCCTGGACGAATTGGCGAAGCGCCTCGAGGCCTTCCAGGCCCATGCCCCCGCGGATGTCGGGCGAGGCGCCGTAGTCGCCGAGATTTCGGAAGCGGGCCGTCTTCGCATAGGCCAGCGGTTTGCCGCGTACAGGAACGTCCCACACGAGTGCGCGAGAGTTGCGCCCCTGGCTGGGCACGATGATCACGTCATAGCGTGCTCGGAGGCGGCCCTTCCGGACGTCGTCCTTGAAGATCAGGCTGTAAGGCGTCCCGTACTCGTCGAACGCAAAGCGGACCCAACCGACGTTCTGGGTTGACCCCCAGGTGCTGTAGACCGCCACGCGAGGCGCGGCCGCCTCGTGGGTCGCAACCGTGGGCGGCGCCGCAAGCGCCACCACGGTGAGACCTAGAGGGACAGCCTCTTCCCTGAGCTTCTGGTAGGCGGAGCCGTCGACGATGAACGAGCCCGCCGGGACCGACTTCCCGTCCGCGATGAAGGACTGCTCGGCGATGCGGATCGGGGTGTCCTTAAGGCGATACCGCAGGCGCGCGAGCTCGATCGATCCGTGGTCAAGAACCGCATAGTCCCGTGCGCCGGGGGGATCGATGGCGCCCGCCGGCTGATCGCGCTCGATGAGGGGTGCCGCGGCTTCGAGCGCCTTGGCGTCCTTGGTCGCCACGACCTTCACATGGGCCATCATGCCCATGGTCCAGGCGGAGTCGTCGTACGTCTTAAGCTTGGGATCGGGGAAATCCTGCTTCTGCAGCAGGACCTTGGCGAGCCGCCCATAGGGCTGGTCGAGCTTCACCACAAAGGAGCCCGCCGGGAACGCGCCGTCCGACAGCTTCAACGGCGCCTCGGTGCGGCCAACCTCGATCCCCTGTAGGCGAAGGATGTTCACCACCAGGGCTGCGCGGGTCATGTCCGGCTGGTTGCCGGGGATGATGAAGGCGTAAGGCGGCTTCGTCCGGCCCGCTTCGAGAGAGTCGAGGTTCTTCTTGTAGAAGTTCTCGATGATCTGGTCGGGGAATTGCGAAGTGAGCTGGAGCGCGGTCAGCATCGCCGTCTCCATGTAGTTGGTGTTGTCGCGCATCGACCATTCGACGGTCTTGTACGGCGGGTTCGGCCGGAACCACTCCCGCTTGGTCTGGTCCATGGCATGCTGATCCTGGCCAGGCCCATCCACCGGTTTGACGTGCCGCAGCTCCGTTGTCGCCCCGCCGTTGCCGAAGGTCTCGTAGAACCTCACCAGCCCGTTATGGTTGGACGACATGAAGGCGACGTAGCCGGGCGACCAGGCGTCGACATACCCGAAGTTCCAGACGCCCGGCATGCCCATTTTGGTCAGCTGCGCCATCTCGAAATCGGCGAACCAGGGCAGCTCAGCGTAGAGGATCGGGTCGAGGTCCGAGTTCTGAGGCGGCTGGCCGCTGAAGGCGTAGAGGAATGGCACCGACTCGTGCAGGTCGTGCATGACCTGAGGTCGCCACTCCAGATACCACTTCAAGAGGTTCGTGGCGCTATAGCCGCTATAATTTATGTCACGGTTGTCGTCGTGAAAGATATACTTCCCCCAGTAGGGCGCGCCCGGAACCGGATCGAGATCATTTGTGTCGTCGACCTTGTTCTCGTAATACCAGTCCGCGTAGCGGTCGCGCCCGTCGGGATCGGTGGCAGGATTGATGGCGATGATGACATTGTCGCGGATGCGCTGGATCAGCGGAGAGTCCTCGGTCACCAGTCGGTAGGCCAGCTCCATCAGCAGTTCCGGCGGGCCAGTCTCGCCGCTGTGGAGCCCGCCAAGAAGGACGTACATCGGCTTGGACTTGGCGATCAGTGTCTTCGCCTCATCCGGCGATAGTGAGCGCGGGTCGCCCAGGCGCACGAGATTGCGTCGGTTCTGCTCCAGATTGGACATGTTGGCCTGTGAGGAGATCACCACCATCACGGTGGGCCGGCCTTCCTCGGTCTTGCCGGTCTCGATGATCTTCACACAGGGCGAGGCCGCCGCCAGAGCGCGGTAGTACTTCAGAATGTCGGCGTAATAGTCGAGCACGCGGGGCGCGCCGATGTCGTGACCCAGCACATCGCGTGGAGAGGGAACCGCGCCGCTGGTTGGCAGATGGTCCACCAGCGGGCTCGAGAACTCCGGGCGCGTCGTCCACGCCTTCTGATGCTCCGCGAAGGTGGGATCCATCGCCTGGGCCGAGGCGAGCGTGGGTGTGATCAGGGCGACGGCGAGGCCGAGTCGGATGAAGGCGCGCATGGCGCCCTTTTTTTCATTGCCGGCCACGCTTGGAAACCGAGAAGGCCGCCCCGTTTCGCACCGGTGTCGATACAGTTCCGAACTTGTATTATTAAATATAATTCAGGTTTCTTGATCGCCAACCCCGCCATATTCTCCCTATCATCGCCTCTATCCGGCCTCATCTTGAAAATCAATCGGGCAATTGAGGTCTGAATGCGGTGATATGATTGGCAGAAATACCACACGCACAGTCGAAGAACTCCGCGTACGCCAATCATTCTGCTTCGAAATTCAATGGTGATCGTTTCCCGTGACCAGAGGGCCTCTGGGCTAGACCTGGGTGGGCGTTCTCAAGGCGTACGCGACTCGATCGAAGGGGGAGCGTCGTCGAACTGAACATGGAGTTCGAAGCGTGAAGATTCGTAGCATTTGCCTGACGTCGGCCATCGCCGTCGCGACCGCCCTCGCCGCGGCGCCGGCCCTGGCCCAGGACAACGATGCGGGAACCTGGACCGGCCCCTACGCCGGCGTGAACCTCGGCTATGGCGGCGGAAATTTCCGCTACCCCTACTCCGGCACGACCGACGCAGCCGGGACCAACCCGGTGACCGGCCACTTCAGCCAGGATTCGAGCGGCGTGATGGGCGGCGTCACCCTCGGTTACAACTACGAGATGAAGGACGGCTTTGTCGCTGGCCTGGAGACCGACATCGACGCCTCCGACCTGAGCGGCAAGACCGGCTTCTCTGAGTTCCCCGGAACCGGCTCCTCTTTTGACGGCGGTTTCAGCTCGCGCATCAACTACCTCGGCACGGCTCGCGCGCGGATCGGCCATACCATGTTGAACAACCGGCTGCTGCCGTACGTCACCGGCGGCTTCGCCTATGGCGGCGTTCGCACGGCGAGCAACTTCAACTGCTCGAGCTGCGTCAACGGCGGCTTCGGCAATGCCTCGTTCGTCTCGCCGAACCAGATGCAGGTCGGCTGGACGGTGGGCGGCGGGGCCGAATACGCGCTCACCCGTCACCTCTCGGCGAAGGTCGAATACCTCTACGTGAACCTCGGCGACTCCACCCTGAACGGCACGGGTGGAACCGTCGCGGGCCCTGGCTTCACTCTCTTCAACGCCAACGTGGACGAAAAGGCGACGGCGAATGTCGTTCGCGTCGGCCTGAACTGGCGCTTCTGACGCTCGAGTCCGCAGGATCCTCCTCCACGCAAGGCGTGGGGGAGGACTCCCCTGGTCAGGCGACCACCCTCGCTTCGGGCGCGCCTTCGACGACCCGCCCAACCACGCGCGCCGCATCAAACCCCTTCGCCCGGGCAAGGGCGAGCAGTTCGTCTGCTGCTCCGGGCGAAACGGAGATCAGCAGCCCCCCGCTGGTCTGCGGGTCGGTGAGGAGGTCGAGCCGCCAGGCCTCGAACCCCTCGGGCAGGCGGACCTCCGACCCGTAACTCTCCCAATTTCGTGTCGAAGCGCCGGTGCGCACGCCCGAGCGCGCCAGCTCTTCCACGCCTGCGAGGAGAGCCGCGCCATCCGAGCGAATCTCAATCGTCACGCCTGAACCTCGCGCGACCTCCAGCGCGTGGCCGAGAAGGCCGAAGCCGGTGACGTCAGTCACCGCATGGATCCCATCGATGGACGGCAGGTCGGCGCCCAGGGTGTTCAGCCGGGTCGTCGAACCGATCATCGCCGCGTAGCCAGCAGGGTCGAGCCGTCCCTGCTTGAAGGCCGCCGACAATATGCCGACCCCGAGCCCCTTAGTGAGCACCAGGACATCGCCCGGCTGCGCGCTGTCGTTCTTCAGCACGCGCCTGGGGTCCACTAGGCCAAGGGCCACGAGACCGTAGATCGGCTCCACGCTGTCGATCGAGTGGCCGCCGGCGACCGGCACGCCCGCCTCCGCGCAGACCGAGGCGCCGCCTTCCAGTATGGCGCGGATGGTCTCAGGCGACAGGACGTTCACAGGCATGCCCACGATCGCCAGGGCCAGGATCGGCCGTCCGCCCATGGCGTAGACGTCCGACAGGGCGTTGGTCGCCGCGATACGCCCGAAGTCCCACGGATCGTCGACCACGGGCATGAAGAAGTCGGTCGTGGCGATCAGGGCCTGTGTCTCGTTGAGCTTCCAGACCGCAGCATCGTCCGCCGTCTCGGTCCCCACCAGCAGGTCGGGAAAGGCGCGCGCCGCCGGCATACCCGCAAGGATGTCCGCCAGCACCTTCGGGGAGAGCTTGCAGCCGCAGCCCCCGCCGTGGGCGAGGCTTGTCAGGCGAGGCGCGGAGAGGTCGTCGGGCATGGGCCTACCGTAGGAAGAAGACCAAGGATGCGGTCGGCCGCCGCCTCGCGGTTGGCGATCGAGAGGTCCGCGAGGGTGATCTCGCCGAGGATCTCCCGCTCGTCGCGGCGGGCCGAACGGGCGTAGCCTGGATCATAATGGGCTTCGATCAGGCTTTCCGCCAGGAGACGGAAATCGCCCTTTGCCGCGAGATCACGCCATGCCGTCCGCTGGTCTTTTCCGTGGTGCGGCGGCAAGCGGGCGAGAATGTCGAAGAGGCGCTCGCGGTCGGCCGCCACGTCGCCATAGGCCTCGACCAGGTAAGCCGCCCTCGCCTCGCGCGGAGCCGACAACACGATGCGTGGCGCCGCCGTCATCGCCTTCCACAGGGTCGGCGGGAGATTGAGCTCCCCCACCTTGCTCGATTCCGCCTCCACGACGACGGGCCGGCCGGGTTCGAGCCCCTCCATCTCCGCAAGCAACCGGCTTTCGAACAGCTTCTGCGGTGGCTGGGGCTCGGTTATCGCGCCGAATAACGAGCCGCGATGCGCCGCCAGCCCCTCGAGGTCGAGGATCTGGGCGCCGCGCTCGGCCAGGCGGCCCAGAATGTCGGTCTTGGCCACGCCCGTCTGGCCGTCGAGGAGCACGACTTGGAGGCCTGGCTCGGCCTCATAGAGCGCCGCCGTCACGCGCCGGCGATAGGTCCGGTAGCCGCCTGCCAGGACGCTGACGCGCCAGCCGATCTGGTCGAGGATCGTGGCCATGGCGCCGGACCTCTGGCCACCACGCCAGCAATAGACGAGCGGGAAGAACGAGCCCGGCTTGTCCGCCAGGGTGCTTTCCAGGTGCGAGGCGACGTTGCGGGCGATGATGGCCGCGCCGACCCGCCTGGCCTTGAAGCGGCTCTCCTGCACGTAGATCGTCCCCACTTCGGCGCGCTCCTCGTTGCTGAGCACGGGCAGGTTGATGGCGTCGGGCACGTGGTCATCGGCGAACTCGGCGGGGCTGCGGACATCGATGATGGCGTCGAAGCCCGCGAGCCGCTCCGGCGTCGCCTCCGTCAGGGTCGAGATCATGGGGCCACCGCTAGGCCGGACCAGGGGCGTACGTCCAGCGTCCGCAAGGGCCAGTGCGAGGCCTATCGCCGTAAGGGGCCGGAAGGTCTAGGTATCGTGTGATGGGGACCGGCCCTCGACGCCGTGCTTCCCTCCCACCGAAACACAAAGCCACACGACGCCCGCCTCGACGACCGACGGCTGGATTAAGGGAGGAGCCTGATGGCCAAACTTGCAGGGAAGGTCGCCGTGGTGACCGGCGGGGCGAGCGGAATCGGCGCGGCCTGCGCCAAGCGGCTGGCCGCCGAGGGCGCAACGGTCGCCGTCACCGACCTGCAGGACGACAAGGGACAGCAGATCGTCGCCGAAATCACCGGCGCCGGTGGCCGGGCCCGCTATTTCCATCACGACGTAACCAGTGAGGAGGCGTGGGTTGAGGTCATGGCCGAGGTCAAGAAGGCCTTCGGCCGTCTCGACGTCCTGGTGAACAACGCCGGTATCGGCCTGGGCAGCCCCAGCATCACGACCATGAGCCTCGAGGACTTCCGCCGTCAGCAGGCGGTGAACGTGGACGGCGTTTTCCTTGGCATGAAGCACGGCCTTCTTCTGATGCGCGAGGCCGGCAACGGCGGATCGATCGTCAATATGTCGTCGGTCGCCGGGCTGAAGGGCTCGCCGACCCTCGCCGCTTACTCGGCGACCAAGGGCGCGGTGCGCCTGTTCACCAAGGCGGTGGCCCTCGAATGCGCGGCGGCCAAGGATGGCGTGCGGGTCAATTCGGTTCACCCGGGGATCATCGAGACGCCAATCTGGCTGGGCATCGGCGCGAGCGGCGCGACGGGCTCCAACGCGCCGCCGGACCTTGACGCCCTGTCCGCCATGGCGGTCCCCCTGGGGGTGAAAGGCGTGCCTGAAGACATCGCCCAGGGCGTTCTCTGGCTGGCGTCGGAGGAGTCCCGTTATGTCACCGGCGCAGAGTTGGTGATCGACGGAGGCATCTCAATCCGCTGACCCGACATCAGGTGCGGCGGGGGGCGGTCTTGCCACACCGGCCCCGGCCCCCTATCCTCTTTTGCCCCCCGTTGGAACGCCGCGTTGCGGCGCCGCGGGGTTTTTTCGGATATCCGCAGGACCAAACGAGCTTCAAGTCTGCAATGGAAAAAGTTCCTATGACAGCGGAGGGATTTCAGTCCCTCGACTCTGAGCTTCGGCGGCTCAAGACCCAGGAGCGGCCGGCCGTAACCTCGGCGATCAGTGAGGCCCGACAACACGGAGACCTCTCGGAGAACGCCGAATACCATGCGGCCAAGGAGCGCCAAGGCTGGATCGAAAGCCGTATCGCCGAGATCGAAGATCGGATGGCGCGCGCGCAGATCATCGACGTGTCCAAGCTTTCCGGGACGCAGGTGAAGTTCGGCGCCACGGTCAGCGTCGTGGACGAGGACACGGAAGAAGAGGCCCGCTACCAGATCGTCGGCGAACACGAAGCCGATGTGCGTGCTGGGAAGATCTCGATCGCCTCGCCCATCGCCCGCGCGATGATCGGCAAGGAGACCGGCGACGTGGTCGAAGTGAACACGCCCGGTGGGGTCAAGGCCTACGAGATCCTCAAGGTCGAGTGGGTCTGAAGAAGGCCTGACGCCTTGAGTGAACCGCGCGCCACGCGCTGCCTCATCATCGGCGCCGGCCCGGCCGGCTACACGGCGGCCGTCTACGCGGCGCGAGCCCTGCTCGCGCCCGTGATGATCCGCGGGCTGACGCCGGGCGGCCAGCTAACCATCACCACAGACGTGGAGAACTATCCGGGGTTCGCCGAGGTGATCCAGGGCCCGTGGCTGATGGATCAGATGCAGGCCCAGGCGGCCAATGTCGGCGCCGAACTGGTGGACGACATCGTGACCGCCGTCGACCTCTCGAAGAGGCCCTTCCTGGTGACCTGCGATTCCGGCGCGCGCTGGCTTGCCGAGACCCTGATCATCGCCACGGGGGCTGAGGCTAAGTGGCTGGGCTTGGAAAGCGAGCAGCATTTCAGAGGCTTCGGCGTCTCTGCTTGCGCCACCTGTGACGGCTTCTTCTACCGCGGCAAAGACGTGGTGGTGGTCGGCGGCGGCAATACGGCGGTGGAGGAAGCGCTCTTCCTCACGAAATTCGCGCGCAAGGTCACCGTGGTCCACCGACGCGACGAATTCCGCGCCGAACGCATCCTGCAGGAGCGGTTGTTCGCGCACGAGAAGATCGAGGTCATCTGGAACCAGGCGATCGACGAGGTCCTCGGAACGGCCGATCCGCTCGGTGTCACCGGCGTGCGCCTTCGGGACGTCGTCACTGGCGCGACCCGCGAGTTGACCTGCGACGGCGTCTTCATCGCTATCGGCCACGCACCCGCCTCCGAACTGTTCGCCGGCCAATTGCCGATGAAGGCTGGCGGATATCTCGATCTGGAGCCGGGCTCGGTTCGCACGGTGGTCCCAGGCGTCTTCGCCGCGGGCGATGTCGCCGACGACGTCTACCGCCAGGCGGTCACCGCCGCCGGGATGGGGTGCATGGCCGCGCTCGAGGCCGTCCGCTTGCTCGCGGAAGAAGACCACGCCCGCGCCCACCATCCGATAAGCCACGCCGAGGCCGAGAAGATCGGTACCTGGTAGGCGGATCCTCCCCGCATCGCGCGGCAGGATAAGCGGTCTCCCTCCCCAATTCCGCTGCGCTCTGTGGGGGAGGATCAAGTTTGTGCGGCTTTGATCAACCGCAATCACATTTGCCGCAGTTTTGTGAAACGCCCCTTCCCCTGCCCGGGACGGGGGCATATATCCGTTCACGACTTTTGCTCAGAGTTAGCATAAGTCACCTTAGGGAAAGCGTCGGCGGGAGGGAGCTCGGCGCTATCTCAGGCTCTAGATATGCTCAGTTCGAGCATAACAGGTGAGGCAGATGGCCGACGGATCCTTCGCTTTCACGCCCGCCGTCGAGGACGCGACGGCCGCCCTGTGGCAGAAGGTCAAGGGGCAGGTGACGCCTCTGGAGTGGCGGCTTCACGCGCCGCTGATCACCGAGATAAATCGCCTCAAGCGCGAAAAGAACGCCGTCATCCTCGCCCACAACTACATGACGCCGGAGATCTTCCACGGCGTGGGTGACTTCGTTGGCGACAGCCTCGGTCTGGCGCGAGAGGCCGCGCGCTGCGACGCCGAGATCATCGTGCAGGCTGGCGTGCACTTCATGGCCGAGACGTCGAAGGTCCTCTCGCCGGAGAAAAAGGTGCTGATCCCGGACCTGCGCGCCGGCTGTTCTCTCGCCGCCTCGATCACAGCCGAGGACGTGCGGCTGATCAAGGCGCGCTATCCCGGACTGCCGGTGGTCACCTATGTGAACACCACCGCCGCAGTGAAGGCGGAGACCGACATCTGCTGCACCAGCGCCAACGCGGTACAGGTGGTCGAGGCGGTCGCCCGCGAGTGGGGCGTCGATCGCGTCATCCTGCTCCCCGACGAGTTCCTCGCGCGCAACGTGGCGCGCCAAACCCCGATCGGCATCATCGCCTGGAAGGGCCGCTGTGAGGTCCACGAGCGCTTCGATGCGGCGGATATCGCCGAGCTGCGCGCCGCCTGGCCCGATGCGGAGATCCTCGCCCATCCCGAATGCCCGACTGAGGTTCTCGAGGCGGCTGACTTCGCCGGCTCCACGGCGGCGATGAGCGAATACGTCGCTCGCCGAAAGCCGCGCCGGGTTGTGCTGATCACCGAGTGCTCCATGGCCGACAACGTTGCCTGCGACGCCCCGGAGACCGAGTTCGTCCGGCCGTGCAATCTCTGCCCGCACATGAAGCGGATCAGCCTCGAGAACATCCATAGCGCCCTCGTCGAGGAGCGCTATGAAGTGACCGTGGACCCCGCCATCGCCGAGCGCGCCCGCGCCGCGGTCCAGCGGATGATCGACCTGCCGCCGCCGGCGACACCGGCGCGCTATGACCTGGTCAAGGCGCGCCATCACGTGGATGTCGAGCTGATCTAGGCGCACGGTCATGACTCTCTCCCCATCAGCGGCGCGCTCGGACCGGGTCGACTTCGATGGCGTAGTGGTGATCGGGGCCGGCCTCGCCGGCCTCACCGCCGCCCTTGCGGCCGCGCCGCGTCGCGTGCTGGTCCTCAGTCCCGTCCCGCTCGGCCAAGGATGCGCCTCCGCCTGGGCCCAGGGCGGCATGGCGGCCGCCCTGGCGGAGGACGACGCCCCGGCGCTCCACGCCGCCGACACCAACGCCGCCGGCGCCGGCCTGTGCGAGGCCGAACCGGTGCGCATCCTCACGACCGAAGGGCCCGACGCCGTCCGCGCCCTGGCGGCGCTTGGCGCACCCTTCGATCGCCGCGCCGACGGTGGTTTCGTCCAGAGCCGTGAGGCCGCGCACTCCATGGCCCGCGTGGCGCGGGTGGGTGGCGACGGGGCCGGTCGTGCAATCATGACGGCTGTGATCGCCAAGGCGCGCGCAGCCGAGCATGTGGAGATCCGCGAAGGCGTACGCGCCCTCGCCCTGATCGTCGACGCCGAGGGACGCACACACGGCGTCCTCACCCAGGCGGGAAGTTCCCTGGTCGAGATCCATGCGCCGGCGGTTGTTCTGGCCAGCGGCGGGATCGGCGGCATCTACGCCATCACCACCGACCCCGCGGCTGTGCGCGGCGAGGGCCTGGCCATGGCCGCGGCGGCCGGCGCAGAGATCCTGGACCCCGAGTTCGTCCAGTTTCACCCAACGGCCATCGACATCGGCGCCGATCCGGCGCCGCTGGCGACCGAGGCTCTGAGAGGCGAGGGCGCTCGCCTGGTGGACGCCGCCGGCGTAGCGTTCATGCTGCGCTATCACCCGGCGGCGGAACTGGCGCCGCGCGACGTGGTCGCCCGGGCGATCGAGTCGGAGCGGCGCGCCGGCCGCGGAGCCTTCCTGGATGCGCGCGCACCGCTCATCCCCGACGTGGCCCACGAGTTTCCGGCCGTGTTCGCCGCCTGTATCGCGGGTGGCGTCGATCCGCGCAGCCAGCCGATCCCCGTGCTGCCCGCCGTGCACTATCACATGGGCGGCGTCGTCACGGACCTGACCGGGGCGACCACCCTACCCGGCCTCTTCGCCGCCGGTGAATGCGCGGCGACCGGCGTGCATGGCGCCAACCGCCTTGCATCCAACTCCCTGCTCGAGGCGGCGGTCTTCGGCGCACGCGCCGGTCGTGCGGCGCGCAACGCGACGCCGGTCTCGAGTCGGACCCTGACGCCTGCCGCGCCGCCAGACCTGACGGAATCGACTCTGCTCGACCTGCGCCGGCGCATGTCGCGCGATGCAGGCGTCGTGCGGGACGCCGCAGGACTGACGCGCCTGCTCGCCTGGCTTTCGGCCGCCGAGACCCTGTGCGGTCCCGCCCTGCCCCTCACGGCGGCGCGACTGGTTGCCGAGGGAGCCCTGGCTCGCCGCGAGAGCCGCGGCGCGCACTTCCGCGCCGACTATCCCACAGCCTTCGCGGAGGCCGTCCACACGCGGCGCACGCTTCAGGACGCGGCGGACCGTCGCCGGCGCGCCGCGTGAGCCTCGAGCCCCTCCCCGATCTCCTGGTCGATCCGATTGTCCGCGCCGCCCTCGCCGAGGATCTCGGCCGTGCGGGCGACATAACCAGCCAGGCGTGCGTCTCGCCGGAGACCCGCATGAGTGCGAGGTTCGTGGCGAGAAGGCCGGGCGTGCTGTCGGGCCTCGCCTGCGCCCGCCTCGCCTTCGCCGCCCTGGACCTGGACGTGCGCTTCGAACCTCATCTTGCTGACGCCGCGACGCTCGCGGCCGGACAGTCGATCGCCACGGTCCAAGGATCGGCGCGGACCATCCTCTCCGCCGAACGCACGGCGCTTAACCTTATGGGCCGCATGTCGGGGATCGCCAGCCTCACGGCTGCCTATGTCGCCCAGACGAGCGGGACGCGCGCCAGGATCATCGACACCCGCAAGACGACGCCCCTGCTGCGCGCCCTGGAGAAGTACGCCGTGCGTTGCGGCGGGGGGGCCAACCACCGCTTCGGCCTCGATGACGCGATCCTCATCAAGGACAACCACGTCGCCGCCTGCGGTGGCGTCGGCGAGGCCGTACGCCGCGCACGGGCCACCGCCGGGCACATGGTGAAGCTCGAGGTGGAGGTCGACAGCCTCGATCAGCTGCGTGAAGCGCTCGAGGCGGCTCCCGACATCGTCATGCTCGACAATTTCGGCCTGGCGGATCTCGAGGCCGCTGTAGCCCTCGCCGCCGGACGCGTCGTGCTCGAAGCGTCGGGCGGCGTCAGCCTCGAGACGGTAGCGGCGATCGCCCGCACTGGCGTGGACCTGATCAGTGTGGGCGCCCTCACCCACTCCGCGCCTGTGCTGGATATCGGTCTCGACGCCGCCTGAGGGCGATCTAGTCGGCGCCGCCGGCGGAGGTGCCCCCCGCGCTCGCCACCCGCTCGTCGGACGCCGGAAGCGGCCCGGCAGATTTGCCGAACAGCCCAAGATCGCCCAGCGCCATGGTGAGCCGCCGGGCCGCATCCGGTCCGGCAGGGCCCTCCTCGACTGTCGCGGGCGCAGTACGCGCCAGGTGACGCACGCCGCCGCCGGAATGACCGGCAACGGGACGCGACGCTGCGATGAAGAACACGTGGTTGCCCAGCCGGGCGACCGGGGTGCCCGCCGCCGCATCCGCCGAGGCGTACGCGGAGTGGAAGTTGAGGGCGCGGCCGACGGCGGCCATCACATAGCCTCGTAAGGCGCGAGCCGCGACCTCGCGCGCGCGCCTCCACGCCATCGGTTCGAGGGGACGCGCCATGGCGCCGTCACAGACAAAGCTGAACTGGCAGCCTCCGTCGGACGCCGGCTGAAAGACGACGGCGCAGACGTTCTTCGGGTAGGCCGGATTGTGCGCCCTGTTGAGGACGACCTGGGCGACGGCGGCCTGACCAGCCGCGCTCTCACCCCTCGCTTCGTAGTAGACCGCCTTCGAGAGGCAATCGAGGTCTTGGCCGCGCGCCCGCCGCGTCCAGGCAGGGGCGGCAGGGAGTTGCGCCACCTGATTCGTCGGAGCGACATCCATCGGGACTGCCGGCGTGGCCGCCGGCGTCGATGAGGCAAACTGAACCAACCGGCTCGTGTCGACGTTCTGGCCGGGAAACCGCGGTTGAGTCGCGCTGCACACGATCGCCGCCACGGTCAATCCCATAGCGGCGGCCGCAAGAGGCGCGCCAACCTGCGCGCACGCTTTCGCATGCGGGCTGAAAGTAAAGTTCAAGATTTCGTGTCCTATGCGGCGAGGCGAATACTGCCCCAGACAGTCGGCCTACAAGCACTCCGCTAATCTCGCGGGCGGAAGACCTTGCAGGCGGGGTTCGGCCGGTACACGTTGGCGGAACCGAACGTCGTCTACTACGTGGGAATGGGGTGCGCAAGTTTCATTGGTCGGACGGTGCGGCGCAACCGCACAGAACCGCCAATGCGCCTTCAGCTCGGAGCCGAGGCCGACTACCGGTCACTAAAATTCAAATCATTGACGAGATTGAAAGAATTTTGACTTTGTCGACGACCTCGCCCCGCGATTGGATCGCGCCAGCCTCTGGCAAAGATTTTTCCAGACCGTCCGGCGCCCGACGGTAGATTCAGGCATCGAGCAGCTGAAATCGCAAATCCATGTTGGCGGAGGACATTACGCCGCGGGCCAGAACGTAGAAGTGCGCAGCCAGCTCGGTCAGGGGGCATCTCGCTATGACTTCCACGCGAACGGCCCCACCCGCATACGCCGGCCAGACCCCCTTGATCTGTCCGGTTTCCACGAAAGCGATCTGCGCATTCAGCTTGTCCCTCAGCACATCGAGATGATGCTGATCCTCTGGCGGCTTCCAGGTGAGCGGGTCGGAGACCACCAGCACGGGAGTCTTCGCGTCATCGTCTAGGTAGATGTAGTCGATGATGTCGGTTTCCAGGACGGACATGAGTCGTGACTCGCCTCTGTGAGGTCGACTAAACGCTCAGCAGGCTAATCCGGTTTTCCAAGATCCAAAGTTGGCAGACCAGGGCAGTGGCTGCCAAATTCGCCCTTTTACCTTGGCGAACCTCGGTGAGTGCTGAATCAGCGTGATTCTTTGGCGCCCACGCCTAGATCATGTCGGTTTCTTCGGCGCCAAACCGCGATCAGGGCGCCGATTCGACCTCGATCGATACGACCTGGCGCACCGAGCGGGCGGACCGCAGGTCGCCCGGTGACACCACGCGGAAGGGCCCATCCTTCGCCTCCAGAGGGCCGCCGGCGGTCCGGTCGGCCAGGATCGGAACCGACTGGCGCATTCCCGGGTCGGTTTCGGCCAGGCCGAACGCCGCGCGATAGCCGTCCGCTCCTTTCACCACCACGACATCGGCAAGGGCCGGACCACGCAGCGCCCGCCCGGCCGGCGCGCCGACGCTCTGCAACAGGTCGGTCAGGGCCACGCCCTCATAGGCGCGCGGTGGAGCGCCGCCTTCGCCGGCAAGAAGCGCCTGTTTATGGGGCATGGCGGCGATCTCGGCGGCCGAGAGGGTTCGCGTCTGTCCGTCTGGGCCCTTGACGGCCACGCTCTGGGCCTGGGTCCCGGCTGCGGCCAAGACCCACGCCACGGCCAGGACCGTCGCTGACGCTGTCCTCATGATCATCCCTTTCGCCCGAAGGGCTGGAGCCCTACCGGCAAGTGGCGTTATGAACCCAGACCGCAAGACGCGTCGAGAGGAGACGGATGTGAGACCCCTGGACTGGCGTCGTCGCGACATGTTGCTCCTGCTTGGCGCCGCCGCGATAACGACGCCGCTCGCGGCCCAACCCAAGGCCGGCCACGAGGCCGTCACCATATTCGCCGCCGCGTCCTTGAAGAACGCCCTCGACGAAGTCGGCAAGGCCTATGCGGACGCCACCGGAACACAGGTGCGCATTTCCTACGCCTCCTCCTCCGTGATCGCGCGGCAGATCGAACAGGGTGCGCCTGCGGACATCTTCGTTTCGGCGGACGTCGACTGGATGGATGAACTCGCCAAGCGCGGGCTCATCGTCGCCTCGAGCCGCCGCAACCTGCTTGCAAACCACCTGGCCCTGATTGCTCCGGCGAACTCGACGGTCCGCATTGCGATCCGTCGCGGGATGCCGCTCGCCGCCGCGCTGGGCGGAGGTCGCCTGGCGGTCGCAGGGCCTGACGTGCCGGCCGGCCGATATGCGCAGGCTTCGCTCGAGGCGCTGGGCGTGTGGCCCAGCGTCGAGGGTCATCTCGCGCGCGGCGAGAACGTCCGCGCCACCCTCGCCTTCGTCGCCCGGGGCGAGACGCCGCTGGGGATCGTCTATGACACTGACGCCAAGGTCGAGCCGGCAGTGCGTATCGTGGGGCTGTTCCCGGAAAACACGCATCCGCCGATCGTCTATCCCGTCGCCCGTGTCGCCGCCTCCCACAACCCCGACGCCGAGGCCGTGCTGCAATTCATCGAAGGTCCGAAGGCCGCGGCGATCTTCGCCCGCTATGGCTTCCGCCGGGCCGGGTAGGGCCTCGCCTCACCGCCAGCGCAGCAGGGTGGGTCCGGCAAGCCAGCCGAAGACCGCGGGCGCGAGGACGCCCATCGAGTACCAGATCAGGACGAAGGCGCCGCCCATCTCGCGACAGTGGAGGGCGTAGACCACCGCCCCCGCCGCTCCGGCTGCAAGACCCGCCATGGCCCCGGCAGTTCTCAGGCGAGTGGGCGCGAGGCCGCGCATCGCCCAGGCGAGAGCTACGAAGATCGGCGCGGCGGCCGTCAAGATCAGCCACGGACAAACTGCGGCCGAATTGCCCATCAGGAGAGTCTGGTGCATCGCCGTTGGGGCAAGGATCCACTGCGCCAGGGCGGCAAGCGCCATGGCGGCGACCGGCGCCGCCAGCCAACCGACGCGGCGGCGCACCTCGCCGTCTGGCCGCGCCAACCGCTCGACGCACCCGAGCGCCGACGCCGCCAGCGCAAGGACGTAGAACAGCTTTGTCCAGAACATCGCCCTGCCGAGCGCGGCAGGAAAGTCCGACCGTGGTCCGAGCAGGAGCATAACCCCGACGAGGCTGACAAAGGCTCCGACGCCCAGGGCCAGGGCCAGACGCGGCCCCACGCGGCGCGTCGGTCGGGGTGCGATATCACGCGCGAGGGCGTCGAGCAGGTCGTCAGTCATCGGCCACGTCTCCGGAGCCAAAGCGCTGGGCCAGGCTTTTCATCGCCCGATGCGCGGCCACCTTCACGGCGCCCTCCGACATGTCGAACCGCGCGGCCGTCTCGGCCACCGTGGCGCCCTCGATCTTCAGCATTCGCAGCAGTCCCCTCGACCGCTCCGGCAGGGACGCCAGGGCGACCTCGACATCTCGCCGGGCGTCCGACGCCTCCGCGCCGCCTTCCACCGAAATCTCCAGCGCCTCCTCGTCGAGAGGCGCCGCGCCGCGACGCCCCACGCGCCGGAAGTGATCGGCGAGCTTGTAGCGAGCGACGGCGAACAGCCAGGGCGTGAATGGCTGGCGAGGATCGTAGGTCTCCCTGCGCGTGTGGATGGCGATGAGGGTCTCCTGCACCAGATCGTCCGCCTCGGCCTGGGACCCACCGAGGCGGCGCACGAAGAACGCCCCCAGCCGCAGGCGCAGGTCGCCTAAGAGCGCGCGGTAGGCCCGCGCGTCTCCATCCAGAGCCGCCACCATCAGCGTCCGGAGTTCGGGCTCTGAGGCGCCCATCGATCCCACGCCTTTCATTCGCCGCCCAACCCCGGAAGGTTACGGCGCGACAAGCGCGCCGGCCAGAGCGAGCGGACGGCTTTACTTGGCGGCTGTGGCCGCCAAAGATCGCGACATGGCTGAAGATGCGCTGGCGCGGGTGTTCAATCGGGCCGGCCCGACCTTCACGCTGAGGGGCGGAGAGGCCCTCGCCCGCCCCGGTCAACCCATCGACGCTCTTTATCGCCTGGAGGCCGGGCGGATCGCCGAGCTCAAACCAGGGCCCGACGGCGCCTCCCGCCTGGTGGCGGTGCATCGCCCCGGCGCCATGCTGGGCGGCGTCGAAGCCTTGGGCGACGGGGTGCACCGCACGAGCCTGGTTGCGCTGAGGGACTCCGAACTTCGCTCCCTCCCCATCCGCAAGGCCGAGCGCCTGCTTCGACGCGATCCGCATGTCCTGGCCGAGGTGGCGCGCTCGGCCCTGCAGCGCCTGGGAGCCGCGGAGCCGGACGCCAGCCGAAGCACTTCGATCATCGGCTTCGTCGCTGTGTCCGAAGGTCTCGTCGCGCGGGATTTCGCCGAGCGCCTGGCCCAGAACCTCAGGCGTCTCGATCGCCGCACCGTGGTCGTCGGGTCGGAAGCCGCGGACTGGGAGCCCGCGCGGCTCTCGCAGCTGGAAGAGACGCACGACCTGGTGCTGATGGCGGCCGAGCAGGACCAGGCCGAATTCATCGCCTTCTGCGCCCGGCAGATCGACCGACTCGTCATCCTCGCTACGCCCGGGCGGCCCCAGTGCGCCGCCCTGCCCCTCGGGCCCGGGACGATCGAGGCCCATCGCCTGCTGGACGTGATCCTTGTCCATCCGCCGCGGGCGAAGGGGGTGACCGGCGCCGACGCCTGGCTCAGCGCCACTCCAGCCTCGCGGCTACTCCACATTCGTCGCGATTCGACGGCTGATATGGCCCGCCTCGCCCGCATCTACGCGGGCCGATCGGTCGGCCTCGTCCTTTCCGGCGGCGGCGCCCGCGCTTACGCCCATGTCGGCGTCATCCGCGCGATGAGCGAGCTGGGCGTCCCGATCGACTTCGTAGCGGGGACTTCCATGGGTGCGATCGTCGCGGCGGGCGTGGCCATGGGCTGGTCGCTCATGGAGATGGACGAGCGCCTGCACGACGCTTTCGTGTCGTCCAGCCCCCTGGGCGACATCGCTCCCCTTCCCATCGTCTCGATGAGCCGCGGCGTGGAGGTCGACGAGCGGCTGGAGAGGCACTTTGGCGACGTCCAGATCAGCGACCTGTGGCGTCCTTTCGCCTGCGTCTCCACCGACCTCACCCGGGGCGGCGCGTTCGTGCACCGGCGGGGTTTGCTACGGCGCGCACTGCGATCCTCCCTTTCCCTCCCCGGCATTCTTCCACCTGTGGTGGAGGACGGGCGTGTCCTCGTGGACGGGGCCCTGGTGGACAACATGCCGGCGGAGCTGGTCCAGGCGCAGCACGACGGCTGGACGGTGGGCGTCAATGTCGCCGAGTCGCAGGGCCTTCGGCCGGAGGACCTCAAGCTCGAACCTTCGGGTTTCAGCTGGCTGGCGTCAGGCGCCTGGCGGCGAGGGCCTCCGATCGTCTCGATCCTCATGCGCGCGGCGACGGTGGGCGCGGGGAACAACAACCAGGCGAACCGCGATGCCCTCGACCTCTACATCGCCCCCAAGCTTGAGGGCGTCGAGCTGCGCGACTGGAAGGCCTACGACGCCGCCGTACACGCGGGTTACAGCGCCGCTCTGGCCGTAGCCGATCAGCTGGCCGCTATGACGGCCTGAGCATCCGGGACGGAGCTTCGCCAGAGTCTCCCCCCTGGCCCCCCGGGCCGCCGTCGCCTATCTTGCGTTCATGCCTCGTTCTCCCGCCGCGGGCGTCTCCGACATCTCCTCGGTCTTCGTCCCCGACTATGACGCGGCCATGTCGGCCCTGTGGGTCCCGCACCGTCCCGCGCGACCGCAGAAAAGCGAAGGCGGCCGGCGCTTCGAACTTGTCAGCGACTATGCGCCCGCCGGCGACCAGCCCCAGGCGATCGAGGAGTTGGTGGCGGGCATACAGGAGCGCGAACGGGACCAGGTGCTCCTGGGCGTCACCGGCTCGGGCAAGACCTTCACCATGGCCAAGGTCATCGAAGCCACCCAACGCCCGGCTTTGATCCTCGCCCACAACAAGACGCTCGCCGCGCAGCTCTACAGCGAGTTCAAGAGCTTCTTTCCAAACAACGCGGTCGAGTACTTCGTCTCCTACTACGACTACTACCAGCCCGAGGCTTACGTCGCCCGCACCGACACCTACATCGAGAAGGACTCGTCGCGGAACGAGCAGATCGATCGCATGCGCCACTCGGCGACGCGGGCGATCCTGGAACGCGACGACGTGATCGTGGTCGCGTCGGTCTCATGCATCTACGGCATCGGCTCGGTCGAGACCTACACGGCCATGACCTTCAGCGTCAGCGTCGGCGACCGGATCGACGAGAAGCAGCTGATGGCCGACCTCGTTGCCCAGCAGTACCGGCGCAATGACCAGGCCTTCGAGCGCGGCATGTTCCGCCGACGTGGCGACACCATCGAGATCTTTCCCGCCCACTACGAGGACCGGGCGTGGCGCATCACCCTGTTCGGCGACGAGGTCGAGGCGATCGCCGAATTCGACCCCCTCACCGGCAAGAAGACCGCCGAGCTGCCGACCATCAAGGTCTACGCCAACAGCCACTACGTCACGCCGCGCCCGACGCTTCGCCAGGCCGTGACCGCCATCAAGTCCGAGCTCAAGCAGCGACTGGACTGGCTGGTGGCCAACGGTAAGCTGCTCGAGGCCCAGCGGCTGGAGCAACGGACGACCTTCGACATCGAGATGATCGAGGCCACCGGCAGCTGCGCCGGCATCGAAAACTATTCCCGCTACCTCACGGGCCGCCGGCCGGGCGAGCCGCCGCCGACCTTCTTCGAATACATCCCCGACAACGCCCTGCTGTTCGTCGACGAGAGCCACCAGACGATCCCGCAGCTCGGGGCGATGTACCGGGGCGACTACAACCGCAAGTTCACCCTGGCCGAATACGGCTTCCGCCTGCCCTCGTGCATGGACAACCGGCCCCTCAAGTTCGAGGAGTGGGAGGCGATGCGCCCCGACAGCCTGTTCGTCTCGGCCACGCCGGCGAAGTGGGAGCTGGAGAAGACCGGCGGGGTCTTCGTCGAGCAGGTAATCCGCCCGACGGGCCTGATCGACCCACCCGTCGAGGTGCGGCCGGTGTCCAAGGGCGGTTTCTCCCAGGTGGACGACGTCATCGCCGAGTGCCGCGAAGTGGCCCGCCACGGCTACCGCGCCCTCGTCACGGTCCTCACCAAGAAGATGGCCGAGGACCTCACCGAATACATGCACGAGCAGGGCCTGCGCGTGCGCTACATGCACAGCGACGTCGATACGCTCGAACGGATCGAGATCATCCGCGATCTGCGCCTGGGCGCCTTCGACGTGCTGGTGGGCATCAACCTGCTGCGCGAGGGCTTGGACATCCCCGAGTGCGGCCTCGTGGCCATCCTCGACGCCGACAAGGAGGGCTTCCTGCGCTCCGAGACCTCCCTGATCCAGACCATCGGCCGCGCCGCGCGCAACCTCGACGGCCGGGTGATCCTCTACGCCGACACCATCACCGGCTCGATGGAGCGGGCGATGAGCGAGACGACTCGCCGTCGCGAAAAGCAGACGGTCTACAACCTCGAACACGGCCTCACGCCGGAGAGTGTGAGGAGCCAGATCAAGGACATCCTCGCCAGCCCCTACGAGCGTGGCGACCGTGTCACCGTCGACGCGGGCGTCGCCGAGCAGGCCAAGCCGTTCCTTGGCTCCAACTTCCAGGCGACGCTCAAGGACCTGGAAGGCCGGATGCGCGAAGCCGCCGCCAATCTCGAGTTCGAGGAAGCCGCCCGCCTGCGCGACGAGATCAAGCGCCTCAAGCTCCTCGACCTCGAGTTTGCCGCCGAGGTCCTCGCCCCCGCCGGGGAAGGCCCGGACCGGGAAGCGGTCAAGTCGATCCGCGCCGAAGCCCGGGCGCAGAAGGCGGAGGAGTTCCGCCGCGGCGGACGCAGGCGGCGCGGACCGTAGACGATCCGTCCCTCCCCTTCTGGGGAGGGTGGTCGAGCGGAGCGAGACCGGGTGGGGAGGTCCGGATCATCCCGCACCGCCGGTGTCTTTCCCCGGGGTTCCCCACCCGTCTCGCCGCTTCGCGTCGAGCCACCCTCCCCGGAAGGGGAGGGACCGGTTTATCCGGCCGCAGCCCGGCAGACCGCTTCAATGTTGTGACCGTCGGGGTCGAGGACAAAGGCGCCGTAGTAATCGGGGTGGTAGTGGGGCCGGGGACCGGGCGCGCCATTGTCTGTCCCGCCGGCAGCCAGCGCCGCGGCGTGGAACGCGTCGACCTGATCGCGCGTCTTCGCCTCGAGAGCGAGGTGCAGCTTTCCCCGCGTCGGGTCTTGCTCGACGATCCAGAACCACGGCCGCGCATCGCCATAGCCCGTACATGGCGCCCCGCCGGTGACCTCCGGCGGCACGTCGAAAAGGCGCTGTACGCCCAGGGGCGCAAAGGCCCTGTCGTAGAAGGCCGTGGACCGCGCGAAGTCCGAAACGCCGAAGGTTACGTGGTCGATCATCGCGCGCCTCCGCTCCACAGACCGTCCCCAAACCGGACACGAGGGCCCGCCGCGGTCAAGCGGTCCGCCATGTCACAAACGAGATCTCTCCCGCGTCTACGCATCAGAAACGGAGACGTGGATGATCCAGCGAAGTCTCTCGGGCGCTCTTGGAGCCCTGCTCGCCGCCAACGGTCTGGCGATGCTGCTCTTTCCTCTCGCCTGGTATGGCGCAGTCCCGGGTGTGGTCTCGACCGGCCCGTTCAACGCCCATTTCGTCGCCGACATCGGCGCCGCCTATCTCGTGACGGCGGCCGCGCTCGCATGGTTCGCCGCGGAGCCGGGGACGGCCTGGCCGGCGCTGGCGATGGGCGCCCTCTTCCTCACCGCGCACGCGGCAATCCATGTGGCCGGGGCCTTCGCCAGCCCCGCCTGCGGCGCGCTTCTCCTGCGGGACCTGCCCGGCGTGTTCCTTCCCGCTCTCCTGGCCGGCGCGCTCGTCCTCTTTCCACCCCTCCGCCAAGGAGTTCCCCGATGATCAGAAGCCTGCTCTCCGCGTGGATCGACCGGTTCGAGAAGACCTGGTCCTACGATGCGAGCTATCTTCGCCGGATGCTGGCCACGAGCCCTTACTCCGTGCTGAAGTTTTCCTTCGTCAGCGGCATGGTCCAGCGCCGCGACGCCCCCATGGCCGCTTTGGCCGCGGCGGGAATCGCGGGAACGCTGGCCGAGGACTGCGGGCCGTGCCTGCAGCTGACGGTGGACATGGCGTCGCGTAGCGGCGTGGATCCGGGCGTGTTGCGCGCCATCCTTGCGCGGGACGAGGTGGCCATGGGCGAGGACGCAGCCACCGCCTGGCGCTTCGCCTCAGCGGTTCTGGAAAAGCGCCTGGACGAGGCCGACGCGGCGCGTGACGCGGTCCTTGACCGCTGGGGCGAGAAGGGCCTTGTCGCACTCTCCCTCACGATCACCGCCGCGCGAATGTACCCCACCGTGAAGTACGCCATGGGCTACGGGCGGGCATGTTCGCGCGTGACCGTCGCGGGCGAGCCGACGCCGACGCTGCGCGCCCCGGCCCTGGCGGCGTGAGCGACGCGGCGACATTCGAAACTCAGAGGCCGCGCCTCACCCGCCTGGCCTATCGCATGCTGGGCTCGCTCGCCGATGCGGAAGATGCGGTGCAGGACGCCTGGCTGCGATGGACGCGGGTCGATCCAGATGAAGTGGGGGATCCAGCCGCCTGGCTGACGCGCGCCACGACCCGGCTGTGCCTCGACCGCCTGCGCGCCGCCCGCGTCGCTCGTGAGGCGTACAAGGGCCCCTGGCTCCCTGAACCCCTGATCGAGGATCCGATCGATCCCGTGGAGCGGGCCGAGGACATCTCCGTCGCCTTCCTCCTCGCCCTGGAGCGCCTCTCGCCCCTCGAGCGCGCCGTGCTGATCCTCCACGACGTGCTCGACGAGGACTACGGCGCCATTGCCGAGACCCTCGGACGCGAGGAGGCCGCTTGCCGCCAACTCCTGTCGCGAGCCCGCGCCCACATCCGCCAGGCGCGGCCGCGCTTTGGCGTCACCCAGGATGAAGTGAAGCGTCTGGCGGACGCATTCATGCAGGCTATGAGCCGCAACGACCCGGCCGCCCTGTCCGATCTGCTGGCCGAGGACGCGATCCTGGTCACCGACGGCGGCGGCAAGCGGGCGGCCGCCCTGCGCCCGCTGGTCGGGCGCGCCGACATCCTTCGTCTGCTCGAGCGGCTGATCTGGCGCGGGACCTGGAAGACGCCCACCAAGGTGCGCATCGCCCGTATCAACGGCCAGCTCGGCGCAGTTCTCGCGGATGCGGAAGGCCTGACCACCTTCGTCACAGAGGTCGACGGCGAGGGTCGGCTGGCCGCAATCTACGTCCAGCGCAATCCCGAGAAGCTGGCCCGGGCGGCCGAATGGCTCGACCGCGCGTAAGTCCTTAGTTCGACGGACTTGAAATTAGATACACATCTAATTAGATAACGATCGCAGGAGGTCTGCCATGACCGAGACCCTGCTCGCCTTCTTCAAGGCGCTCGCCCACGAAAGCCGGCTTCGCATCGTCGGCCTGCTGGCCCAGAGAGAACACAGCGTGCAGCAGCTGGCCGCCCTGCTCGACCTGAAAGAGCCGACCGTCTCGCATCACCTGGCGATCCTCAAGGAGCAGGGTCTGGTGACGGTGAGGGCCGAGGGGACTACCCGTTGGCACTCACTCGACACTGCGGCCCTCGAGACCCTCTCGCGGCGGGTGCTCGAAACCCAGCAGCCGGCTGCGCCCCTGGCCGCCGACGAGGACGAAGCGCGCATCCTGGCCGGCTTTGTCGACGCCGATGAGCGGCTCAAGGAGATCCCCGCCAGCCGCCGCAAGCGGGCGGTGGTTCTGCGCTGGCTGATGCGAATGTTCGAGCCTGGACGCCGATACAGCGAAGCGGAGGTCAACGCCTATCTGAAGAGCCGGCACTGGGACTGCGCCACCCTGCGGCGAGAGCTTGTTGGTCACCGAATGCTGGACCGCGACGCGGGAATCTACTGGCGTCTGCCCAAGAGTCAGTGGCGGGACGAGAGGCTCGAGGCCTGAGAAGTCTCAGGCGAAGCGCTTCCACGCCGCCTGGCGCGACACGCCGAGAGCCTCCCCGATCTGGGCCCAACTCACTTCCCGCTCTCGCAGGATTTCGACGATGTCCTGCATGGCCTGGCCAACAGACTCGAAACCCTGGTCGTGCAGCTTGAGGCTGTGCAGGAGCTGGTCGGTCGGCCGGTAGTCCTGGAACATCGACTGCGCGGAGATTGGTTTTCCGCGGTTCTCGTCCATCACCTTGACGGCGATGTCGACGCACTCGTTGCAGATCGTCACGCCGGGACCTGCGACGATCATCGCCACATCCACCTGTGATTTTCCGCAGAAGGAGCAGTGGATCTCGTGATGGGTCCGCCCTGTGGTTTCGACCTGAGCCATGTCGCTTCTCTGTCAATGGAGGGTTGACAGTCAGCCTCGGTCCGGCGCCACTGTCAACCAATTGTTGACGGAGTCAGTCCCGCATCTTGCCGAAGGACCCGCCCCGTGCCTCTGCTATCCCGGCAAGGGGTTCCAATGACCGGACTCTATGAACAGTCCCGGCACGAGCGGCTGGCGGAGATCCCGTGGGATGCAGGGGCGGCCCGCGCAGCAATCGAAAGCATCGTTGCCCACACACGGAGCGCCTTCACGCCCGACGGCTTGTGGCCGGTCCACCCCGATGACGGTCCACCCGAGTGGGGCGCCCTCACGGGGCTATACTTCGGCGCCGCCGGGGTAATCTGGGCGCTAGACTATCTCCAGCGCGTGGGCGCAGCGCCCGAAGGTCCTTCTTTCGCCGAGCACCTTGGCGACATCCAGGCGCGCAATGCACGCTTCGTCGCCGCCTTCGGGGGCATGACCGCCGGCTACATGTTGGGCGAGACCGGCGTCCTGCTCGTCCGCTGGCGGGTCGAAGGCGATCGCACGGCGCTCGATAGGCTGGCGGAGTTGATCGCCTCCAATACCGATGCGCCGGCCCGGGAACTGATGTGGGGCGCGCCGGGGACCATGCTCGTCGCCCTGGCTTTGCACAGCGACACAGGGGAACCGCGATGGGCCGAGTTGTTTCGTGCCGGCGCTGCTGCGCTCGGGGCCGCCTTCACGCGGGACGATTCTATACACGCGCGTATCTGGACCCAGGACCTGTACGGCCAGAGCCAGCGCTATGTGGGTGCGGTCCATGGAATGGCTGGTAACGCCTACGTTCTTTTGCGTGGGCGCGACCTGCTGGAGGCAGACGCCTTGCCGGGATGGGAGCGGGACATCGCCGTGACGATGGAGGCGACCGCCGTTCGCGAAGGCGCACTCGCCAACTGGTCACCGCACGCGGGCGAGGTGGCCGGCGGGGGGCACGGCGCCATGCTCGTTCAACACTGCCACGGCTCGCCTGGCATGGTCACCTGCCTCGCGGAATTGGGCCCGGATGTCGACGAACTCCTGATCGCCGGGGGCGAACTCGCCTGGCTTGCCGGTCCCCTCACAAAAGGCGCCAACCTTTGCCACGGCACGGCAGGAAACGGGTACGCTTTCCTCAGGCTTTTCGAGCGCACCGGCGACGCTCTCTGGCTCGGCCGCGCCCGCGCCTTCGCCATGCACGCGATCTCTCAGAGCGAGGCCCAGGCGGCCGAGTTGGGCCGGAGGCGCTACAGCCTCTGGACCGGCGACCTCGGCCTCGCCTGCTACCTCCACGATTGCGTCGACGCCCACGCTCGTTTTCCCACCCTTGATGTGGTGTGAGGCTCGGGCTCTAACCGACCCATGGGGGATCGGACGTCGACATCGGACGAGCGGACGCGGCGCCAGTTCGAGCGCCTGGTCTTCTTCAGCGACGCGGTCTTCGCGATCGCCATCACGTTGCTCGTGCTCGACCTGAAGGCGCCGGTGGGAGCCCATGGGGAACCCCGCCTCGACAAGGTGGTCCCCAATATCCTGGCGTTTTGCCTGAGCTTCTATGTCATCGGGATCTTCTGGCAGGCGCACCACAGCCTCTTCAGCCATCTGCAGCGGGAGGATGCGGTCCTGCGGCGCGTCAACCTGCTGTTCCTGGGGACGATTGTGTTCCTGCCCTTCCCGACCAGCGTGATGGCCGAATTCGATCAATCGACGACCACCGTCACCTTCTACGCCGCCAGCGCCGGGGCTGTGGGCCTGATGCAGGCGGTGCTGGTCATGACGGCGCGTCGACCGGGTCTGATGTATCCGGACGACCACCTGACGCCGGGATCGCTGGCCCGGCCGCTGGCGGCGGCCGTCGTCTTCTTCGCCAGCATACCGGTCGCCTTCGCATTCCCACACTATGCCCAGTCGGTCTGGATCCTGATCATCCCCGCCCGCGTCGTGGTGGAGCGCTTCGAGCGCGGGCGCATCGACGCGCCGACGCGGGCGCGCTAGCGTCGAACCATGCTCGACCGCTTCGATCCGCGCCTGGACGGACAGTTCGCGTCCGTCGATCGGGCGCGCCTTCTGGGCGCGCTCGGCCGGGTGCTGCCCGCTGACGCCCTGATTGCCAAGGCCGAGGGCATGCGCGTCTATGAGAGCGACGGCCTCGCCGCCTATCGCGGCATGCCGGCCGTAGTGGCCCTGCCGCGCACGACCGAGGAGGTCGTCAGTATCCTGCGGGTTTGCCGTGAGCTCGGTGCGCCGGTGGTGGCGCGAGGCGCGGGGACCGGCCTTTCGGGCGGAGCCCTCCCCTTCCCCGGCTGCGTTCTCCTGACCCTCTCACGGATGAACCGCATCCTGGAGATCGACGCAGACGCGATGACCGCGCGCGTCCAGCCGGGCGTGCGCAACCTCGCCATCTCCGAAGCGGTCGCGCCGCTCGGACTGTTCTACGCGCCTGACCCGTCGTCTCAGCTCGCCTGCAGCATAGGCGGCAACGTCGCCGAGAACGCCGGCGGCGTGCACTGCCTCAAGTACGGGCTGACCACTCACAACATCCAGAAAATCGAGATGATCACCATCGAGGGCGAGCGCCTCGTCCTCGGCGGCGACGCGCCGGATGCGCCGGGCTTTGACTTGCTCGCTTTGGCCACGGGCTCAGAGGGCCTTCTGGGTGTGGTGACCGAGATCACCGTCCGCCTCCTCCCAGTGCCCGCCCACACACGGCTACTGTTGGCCGCCTTCGCTGACGTGCGCCACGCCGGCGAGGCGGTGGCCGCGATCATCGGCGGCGGCATCATCCCGGCCGGGTTGGAGATGATGGATCGCCTCGCCCTGCAAGCGGCCGAGGAGCACACCCGCTGCGGCTATCCCCTCGACGCCGCGGCTATCCTGCTATGCGAACTGGATGGAGAACTGGACGACGTCGCCCAGGACATCGCCCGCGTCGGCGCCCTGTGCGAGGCGAGCGGAGCGACCCTGGTGCGGCTCGCCCGAGACGAGGCAGAACGCGCGCGCCTCTGGGCCGGTCGCAAAGGCGCCTTCCCGGCAATGGGCCGCCTGGCGCCCGACTACTACTGTATCGACGGGACCATTCCCCGCCGACGGCTTCCGGATGTGCTCGAGGCCATCGAGCGACTCTCGGCAGAACACGGCTTGCCGGTGGCGAACGTCTTCCACGCCGGCGACGGCAACCTGCATCCCCTCATCCTGTACGACGCCAATGCGCCGGGCCAGATCGAGCGCGCGGAGACCCTGGGCGGCGCAATCCTGGAGCTGTGTGTCGAGATGGGGGGCGCGATCACCGGCGAGCACGGCGTGGGACGCGAGAAGATCAACCAAATGTGCGCCCAGTTCGGGCCGGACGAGCTGGCTCTGTTCGCCAGGCTGAAGACCGCCTTCGATCCAACGGGACAGCTCAATCCAGGCAAGGCGATCCCGACCCTGGCGCGCTGCGTCGACCATGGCGCCATGCACGTTCACGCCGCCTCGGGCGCCGCCTTCGATCATCTGGAGCGCTTCTGAAGCGATGGACGGAGAAACCCGACCGCCGGCGGCGCACGCGCCGCCTGCCGACCTGACCGAGACCCTCGCAGACACCGTGCGGGCGGCCTCCGAGGCCGGCCGGCCGTTGGAGATCGTCGGCGGCGGGACCAAGCGTTTCTACGGCCGTGCAGTGACAGGCGACCCGCTTCACGTCGCGGGCCATAGCGGCGTCATCGACTATGAGCCGAGCGAACTGGTGATCACCGCCCGCGGCGGCACGCCCCTGGCCGAGATCGAGGCGCGCCTGGCCCAGCACGGGCAGATGCTCGCCTTCGAGCCTCCCGATCTCGGCCCCGCGAGCACGCTCGGCGGCGCCATCGCCGCTGGCCTCGCTGGGCCGCGTCGCCCCTTCGCCGGCGCCGTGCGCGACTCCATTCTGGGCGTCACCGTCCTTGACGGCCGGGGCCGGCCCAATCGCCTCGGCGGGACAGTGTTCAAGAACGTGGCGGGTTTCGACGGCTTCAGGCTGCAGGCAGGAGCCCTGGGCTGCCTCGGCGTCTTGCTCGATGTCTCGATTCGCGTGGCGCCGAGGCCGGCGAGCGAGGTCACGGTGGCGCTGGAGGAGACCTGGTCGGCCGCCGCAGCCCGTCTGGGCGATCTGCTCCGACGCCCCACGCCCCTGTCAGGAGCCATGCACGACAGCCGACGTCTGTGGCTGCGCCTCTCAGGCGCCCCGGCCGCGGTGGAGACGGCGGTGCGTGGCCTCGGTGGCGAGCGCGCCGACAGCGAGGTCTGGACGCGCCTGCGCCGGCTCCAGCTTCCCATACTCGAGGCGCCGCGCCTGTGGCGCCTGGCGATCCCCCGCACGGCCCTCATGCCGAACCCGCCCGGAGACGTTCTGCGCGACTGGGCCGGCGCGCAGGTCTGGCTCGCGACTGACGCTCCGGGGGAGCGCGTTCGCGGCCTCGCTCGCGAGGCCGGAGGACATGCCGTCCTGTTTCGCGGCGCCCAGGCCGGAGAAGCCGTGTTCGAGCCCCTGCCCGAACCCCTCCTCGCCCTGCACCGCAGGATCAAGGCGGCGTTCGACCCGGCGGGGATCTTCAACCCCGGCCGCATGTACGAGGGTCTCTGACGTGCGCGCGAAGATCGCCGGACCTCTCGCCGACACCGCTGCCGGCGCCATCGCCGAGCAGGTGCTGAGGTCCTGCGTCCACTGCGGCATGTGCAACGCCACATGCCCAACCTACCAGCTGACCGGCGACGAGCTCGATGGCCCTCGCGGGCGGATCTACCTGATGAAGCAGGTCCTGGAGGGCGAACCGGCCGGGAGTCTGACCCAGACCCACCTCGACCGCTGCCTGTCCTGCCGGGCGTGCGAGACGACATGCCCGTCGGGGGTGGACTACCACGCCCTCTACGACGTGGCGCGGAAGGTCGTGAATGAGGCTGCGCCGCGTCCCTGGAGACAACGCCTTACGCGCTGGGCGATCCGGTTCGCCTTCGTGGATCCTCGTCGCCTGTCGATCCTCATGAGCCTGGCGCGGCGCGTTCGCTTCGCCGCGCCTCCGACCCTGCGCGGCAAGCTTACCGCCCCTAGGCCGCCGGGGCCGGCTCCGACACCGCGCCATGCTCGTCGCATGAGCTTGCTGGGCGGATGCGTCCAGGCCGCCGCCGCCCCCGCGATCAACGCCGCCAATCGACGGGTCTTCGACTCGGTAGGCATCGATCTTCTGGAGAGTCCCGCTGTCGGTTGTTGCGGCGCCATGAGCTTCCACACGGGCGCGGAGGAGGAAGGCCGCGCCTTCGCCCGACGCAACATCGACGCCTGGTGCGCCGAACTCGACGCGGGAGGGGAAGCGATCGTCGCCAACGCCAGTGGCTGCGCCGCCTTCATCCGTGACTATGCCGATATACTGGCCGACGATCCTGCCTATGCGGCGCGCGCTCGCCGGGTGGCGCAGGCCGTGCGGGATCCGGTGGAGATACTGAAGGCGAACCCGCCTGCGGCAGTGCGCCCCCCTCGCCAGGCCCGCGTGGCGTTTCACCCGCCCTGCACCCTGCGCAATGGCCCGGCGCTTGCGGAAGCCCCAGCCGAGTTGCTCGCCAACCTCGGTTTCGAGCCCCAGCCGATCCGCGACGCCCACCTCTGCTGCGGATCTGCGGGCGCCTACTCCCTGCTCCAACCGAAGATCGCGAGCGAGCTTCGCCGCGCAAAGATCGAGGCGCTTACCGGTTCCGAGCCGCAGGAGATCCTCACCGCTAACGTCGGCTGCATGCTGCACCTTGCGGAAGCCTCCCCCGTCCCCGTCCGCCACTGGATCGAAGCGGTGGACGAGGTCGTGAGCGCCGCGGCCCCTCCAGCCTGATGTGGATCATCCCCGTTCAGACGATTCCGTCTGAACGGGGGCTCGCCTTAGCGGAACTTGACCCAGATCTCCCCGCCGATCGTGCGCGGCGCGGTGAAGCTGGCCAGCTTGTCGATGACCTGGTTGGGACCGGGATCAGTGACCTGGATTCCGCCCGCGGTGTCATAGGCAAGCGTATTGGCGATGTTGTCGACAAACAGGATCAGCGTGTAGCGATCCTTCGCGTCCTTCCACATCATGCGGAGGTTCGCCTGGGTGTAGCTGGGCGCAAAGTTATAGGATCGGTTGAACGGCGACCCATACTGTCCCGCCTTCCAGATGAATGCCCCGGAAAAGGTCAGCGTGCCCGTCTCAAACGGGATATTGTACGCAGCCGTCAGCGAGATCTTGTTCGGCGCCGCTTGTGGCACGTACTGGCCCGTCAGGTTCTGAAGGCCCGAGCCCACAGGACATCCTGTGGTGTTCGCCCCGGGAGCCAGCGCCAGCGGGTCAGCAGAATCCTGAATGCACTGGCCGTTCATATTGGCGATCACCGCGTGCAGGTAGGCGTAGTTCAGGCCCAGGGTCAGATTCCGCGTCGGCTGCCAGATGTTCTCCAGTTCGACGCCCTCGACATGCACGTCCGGAAGATTGGCGATGAGGGTGTTGATCACGCCGTTGACGTTCACGCCGAGCGGCTGCTGGTCATTCGTGTAGTCATAGTAGAAAGCCGCGATATTCGTCTGGAACGTACGGGCGAAGGTGTCCTTGAAGCCGACCTCCCAGGCGTTGACGAATTCCGGCGCCGTCATCGGGAAGACTGTGACTATTCCGGAATTGAATCCGCCGGTCTTGTAACCCCGACTGTAGCGGGCATAGACCAACGTCTCCGGCGTCGGCGTCCACGAGAGGTTCACAGTCCCGGTGAGAGCCTGCCAGTGGGCGTCAAGATGGCGCTGGATCCCGCCGTTCGGATTTTGAACGCAAGGTCCGGCGCCGGGATATAGCCCACCCGCCTCGGGCCCAGGGGCCGGACAGGAAGTGACGTCGAAGGCCGGCGTGTTCGCGCCGAACGTGTTCACGCCCAGCCCTGCGCTTTCGAGGTTGAACACGATCAGACGAAAGTATTCCTCACCATCCTTGCGGTCCGCGCTGTAGCGCATGCCGCCGGTCAGCTTCAGGGTGTCCGTCATCTTCCAGTCGAGTTGGAAGAAGGCCGCTGCGGAGTTCTCCACCAACCGCGTGTCCTGGTCATACACGCCCCGCCCCGGATTCGGCGCCGCCGGCGCAAACGAGGGAAGCAGCAGCGGAGACCCGACCTGCGGCTGGTTTGGATCGAGCAGATTGACAGGCTGGTCGTAGTTTTCGTGATACCAATAGAGTCCGGCCAACCACTGCAGACGCCCGTTGCCCGTCGAGCGGAAGTCGATCTCGTGGCTGAAGAAGCTCTCGTCCTCGACGAAGGTGAACTGCGTTTGAGCAGGGTGGATGGTCAGGTTGCTCGCGCACCCAGCCAGATTTGAGGAGAAGATGAACGAGCAGAGAGGCGTCGGCGACGACGGCCCCTGCAGCACATAGGATTCTACGCCGCTCGAGATTCCTTGCGAAAACACAAAGGGTGCGTTGAGGTAGTACTTGAAGCTTTGGAAACCACCCAGGTATTCAACGTCAAATCCATCGGCGTGATAGGTGCCGGTGAGATTCAATATAATGTCGTTTCGCTCACGCGAGCGTGAGGTGAAGTCGGCGTCGAAGGTGCGCGGGTCAATGTTGCTTGGATTGAATGCAGGCGTATTAGGCAGCGTCGTCACGCTCAGGAGCTTGTCCGGATTGGCCGCCGAGCACCCTGGATTGACGCCCGATCCGGGAAGCAGGCAGAGTCCGTAGTTCTGATTCGGAAACAGCGGGTTGTAGAACTCACGCGTGTCGAGCGGTCCGAGCAGCGACTCGGTGTGGTAGCTGACGTCATAGTCATTGGTCGCCACCTTGGCCCACCAGTCGAATCTCGGTCCGAAATCGCCCTCGAACTGGATCTCGGCGTGGTAGGATTTGCCATTGCCACCCTGGGCTACGCCACCGCCCTCCCGCGGTCCATTGAGATTTATATAGTAACCGCCATCCCTCTGTTCTGTATAGTTTCCTCCGATCAACATCCGCACGTGATCGTTGATCGGGCCCGACATCGCCCCTTCGACGAAGAGCTTCTCGTAGTTCGAGTAGCCTGCCCGCATTTCCGTCTGGAATTCGTGTGTCGGACGGCGGGAGACGTAGTTGATCGCCCCGCCATCGGCGTTGCGGCCATAGAGGGTGCTTTGCGGCCCGCGCAACACGTCGATGCGATCGATGAAAAGGGTGTCGCTCTGCAGGATCGTCGAGGCGTTCGCGCCGAAATAGATCCCGTCCTGATAGACCGCGACGCCGGATTCGACGGCGAGGTTATCCGACTGTCGTCCGATCCCGCGAATGTAAGGGCGGTTGTCGAATGTCGAGTATGTGAGGCCCGGCGTGTAGTCGGTGAGGTCCTGCACCGACTCGATGCCAAGGAGATCTCGAGCCTGCTGGGTGAAGGCGGTGACGGCGACCGGCGTCGTCTCGAGATTTTCCGCCCGCTTCTCGGCGGTGACAACGATCTCGGCGACCGTGGCGCCCGGGGCGGCCGTGGCCGGAGCCACGGGAGCGGGTGCAGCCGCATCCTCAGCTTTCGCCGCCGTCGAGACGACACAGATCGCGAGCGCCAACGCCAAGGGCGAGGCGCCGCAGACTAGGCTGCGAGCCATTTGCTTCCCTCCCAAATCGGGATTTCGCTCTTTAGTCGGCGAAATCTTCCATCTTCAGTCATGTCGACGGTGACATGAAACGGAACAATGTCAACGCGCCTGCAACACGACTTTGCCGCGGTGTGTCCGATTGAGCGCAGTCCAAGGGTAGGAATTGCCCCTCAGGGATCCCGACGACCTCTAGGGGATCGGATTTAGGCAGAGAGGTCGGGGGCCAGGGCTTCGATCAGAGGCTGCAGGCGGTCCTCGTATCGTCGCCATCTTCCGTGGACGGAGCTACTCATTGGCTGACGCACCTGGACGGCGCTTGCGGTCCGGACCGCGCGATCGGTTGCCCAGAAGCGCAGGGCCGCAGGGTCCCATGGCAGGCCACAGACCTCGACGACCAGGCGGCGGATCTGACGATCGGGATCGGCTGTCAGCTCCTCGAGGGGTACGAGCGACAGGCCAGCGCCTGCAGCCCGCCAATGGTCCATGAGCCGGGCGTAAATCGCGTACTCGGCGGCGATTTCACCGAGGTCATAGAGAGTTTCGGCCTCACGGTTGAACAGCTGGCGCCAACAGCCGAAGCAGGTGTCCGCCGGGTCCCTCCGGCTTTCGAGGATCACGGCGCGTGGGAACATCCGCCGGATGGCGCCCACGTGCAGGAAGTTCTCCAGCGTCTTGTCGACGAAGCGGCGCCGACCGTCCCATCCCCGCTCCCTCAGACCATCGAGATAGGCGGCGCGAATCTCTCCGAGCGGCGGCGCGAACGCGTCCCCGATCCGTGCGGGGTAGGCGCGCTCCAGCAGCCGCGGCAGGACCGCAGTCTCGCCCAGGCCGACGACATCGCGATGGCTGGCGAGGATCTGTTCGATCAGGGTTGATCCCGACCTTGGCATGCCAACGACGAAGATCGGCGCCAGGTCCGGCGCGCTCGACGATTCGACCATTGCGAGCGCCTCCGCCGACATCACCTGCGCCACATGGACCGCCGCTTGGGCATGGGCGCGGAGGATGTCGTGCGGACGTCGACCCGGCGGGGCGCGCTCGAGCGCCGCGTGCTTGAGTGCGTTCCCGGCGGCGAAGGCGTCGAAGGCCGCCTCGTCCTGCCCCTGCGCCTCCCAGACGCCTCCAAGGGCGAACCACAGGGCGACGCGGGTATCGGTCGCGCTGGATTCGTTCCGCGCCGCCGCCGCCATTTCTTCCGCCTCGTCCTCGGGGATCTTCGAGGGGTCGACGACGGCAAGGCGGGACAGGGCGCGGAGGCGATGCTGCGGGTCCGCGGCAAGCTCGCGAAGGCCCTTCACGCCGGCCGCGGTCCGGCCCAGCGCGATCAACGCAGCCGTGAGGCCGAAGCGAGCCTCGATGTCGGATGGCTCTAGCTCGATCGCCCGCCTCAGAGCGCCAGCCGCCTCATCCCAGCGCCCGAGGTCCTGGCAGACAGCCGCCAGGTTGCGCCACGCGTGCCCCAGCTTCGGATTCAGCCTGACGACGCGCCGCAGATGTTCCCTGGCGGAGGCGGTCTGGCCTCGACGAGCTTCGATGACGGCGAGGGACGACAATGGCCGCGCATCCGCGGGCGCTAGCGCTACGGCCTCGCCATAGGCGCGCGCCGCTTCATCGAGTCGTCCCGAGCCGTAGAAGGCGCCGGCCATGCCAAGCAGGCGCTCGACCCTCTGGGATATGTCGGCGGACGAGCCCCTTCGCCCGCCTTCAGGCGGACCGGCGCGCTTCGCCCTGCCCTCATCTGAACCGATACTGGAACTCCACCCCAAAGGTGCGCGGCGCCGTCAGGTAGACCTGACGGTTCTGGATCTCGGGCCCAGTATAACCGCCGCCGAGGGGACTCACCAGGAAGCCGGTGGCCCCGTCGTAACCGAGGCTGTTGGCGACGTTGTCCATGAAGGCGATCAGGGTGTAGCGGTTGCTCTTGTCGGTGTAGCTCGCCCGCAGGTTCACCAGCGAATAAGCCGGCGCTTGATTGTACCAGCGGTTGAAGATGCTGAAGTAGTCGGACGAGCGCCAGATGTAGCTGGCCGACAAGGTCAGCACGCCCGGATCGAAATAGAAGCTGTAGAGGGCGTTGAGAGAAATTCGGTTGGGCGCCGACTGCGGCAGGCGCTGTCCAGTGGTGTTCTGGACCACGGTCGGATTGACGGTGCCGGTCGGCTGGGTGCAGCCGGTGGTGTTGGCGCCGGCGGCCTGGGCCAGAGGATCGGCCGTGTCCTCGAAGCAGTTCCCGCCCGTACTGGCGATCCGCGCGTCGAGATATGAGTAGTTGAAGCTTATCGTCAGAGGACGGCTCGGCCTCCAGACGGTCTCGAGCTCAACACCTTTGGTGTGAACCGAGGGGATGTTGAAGACCAGAGTGGTGATCGGTCCGCCGCTGGCCGGCTCGACACCGAGCGGCACCTGGTCGTCCTGATAGACGTAGTAGAAGGCCGAAAGGTTTGTCTGCAGGGTGTGGCTGAGCCAGTCCTTCTTCAAGCCCAGTTCCCAGGCGTTGACGAACTCTGGCTGGGTCTCGGGAAAAGGCGCGCCAATGCCGGAATTGAAGCCTCCGGTCTTATAGCCACGGCTGTACTTTGCGTAGACGAGCGTATCCGCTTCCGGCGTCCACTCCACGCCCGCCGTTCCCGTCACCGCCCGCCACCAGGCGTCAAGCGTCTGGATTTCCTGTCCCGTGGCGGGATTGATGAAAGACACACCTGTGCCTGGATATTGCACGCCCACCGGCGCCAGGGCGCTGGTGATGTCGAGCGCAGGGGTAAAGGCTCCAAAGTTCGCAGCAGTGAACGGCGGCACGAGGCCGAACGAGAGCGCCCGGAATCCTTCGAAGCCGTACTTGTGGTCCGACGAATAGCGGATGCCGCCGGTCAACTTCACCGTCGGGATGATCTTCCAATCGACCTGGGCGAATCCGGCGTAGGAATCCGCGTCCAGATGCGTGTATTCACAATAGATGCAACCCACCGGATTCGCCGCCCCGTTCACCGGCGCGAAGATCTGCGGCTGGTTGGGCTCGAGGACGTTTACGGGTTGACTGTAGACTTCGTGGTACCAGTACAGTCCTGCGATCCACTGGACCGGCCCGTTTCCGGTCGAGGTCAGATCCAGTTCATTGCTGAAGAACGTTTCCTTCTCGATGAAGCTGACCTGAGTCTGGGCCGGATCGATCGTCAGATTGCTTCCTGCCGGTCCCTGGAGCTGGAAGGATTCGACGCTGAGGCTGGTTCCTGTCGTCGAGTACGGATAGTTCAGGTAATAGTTGAAGGTTTGCCAGCCTCCCGTCCACTTCAGGTCCATCTTGTCAAAGTGGTAGGTGAGATTGCCGGCGAAGACATAGTTCTCCGTGAGACGTGAATGGCTCCTGAAGTCGGCGTCAAACGTGCGGATATCGCTGTTCGCCGGATTGGTCGTTGGCGTGTTGGCGCCGAGCACCACGCTGCCTGGAACGATCTTGTCGGGCGAGAAGGCGCATCCCAGGCCGCCGGCGCCGCCAGGAAGGCCGCACAAGCCGAAGAAGGCGTTGGGGCTAAGCGAAGTGGTCTGGAACTCCTGTTGCGCCAGGGGCCCCTGCTCGGCCGTCGTGTGGAAACTGGTGTCGAATCCGTTCGTGGCGAACTTCAGCCAGCCGTCGAGCTTGTCGCTGAAGTGGGCCTTGAGCCGCGCTTCGACGTGGAAGCTGTTGCCGTTGCCGCCCTGGACGACGCTGCCGCCCTCCGGGGGTCCATTGAGGTTTCTGTAGTATCCCCCAAGTTGATCGGTGTAGTTCGCACCAATCATGAAATCGAGGCCGTGAGCGATGGGGCCGGAGATTACCCCTTCGATCCACTTCTTGTCATAATTGTCGTAGCCGGCCCGCATTTCGGCATAGAGGGTGTCGGTCGGTTGCCGACCGGTGAAGTTGATTGCGCCCCCGTCGGCATTGCGACCGTACAGGGTGCTTTGCGGTCCGCGCAGGACTTCGATCTGAGGGAAGAACAGCGAGTCGAGTTGCAGCAGCGTCGAGGCGTTGGCGCCGAAGTAGACGCCATCCTGGTAGATCGCCACGCCGGACTCGGTGGCCAGGTTGTCCGTGTCGCGGCCGATGCCACGGATGTAGGGCCGGTTGGTGAGGGTGTTGAACTGCAATCCGGGCGTGTAATCGCTGAGGTCCTGCAGCGACTCGATACCCTTCAGATCCCGGTCCTTCGCCGTGAAAGCGGTGACGGCGACCGGTACGGACTGCAGGTTCTGCTCGCGCTTCTCGGCGGTGACCACCACCTCACCCACCGTCGCGGCGGCGGAAGGCGCGGTGGCGACCGGCGCGGCGGCCGCGGCGGTTTGCGCGAAGGCTCCGCCCGGAGCCGAGAGAAGGGCTCCCGCCGCAATCAGGGCGAGCGCAGACACACCTCGGGTGGAGGTTATCTTCATGCATTCCTCCCTCGGCGCTCATCCCGCCTCTTCGGTCGGCTGAGACACTCGTGACGATTATTTGAAAGGAGGATCGGTCACCCTGTCTGACCATGTCAACAGGGATTTGCGTTATATTTCAAACGGTTTCACGCTGGAAATAACGTTACGTTCCAGGAACCCTGGCGTTGCTAGCGTCTTCGCCCGGGCGCGGAACGCGACCGAGGGCGAGGCGGCCCTGGTGTCGACCAGGCTGGCGTCCGGAGGACGCAGCTGCGTCCTCCGGCTGTCTCAGGTGGTGATCCGCCTCAGTTGAAGCCGAGGTCGCGGGCCACGGCCGGGTGAGTGATGCGGCCGCTCTTGATATTGAGGCCTTCGGCGAAGCCGGGGTCGTCGGCGAAGGCCCCCTCCGGCCCCTTGGCGGCGAGGGCCGAGATGTAGGGCGCGGTCGCGGCGCTAAGCGCATAGGTCGAGGTGAGCGGGGCGGCGCCGGGCATGTTGGCCACGCAATAATGGATCACGTCATCGACGACGAAGGTCGGATCCGCATGGGTGGTCGGGTGGCTGGTCTCGAAGCAGCCGCCCTGGTCGATCGCCACGTCCACGAGGACCGAACCGGCGCGCATGCTTTGGAGGTCTTCGCGCCTGACCAGCTTGGGAGCCGCGGCGCCCGGGATGAGCACGCAACCGATCACGAGGTCGGCGGTCGGGAGAGCCTCGAGGACGAGGTCGTGGGTCGAGTAGCAGGTCTTCAGGCGGCCTCCGAACTGATCGTCCAGTTGCTCCAGCCGCTGAGCATTGATGTCGTAGAGCGTCACGTCGGCGCCATGGCCAACCGCCATCTCCGCTGCGTGCTTGCCAGAGACGCCGCCGCCCAGGATGAGCACCCGCGCCGGCAACACGCCCGGCGCGCCGCCCAGCAACATCCCGCGTCCGCCCGCCGGCTTGAGCAGGTTGTAGGCGCCCACGTCCACCGCCATCCTCCCGGCGACCTGGCTCATCGGCGCCAGCAGGGGCAGCCGTCCCAAACGATCGGAAATGGTCTCGTAGGCGATGGCCGTGCAGCCCGAAGCCATGAGCCCCTTGGCCTGATGGGGATCGGCCGCCAGGTGGAGATAGGTGAACAGGACATGCCGGGGCTTGAGGCGGGCGATCTCGACCGCCTGCGGCTCCTTTACCTTCACAATCATGTCGGCGGTCTCGAACACCGCGTCCGCGTCCGGCAGGATCTCCGCGCCGACGTCGCGGTAGGTCTGGTCGGAGATCCCGATGCCGGCCGCGGCTCCGGACTCGATGACGACCTCGTGACCTTCGCGCACCAGTCGCTGCACGACCCCCGGAGTGGCTCCGACCCTGAACTCCAGGGTCTTGATCTCCTTGGGAACACCGATGCGCATGGGAAACCTCTGTTACAATCCAGTCGAACCGCCCCGCGACGAGCGGTCTGTGCGGCGAGGCGCCCTATAGCCCAACTCTCCGCTTCAGGCGAACGACGGTTCCGATCAATGCCGATCTTTTGTCACAGCCATGCCCCGGATAGGCTCGGACAGGAATAAAGGATGCCCTCATGAGCCAACGCTTCACCCCCCAGCATCTCGACGCCTGGCGGCGGGATGGCGGCGTGCTGATCGAGGACTTCTTCACGCCCGATGAGGTCGCGGCCGTAGTGCGCGACTTCGACGCAGTCTTCGGCCGCGCCGAGGGCGACCAGGAAGCTCTCGACCACAAGGGAGGAAGCGAGATCGGTCGCTTCCACCCCGCCCAGTTCAAGGGCGTTGCGCCGGTGCCGCTGGACTGCTCGCCGGCGCTCAATCTTATCGGCGTACACCCCGCGTTGATCCGGTTCGCCAAGGCGGCGCTCGAGACCGACGACGTCCATGTCTATCAGTGTCAGGCCTGGGCCAAATTCACCGGCGAGGCCGACTACGACCAGCCGCTGCATACCGACTTCGCCAACCACACCCTGGTCGCGCCGGCGGAGGATGCGGCGCTCAATTCGGTGACCATCCTCTGCTATTTCACCGACGTCACCGACGCCCACGGGCCGATGCGCTATGTCCGCCGCCCCGACAGCGAGCGGATCGCCGGACCTGAAGCGTCCCTTTCCCGCGACGGGGACGCCCACGCCCGCCTCCAGCAGGCGCTCCGACCCCACGAGCGCTCCAGCGCCGCACGTGCTGGATCGGTCTTCCCCTACGCCATCGACGTCTATCACCGCGGGTCCAACCTCACCGCCCCGGGCGGGCGCCGCTACGCCCTGATGACCTGCTTCAAGCGGGCGGGGAATGACTCGATCGGATTTCACGCCTGGGCCTTCCACCACACCAAGCCCTGGGCCCGCATCTTCGATCACGCCACGCCCGAGCAGCTGGCCTGTTTCGGCGTGCCGCGTCCGGGCCACCCCTTCTGGACGCCGCTCACACTCCAGCGCGCCCAGGCCCGGTACCCGGGCTGGGACCTGGCCCCCTACCGCGAGGCCATGTCCGTCAACGCATAAGGCCAGAGCCTCACGATGCCGCGACGCCCTGAACGGTCAATCAGGGATGAGAGAAGGCGGCGTCGGCGCGGCGGGCGAGCTTGCGTGCGGTCGGCAGCGCTGTGGGTCGGCCGAGGTGAAACCCCTGCCCCGTCGGCACGCCCAGTCCCCGAAGCGTGTCCAGTTCGGCCCAGCTCTCGATGCCCTCCGCGACGAGCACGATCTGAATCCTCGAGCAGAACATCGACATGGCCGAGGCCAGCGCCTGCCGCGAAGGGTCTGCATCCACGTGGCGCGTCAGGCTCATGTCCAGCTTCACGATGTCCGGCTTGAGCCGCACGATGTGGCGAAGGCTCGCATAGCCGGCGCCGGCGTCATCCACGGCGATGCGAAGGCCCTCGGCGCGCAGGGGCCCAAGCGCCTTGTCCAGGGCGACGTAGTCCTCGACAGCGTCGTGCTCGGTGAGTTCCAGGACCATTCGGTGGAGGGGCGCCGTCCCCTTCAGTTCCGCCAGGGCGCCTGAGAGGACCGTCCGCGGCGACGCATTCACCGCGAGATAGAGATCGGGTTCGAGCACCCGCAGCGCCTTCACGGCGCGCCGGATCACGGCGACCTCGAGCTCGTTCTCGCATCCGAGTTCCGCGGCCTCGCGGAAGAAGCTTTCAGGAAACTCGGTCGCTTCTTCCGTAACCCGGCACAGGGCCTCGAAACCCATCACGCGCCTGGACCCGAGGTCCCAGATCGGCTGGTAGGCCATTGAGAAGGCCCCGTCCGCGATCAGCGCCCTGACCTTGCAGCGCCTTTCCTGAAACCGGCGCTCGCCTTCCACGCGTCGGCGAACATGCGTCGCGGCGATATCGGCAAACACGCGCATGACCTGAAGCTCTGGCTCGCCGAGGGTGGGTTTGGCGACCTGACTCAGACACCCGAGCATACCCAGCGCCTCCCCTTCCTCGCCGCGGATGGGGATACCCAGATGGGCGCCGACTGGACCGAGCGTGGTGATCGCCAGGCTCTGCGCCAGCTCGAACTGGGCCGTGTCGGCCATCAGTTGCGGCAGGCGGCCCTCGAGGATGTGCCGGCAGTAGAGCTCGCCGGCCGGATGCGCCTCGCCCTCGACGTTTCGAAGGACCCAGGCCCCGTCCGCGAGCTCCGCGATGTAGGCGACGTCCATGCCAAGGTGCTTCCTGACAGCCATCAGGATGTTCCTGAGCATCTCGTCGCCGCCTCGCGAGACGTCGATGAAGGCGAGATCCGCCGGTGTCCCGGGCGCGCTGCCTGCAGCGCGCGAAAGAATGTCTCTCATATCCCCCTCGTTCGTTGGCGCTGTGCGCGGGACCGTGTCCCAGGCGTGCCTTTGTCTTCAGCGCCCGAAATGTTGCGTTCGGAAATGCACTGATTCAATATCGAGACGAAATTACTGAAAATTTAATTCCGACGCGCTCAGCGCCGATACCTGGTGCGCCGAGCCCTTCAGGCGTCGCGTTTGCGGAACCGGGGCTCCTCGACCTTGGTGAGCAGCACGACCAGGGAGATCGCGAGCATCGTCGCCGACGTCGCGAACAGGGTCTGGAAACCCAGGGTCTCGGCCACCAGGCCGCCGAGGATGGGCCCGGCCGCGTTCATGGTCCCCTGAGCCGTCGCCGTGAGCGCCAGCCGCATCGGGATGTCCTCGCGCGTGCCGAACTCCAGAACCATGGTCTGCGAACTCATGAGGAATCCGGACTGCGACGCGCCCAGGGCGAAGAAGGCCGCGAAAATCAGGATGCGGGTCCCCGGCGTGAATCCGCCAAAGGCGAAGTGATTGAGACTGGGGGCGGCCATCAACAGCACCGTCCCGGCCACCCAGACGACAAGAGCGACAATGAAGGTGAAGCGAAAACCGAAACGATCGCCAGTGAGCCCCCAGATCATGTTCGTCAGGGTGTCGGAGCCCAGAGAGATCAACGACAGCAGGCCGATGTTGGCGCCATTGAGCTTCATCGAGTGGCCGGCGTAGAGGATGTAGAATGGCGCGGCGACCCGGCCCGCCGTGGCCAGCGTCTGGGCGATCATGAAGTAGACGAAGCTCGGGTCCTCACGGAAAAGGGCCGGGAACTCGCGCACCCTCGCCATGAGGCGGGTCTTGGTCCGCACCGTCGGCGGGATGGGTTCGCGCATCAGGAGCGAAAGGGCAGTGAGGCCCGCGCTGGTGAGAACGAAGGCGACCAGGAAGGTGACGCCGTAGCCGTTGCCGAAGATATTCTTCTGGATCAGGTAGGCCCCGGCCCACCAGGCGAGGGCGGCCGCGATCGCGCCCCCCGTCACATTCCTCAACGCCTGCAGGGCGCCGCGACGCGTGATCGGGATCACCTTGGCTAGCAGCAGTTGGAAGGCGACGCCCTGGGCGCCCTGGAAGATACCCAGGAGGAACAGGAAGGCGAGGACCGTGAACAGCAGCGGCTTGCCGTGCAGGAAGAAGCCGGCGACGCCCATGCCCAGGATCTGCACGCGCATCAGGGTGCCCATCAGCATGGACACGGGGAGCACCTTCTTTCGGTGCTCGATCTGCGTCGCCCCGATCACCGGCGAGACGATGCCGCCCAACTGCTGCAGCGATTGGCCGAGGCCCACGACCAGGGCCGAGCCTCCCGACAGCATGCTCAGATAGGCGGGCATGATGGTGAGGCTGTTGACCAGGCGAAAGCCGGTCATGCCCAGCATGCCGTGCAGGAAGTGTCCGGCGAAGTTACGCGGAAGGTTGTCCCATACGAACTTGTCGTAGGCGGCCTCAGCCTCCGCCAGCGCCTGGCCGCCCTCCGCGAGCGGAGTCTCGGGCGTTAGCTCAACGGCGGCTTCGGACACGCGTTACCATCTCCCCAGGGAATGTAAGGTTCCCTAACCACGATTCACCCGGGCGGAAAGCGGCGCCACGCAGAAGCAAGGCCGCCAACTGTCGGGACGCGGCCTCCCCCATCCGGCTGACCGCCATCGGCTGTCAGCCACCTTCCACAGGAGGAGAAGGAGAGCGCGTTTCGCTTCAAGATCTTATCGCTTTCCTCCCCCTTCATGGGAGAGGCGGATCGGCCCGCGCAGCGGCCGAGACGGAGGGGGAAGGCCGCGCCCACCCCCTCCGCAATCGCCAGATCAGAAGACCTCGAAGAGGCCCGCGCCGCCCATGCCGCCGCCGATGCACATGGTGACTACCGCGTGCTTCACGTTGCCCCGGCGCTGGCCTTCCTGCAGCACGTGGCCCGCGAGGCGCGCGCCGGTCATGCCGAAGGGGTGGCCGATGGAGATCGAGCCGCCGTTGACGTTGTACTTCTCCGGATCGATGCCCAGCGTGTCGCGGCTGTAGAGGCACTGGCTGGCGAACGCCTCGTTCAGCTCCCACAAGTCGATGTCCTCGACCTTCAGGCCGTGGCGCTCGAGCAGGCGGGGCACGGCGAAGACCGGGCCGATGCCCATCTCGTCAGGCTTGCAGCCGGCGACGGCCCAGCCCTTGAACAGGCCCAGCGGCTTGAGGCCACGGCGCTCGGCTTCCTTGGCTTCCATGATCACCACGGCGGCCGCGCCATCGGAAAGCTGCGAAGCGTTGCCGGCGGTGATGTACTTGCCCGGGCCGCGCACCGGCTGCAGCTTCGCTAGACCTTCATAGGTCGTGTCCGGACGATTGCACTCGTCGCGGTCGACCGTGTAGTCGACGATGCTTTCTTCTTTGGTGTCCTTGTTGACCAGCTTCATCTTGGTCTTCATCGGCACGATCTCGTCGCGGAACTTGCCGGCCTGCTGGGCGGCGGCCATGCGACGCTGGGATTCCAGCGAAAATTCGTCCTGGTATTCCCGGCTGACCTTATAGCGTTCGGCCACGATGTCGGCCGTGTCGATCATCGGCATGAAGATGTCGGGATACATCTCGGTCAGACGCGGGTCGTTGTTGCCCTGGCCCACGCCGCCGCCCGGGAAGCTGATCGACTCCACGCCGCCGGCGACGACCACGTCCGCCTGGTCCTCGCGGATGTAGTTGGCGGCCATGGCGATGGTCTGCAAACCCGAGGAGCAGAACCGGTTCACGGTCACGCCCGAGGTGGTGATCGGCAGGCCCGCGAGCAGGGCCGTCTGGCGGCCGAGGTTGCCCGATCCGTGGGCGACGTTACCGATGAAGCAGTCTTCCACCGCCGCCTTCTCGACGCCCGAACGCTCAACCGCATGCTTGACCGCGTGAGCCGCCATGGAAACGGTCGGCGTGATGTTGAACCCGCCCCGGCCCGACTTGGCCAAGCCCGTCCGGGCATAGGAGACGATCACGGCTTCACGCATTGGGTATTCCTCCCTTTAAGGCTCAAATTTGGGAATCCCGTACACGTTCCCCAACGGGGCCGCCAGAGGCGCCGCGTGTCAGTTGGCCCGGGTCCGGCGCGGCAGTATGGCGATCGCGCCGCAGACGATGACCCCCACAAAAAGGAGCGCGGCAGGCGCAAGGATCGGCCGCACGTCCGCGTCGCTGGCGAAGAACCCCGTGATCATCGGCCCGGCGCTGCCGCCCAGCAGTTGAGCTCCCGCGGCCAACATCGCGGCGCGCCGGGTGGGGTCGATCTGGATCAGCAGCGGCGTCGAGAGCGACAGGGCGATGTTCCACAGGAAGCCGAGCAACAGGGCGGCGGCCATGAAGGCGACGCCTCCATGCGTCCAGGCGATGAGTGCCACGACGACGAGGAAGCCGGCGGCCACGGCGATGTAGCTGCGGCCGGGCGGCGCCTTGGGACCCACGACGACCATGAACAGGGCCCCGGCCACCTGCATCGCCAGGGATGCAGCGATTGCGGCCGAGGCCAGGGTCGGGCTGGCGCCGTCCATTCGGGCGAGTTCGTCGGCGAAGACCCAGACGCCGACGATGGCGGCCATCATCAGGAAGGCGGCCAGGAGCCCGAACACCCCCTGCAGGCTCAGCGCGCCCTGGCCAGGCTCCGGCCTTGGAAGGTCGGGCAGGTCCGATGGGATTGCGAACAACAGGAAGGCGCAGAGGACCGCGCAGGTCCCGAGTGTCGCGACGCCCGCGTTCGCCCCGAGCGCAATGGCGATCAATGGGAGCGCAGCGGCCAGAGCGGCCTGGCTGATCGACTGTGCGCCCGCGAAGAGCGCCGCCAACCGCACCGCCGTCGGGTGCCGGGCGATCACGCCGCTGACGATCCACACGAGGATCCCGCCCGCCGCGCCGGCCAGGCCACGGCTGGCGACGAAGGCTTCGCCGCTGGCGGCGAAGCCGGCGATGTTGGCGAGGACGAGACCAAGGCACCCGACCGCGCCCCACAGGCGTAGGCGGCGGTGCTGCAGCACCCCAGCCATGGTCCCCGAGACGATACCGAGAGCCAGCATCTCCACAGTGGCCGCCTGGGTCAGCTGACCCACGGTGAGGCGGTGAGCCGACAGCAGCGCCCCCAGGACCGCGGGCTGGACGCCGAGCATCAACAGAGCGACGCAGCCCATGGTGAGCGCGGCGAAGACCGCCCCCGGCGGAGCGGCGCGCGGGGCCGGACCCGCGGCCACGAGAGGTTCGAACCGCGTCGCCAGTTCAGGCGCGAGCGCCCCTTGGTTGCTCGTCACGATGCTCGCGCCTCCCGCTCAGTCCCGCGCCACGATCGCGGTCAGCCTAGTAGTGATAGTTGAGCTCGACGCCGAAAGTCCGCGGCATTCCCAGCACCGGCGTGAGCAGGCCGAACGGACTGGTCAGGTCGGTCGAGGTCAAGGCGTACTGGGTGTTGCTCAGGTTGCGGATGTAGATCCCCGCCGACCAGCCCTTGTGGCTCTGATAGTCGATGTTGAGGTTGTGCAGCCAGTAGGCGTTCTGCTGGATGTACGGATCGTTGGTCGAGTCGAAGAACTCGTGGCTCCGGTAGTCGGAGTTCCAGCGGAAGCTGATGTCGTCGCCATTGGGCAGCGGCGCCACGTACTGGGCCGTCGCCACGAACGTGAAATGGGGCGCATTGGCCAGCTGCTTGCCGTCGAGCGACGACGCCCCGGCAAACAGAGGCAGGCCCGCCTGGTCGAGCTTGGCCTGCAGAAACGCCGGCTGCAGCTCGACCGTCAGCCCACGGAACGGCCGCGCGGTGGCGTCGAGCTCCAGGCCCTCGGTGTGAGCCTTGTGGGCGTTCGCCAGGATCTGGGTGGTCTGCTCGATCGGTCCCAGTGACGTGTTGATCAGCTGCGGCACGCTCGCGAAGATCTGCTCGTCGCGATAGTCGTTGTAGAACAGCGCCGCATCGAACACGACGCGGTGGTCGAAGAAGGCCGTCTTGACGCCGATCTCGTAGGCGGTGACGTATTCAGGCTTGACCGGCTGGAGCTGCAGCAGGGCCTGCTGTTCGATGTTGCTCAGGAAGCTGCCGTTGAAGTCGCCGCTCTTGAAGCCCGTCGCGGCGCTGGCGTAGCCCATGATGTCATCGGTGAAGTGGTACGAAAGAGCGGCCCGCCAGGTGAAGTTGGCGGCCGACTGAGCCTCGTTGGCCAGGATGATGTCCTGGATAGGCCCGTAGTTCCCGGTTCCGCCGTCCTGGAACTGGGTCGAACCGTCGTAGTCGAAGGTCTTGCGTTCATAGGTGAAGCGCCCGCCCAGGGTCAGGGTCAGCCGACCGAGGTTGTAGTCGCCCTGGCCATAGACCGCCGCCGAGTCCGTCACCTGCAGGCTGTTGTCGAACGAACGCTGGGCGATGCCGTCGAACGCTCCAGGTCCCGGAGGGACGCCGAAACCGCCGAATTCGTCGCCGAAAAAGAAGAGGTAGAGCGGCTGGTTCTGGCGCAGGTGCTCGTGCAGATAGTAAGCGCCCAGAACCCAGTTGTAATTCTTCTCGTTTTCCGCTGCCCGGAATTCCTGGGTCCACGTGGTCGAGCGCACGCCATAGTCGACGGCGAGGACCTGGTCTGGCCCGCCATCGCTGTTCTCGGGGAAGAACTTCCAGTTGTACTGGTAGGACGAGATCGACGTCAGGGTGATGCGGCCCATTGTGTAGTCGGCGCGCAGCATGTCGATCTGATTGAGGACCTGCAGATCCTCGGTGCGGCTCCATTTCCCGTGCCAGAAGCTCGAGGGCGTCGTGGGAGTCCCGTAGCCGTAGAGGTCGACGCAACCGCCGGCGAATGCCTGCGCTGGGGAGCAGACCGTGGGCGACGGCGTGTTCTGCGTGCCCGGGACGAAAGTGCCGATGTGGCCGTATTCCGTCGGCAGGTTTCGCTCGTAGCCGGTCGTCGAGATGAACGAGACCCGCAGATTGTCCGTCGGCTTGTAGAGGAGCGAGATCCGGAGCGCCTCGCTGTTCGTTCCGGACGCCGGCGTATTGTTCAGGTCGTTCCACATGTATCCGTCGGAATGATTGTAGACGACGGCGATGCGTCCATCGAGGTTGCTGGTGATCGGCCCGCCGACCGCGCCCACGAGGTAGATCGTGTTGAAGTTGCCGTATTCGAGGTGGAAGTCACCGGTATACTGATCGGTCGGCTTGTTGGAAGTGAAGACCAGGGCGCCGCCGCTCGTATTGCGTCCGTACAGCGTCCCCTGTGGACCCTTCAGCACCTGGACCTGGGAAAGGTCGAACATCGCGAAGGCCTGAGCCGACGGGGCGCTGATGTAGACATCGTCGGTGTAGATGCCGTTGGGACCGGCATTGTTGGAATCGAAGTCGTTGAGGCCGATGCCGCGGATGGTGATCAGCGGCTGGTTCCCGGCGCCCTCGGGGTTGGCGATGGTGACGTTGGGCGTGATCTGGCCGATGTCCTGGGTCTGCTTGATGCCCAGGGCGGTGAGCTCGCGCGACGAGATCGCCTGCACCGACACGGGCACGCTCTGGATGTTCTCCGTGCGCCGCTCTGCGGTGACGGTGATCTCCTCGACCTGAGTGCCGGTCGCGGACGCAGGCGCCGTCTGGGCTTCGGCTACGCTCAGCCCCCCGATCGCCAGCACCACACCGGCCGCACTCGCCTTCAGACAGGCGCGCAAAGACGCACCAACCCCTTGATTAACCAATTTTTTTAGAACCCCGTTCCTGACCGCCGCTCGCGGCTGGGCCGCCCCGCGCGGCCTCATTCATAAGTTAGTTTTAGCTATGGCTAGTTCCGACTATGGAAACAAGCCCCTCCCGAGCGTGACAAAACGGGCGTCGAGGGGAACAGCGGGTTGTGCAAGCCGCTCCCTTAATCTCGTCATCCCGGGCGACACGAAGCGGAGCGGAGTGGAGACCTGGGACCTAGGGGACTGTGGCGGGAGCCTGGGTTTGCGAACCGCAGTGCCGCTGGCGTGGCCCTGGGTCCCGGGTCCTCGCTTCCCCCCGCATTTCGCGGGTGTCGCTACGGCCCGGGATGACGGGTTTAGGGGCGGCAAATGGGGAAAGTTGCCGAGCGATCGCCTGCCCCTAGTCCTTCCCCCTGCCCTGCTGGCCGTAGGTCCTGAACTTGGCCAGCACCCGCGCCATCTCGGCCTCGTCCAGGAGGTTGGGACCTCCGATGGCGAGGGTTCCCCAGTAGATCGCCGCCTGCTCCTCAATCTCCTCGGCGATCGCCAGGGCGCGCGAGAGGTTGCGGGCGATGGCGATCTGGCCGTGATTGGCCAGCAAGGCGGCGAAGCGGCCGCCGAGCGCCTCGACGGTGGCCTCGGCCAGCTCCACCGAGCCAAAGGTGGCGTAGGGCGCCACGGGCACGCTCGCCCCTCCGCTTACCCCCACCATGTAGTGCATCGATGGGATCTCCCGTCCGGCGCAGGCCAGGATGGTCGCGTGGCGCGAATGGCAGTGGACCACGGCGTTGACGTCGGGGCGGCGCAGCAGGATTCCGCTGTGCATCTGCCATTCGCTGGAGGGGCGGGCGCCATCGGCAGACCAGGTCCCGTCTGCGCGCACCAGAACGATCTGGTCAGCGTGCAACTGGGCCGGCGGAACCCCGGTTGGGGTGATCAGCATATCCTCGCCGTGGCGCACCGAGGCGTTGCCGGAGGTGCCGCGGTTGAGGCCACGGGCGTCCATCGCCTTCATGATGTGGACGAGCTGTTCCCGAAGCTCCATCTCGGTCGCGTCCATCAAACCTCTCCCATCGTCATGCTGCGCATCGCCTCGGCCGTCTCTTCGAATCCCTGAAGCTTGCCAAGCGTCGCAAGGCCCAGGGCCACCAGTGCCGCCGTGGTCGTGGCGAACCGGCACGCGTCCAGCGGCGCCCAGCCCCGAGCGAGGGCGGAGATAAAGCCGGCGCAGAAGGAATCGCCGCAGGTGGTGGTGTCGATCGGCTCGATGGCGTGGGCTGGCAGCCTCCGGCGGGCGCCTCCGATCGCGACAAGCGATCCGCGCCTCCCGTCCTTGATGATGCACGCCCCCGCGCCCCAGGCGAGGAACTGGTCGATCGCCGCCTCCATGTCCTCGCTCCCGGTCAGGAATACGGCCTCGGCGGCGCTCGGCATGAAATAGTCCACGTGCGGCAGCAGCCGCTTCAGCTCCTCAGGCGCCGAGCGGCGCGGCGAGATGAGATCGCACGTCACGATGGCGCCGAAGTCCTTGGCGGTCTTCAGCAGCTCCGCCCCCGGGCCGCCGTCCAGAGCCTGGCCGCCGACCCCGCCGTAGTGCAAGAAACGCGCGCGGCGCGCGGCGCCCAGGGCCGCCTCGTCCACCTCCGCCGACGCGCCCGCGCCGGGGGCATGGAAGCTCGACCGCCGGCCGCTCGCCTCCACCGTGAGCAACGTGGTGGACGTCGTTTTGCCCGGGCGCGTGGCCAGCAGGCTCGTGTCGACGCCCAATGCCTCGAAGCCCGCGCGCACGAAGCGGCCGTTCAGGTCGTCGCCGATGGCGCCCAGGATCGAGGTCGGCGTCCCAAGGCGCGCAGCGACCATCGCCGCCCCGCCCGCCGTGCCCGCCGGCGCGCAGACAATCCCCTCGATCAGGCTGGCCCGTTCGGTCCGCGTCAGCTCCTCGATCGGACGCGCCACGATGTCCAGGGTGGTCAGGCCCACCGCCAGCAGTGCAGTATCCACTCGGCCCCTTCTCCTCGCACCGTTCCGTTCGCCTCTTGACGGAAAGGTGTGCGGCCGTAAGGTAGTCGAAACTATCCTAAGGGTGCAACATGGCTTGGACGAACAGTGAGGACCGGGCCCTGCGCGAACGGGCCCAGGCGGTCATCCCGAACGGCATGTACGGCCACCAATCGGTGGCCATGCTCCCCGACGACTATCCCCAGTTCTTCGGCAAGGCGGAAGGCGCCTACCTCTGGGACGTCGATGGCAACCAGTACATCGACTTCATGTGCGGCTATGGCCCTAACCTGTTCGGCTACGGTCACGAGGCGATCAACAAGGCCTATGTGGATCAGCTGAAGCTCGGCGACGCCATGACCGGGCCGGGCGCGGCCATGGTCGAGCTGGCCGAGGCCATGACCGCCCAGGTCTCCCATGCCGACTGGGCGATGTTCTGCAAGAACGGCACGGACGCCACCACCATGGCGATGATGGTCGCCCGCGCCCATACGCGGAAGAACGTCATCGTCCGGGCCAAGGGCGCCTATCACGGCGCCGCGCCGTGGTGCACGCCGGTCAAGGCCGGAACGGCCCCCTCCGACCAGGCCAACCAGGTGTTTTGCGAATATAACGACGTGGCGAGCCTGGAGGCCGCCGTGCGCGAGGCGGGTCCGGATCTGGCTGCGATCTTCGCCTCGCCGATCAAGCACGACACCTTCATCGACCAGCAGCTCCCCTCGCCCGACTACGCCCGTCGTGCGCGTGAGCTGTGCGACGAGCATGGCGCCCTCCTCATCGTCGACGATGTTCGCGCGGGCTTCCGCCTGGCCCGGGACTGCAGCTGGTCGCTTGTCGGGGTGAAGCCTGACCTCTCCGCCTGGGGCAAGGCCATCGCCAACGGTCACCCAATCTCGGCGCTGCTCGGCTCCAACAGCTGCCGCCAGGCCGCGGGGACGATCTTCACCACCGGCTCTTACTGGTTTGCGGCCGCGGCCATGGCCGCCGGCGTCGTCACCATGAAGCTGATCCACGAGAGCGACTACCTCGAGCGCACCATTGCCCTGGGCGAGAGGCTGCGCAGAGGCCTGGACCAGGCGGCGGGGCGTCACGGCTTCGCCCTGCGCCAGACCGGGCCGGCCCAGACCCCGCTGATCATGTTCGACGACGATCCCGGCTACTCGAAGGGCTATCTGTGGAACAACGCCATGCTCAAGCGCGGCGTCTACTTCCACCCCTGGCACAACATGTTCATCTGCGCGGCAATGACTGAAGCCGACATCGACAACGCCATCGATCGCGCCGATGACGCCTTCGCCGTGGTCAAGGCCGCCGGCCCGCAGGAGCCGGTCGCCAAGCTGGCTCGGATACGGCGCGCCGCCTGAGCCGGCTGGAGTAGCCCCGGCGAGGACCTTCGATGGCGAACGAAACCGTTTCGGCGCCGTCGCTGGATGCGAAGTCCCTGCCGTCCCGTCGGAGGGGCAAGGACACGTTTGAAGCGATCCTGGCCACCGCCGGCGCCCTGCTGGCGGAGGTCGGGTTCGAGCGGCTGACGACGAACCTGGTGTGCGAACGCGCAGGCCTCACCCCGCCGGCCCTCTACCGGTATTTCCCCAACAAGTACGCCCTGCTCGCGGAGCTCGCGCGTCGCCTGATGGACGCCCAGGACGAGGTGTTTATCGCCTGGATGGAGCAGGGCGGATCGGTCGTTTCCGGCCTCGAGGAGGCCGTCGGCAAGAGCATCACCCTGCGCAAGCGGCTGATTGCGGTTACCCGCGCCCAGCCCGGCGGCATGTGGATCCTGCGCGCCATCCGCGCACTCCCGGTGCTGCGGGAGGTCCGCGTCGACTCTCAAAACAAGGTCCTCGACCGTCATTTCTCCATGATCCGGCACGCTTACCCAGAGGTCAGTGACGAGCGCCTCTGGACAGCGGTGCGCCTGTCCGAAGAGACCACCTACGCCATGATCGAGATGATCCTCGAAGATCCCGGCCTCGACGAGGACCAGGTGATCGAGGAAACGTCGTGGATGACCACGCTTTACTTCCGCGAACTGGCGACGCGTTCAGCCGGGGATCGTTGAGGGAAAACTCTGCGTATCTTCGGTGTGCCGGCGTCCCGCCGGCTCTTCTTTTCCCACACACATCTACTGCGAACAGGTAGATTCAATAAGAAAAGAGCCGGCGGGACGCCGGCGCACCGATTGCGACGGATGCCGCAGGAACACGAAAAGCCCTGGTCGCCCCTGAGCCCTGAGGATGTTGCGAGGGTCTTCCTTGGCGCGCCGTTTTCCTGGTGGCTTGCCGGCGGCTACGCCATCGAGCGGTTCGTCGGTCGACCTTTTCGGCGCCATGGGGATATCGACGTCCTCGTCCTGCGCCGAGATCAGACAGCCCTTCGGCGCCATCTCGGCGATTGGGACTGCTGGGCCGCCGACCCGCCGGGCCGTCTGCGCCCCTGGCCTGTCGGCGAGACGCTTGCCGAGCCGATCCATGACATCTGGTGTCGCCGGGCCGCCGACTCCCCGTGGGCGCTGCAGCTCATGCTCGACGAGAGCGAAGGCGGAGACTGGCGCTCCCGCCGTAACCCCGCCATCCGCCGCCCGATCGCCGAGCTCGGCGCGCCCGACGCGGAGGGGATCCCGCTGCTCGCTCCGGAAATCCAACTCTTCTACAAGGCCAAAGCGCCCCGGCCGAAGGACGAGACGGACTTCGCCGTCGCCGCCCCGCTGCTCGCCCGGGCCCAGAGCACCTGGCTCCGCTGGGCCATCGAGGCCACCCATGGGCAGGCTCACCCCTGGTTGCAGCAGTTGAACGACCTTCGTCCTGCGTGACGACCTACGCGCCGTGATCTGCTAAGCTCTCCGCCAACAAATACACGTGGGGGGATGAGATGCTGACCAAGTACATCACGCGCCCGGCGATGAAGCCGTTGCTGGATCCTTACGGGCTTTCCGAAGCCGTCCGGCGTGGCGGCACGCTCTACATCGCCGGCCAGACCGGCATGGGCGAGGACCACCGCATCGTCGAGGGCGGGCTGAAGTCCCAGGCCCGGCAGGCGTTCCGCAACATTCGGGCCGTGCTCGACCTGGCCGGAGGCGGCCCGGAGAACCTGGTCAGCCTTACCTGGTATCTCGTCGAAGGCCCTGAGCCCCGCACCTTCATGGAGGACGCCGTCGACGTCCTCGCCGCCAAAGAGGAGGTCATGCCCGGCATCCGGCCCGGCACGACCGCCGTGCGGGTCAAGGCCCTGCTCACGCCCGAGATCCTGATCGAGATCCAGGCGGTGGCCGAGCTGTGAGCGAAGAGGTCCGCTCCGCCGACGTGATCGTGATCGGAGCCGGCGCCTCCGGACTGAAGGCGGCGCTCGACCTTACGACACAGGGCCGCTCGGTGATCGTGCTCGAGGCGAAGGACCGGGTCGGCGGGCGGCTGAAGCCCACGACGGTGGCCGGGCGCGTCGGCGATCTCGGCGGACAGTGGGTGGGCGCAGGCCACGACGTCCTGGTGGCCGAGGCGGCGAGGCATGGCGTGGCGCTCTACAGCCAGTACGACGCCGGCAGGACGATCATGCAGATGTTCGGCAAGCTGGTGAGCTTCACCGGCGCCGTGCCGCGCCTGCCGCCGTTGGCCCTGATCGAGCTCCTGCTCCTGCAGCGACGCTGGGACCGCGAGATGAACACCGTGCCGGCGCAGGCGCCCTGGACGGCGCCCAAGGCCGACGAGTGGGACTCCCAGACGCTGGAGAGCTGGATCGTGCGTAACCTGCGCACGCGCGGGGCGCGCGAGTTCGCCCGCCTCGTTCCACGCGGCGCCTGGGCGGCCGAGGCGCGGCAGGTCTCCTACCTCTGGTTTCTTGACGCCCTGCGTAGCGCCGGGGGCCTGACCTATCTGATGGGTGTGCGGGGCGGCGCGCTGGACGCCAAGTTCGTCGGCGGAATGCACCAGATCCCCGCCGCCATGGCGCGGGAGCTGGGCGAGCGGGTCGTGCTGGGCGCGCCCGTCGAGCGCATCACTCAGGACGACGCCGGCGCGCGCGTCGTCACGCCCGCGGGGGTCTTCGCCGCACGGCACGTGATCGTCGCCGTTCCCCCCGCCGGCGCCGCGCGCATCGCCTTCGACCCGCCCCTCCCCGCCGTCCGCGACGGGCTGCACCAGCGCACGCCCATGGGCGCGATCATCAAGGTCATCGTCGCCTATCGCGAGCCCTTCTGGCGGCGCCTGGGCTTCTCCGGCCAGGTCGCGACCGACGACGACGTGGTCGGCCTCGTCCTGGATGACACGCCCGATGGCGCCACCCCCGCCCTGCTCTGCTTCATCGAGGGCCGCCACGCCCTGGAGATGAGCGCCGCCGGCAGGGATGCGCGGAAGGAGAAGGTGATCGCCTCCCTCGTCCGCTTCTTCGGCCCCGAGGCCGCCGACCCGATCGGCTATGAAGACAACGACTGGCTCACCGAGCCTTTCACCCACGGCTATGTCGGCCACATGGGCCCCGGCGTGATGACCCGTTTCGGCCCTGCCCTGCGCGAGCCCTGCGGCCGCATCCACTGGGCCTCCACCGAGACCTCCGCCGAATGGGCCGGCTATATCGAAGGCGCACTTCGCTCCGGCGCCCGCGCCGCTGCCGAGGTGGGACGGCTGCACAACGTGTGAGGGCCGCTGCTCCTCCTATCCCTCAGGGGGATGCAAAGACCCTCTCCAGATCCTGCATCAGCTGTCCGTAGCGGACGAAGTCGCCGGCGGCGTAAGCCCGCTGCATGTCCTGAAAGACGCCTTGGGCGCGTTTGAACCGGTTCAGATCCGTCGCAGCGGGCGGCGTCTCGCCGGCCTGTTCGGCTGGAGCCCCGACCAGAATAGCCTCCGCCCCACCAAGTGTGCTCGCCCATTCGATCTTGCGATCGTCCGGAAGAAGTTGGCCGAACACGACCCGGGCGAGGGTCGGGATCTGTGTCTGTTCCGCCTCGATGTATACAGGCTCGATCGCCACCAATTGCCTGTCCTTGAGCGGCAGGATGATCAGATTACCGCGGATGACCCGGGAGCCGTGCTGATCCCAGAGGGTCAGGTCGCCCGAAAACCGGCTATCGGAATTGATCCGAGATTCGATCTGCGCCGGGCCATCCACGAACCGGCCCTTCGGAACGCGGAAGGCGACGAGCTTGCCGTAGTTGTCCCCATCGGACCGGCCGGCAAGCCATCCGGCCATCTGGTTCTTGCCCGCCACCGACAGCGGCAGCATCAGGATGAATTCCGGGCTTCTGTCGCCCGGCAACTGGGCCATCACATAGTAGGGCGCAAGCTCGATCTCAGTGTCGCGAAAGAGTTCACGCGGCGCCTCCCATCGATCCTCTCGGTTGTAGAAGGTCGTCGGGTTGGTCATGTGGTACGTGCCGTACATCTCCGCCTGGACCGTGAAGAGATCTTCCGGATAGCGGATGTGGCGACGAAGATTTTCCGGCATTGCACTGCGGTCCCGAAAGAGGTCCGGCAGCATCTTGCGGTAGGCCTTGATGATCGGATCGTCCGTCGCAAACACATAGAAGGTGACCGAGCCATTGTAGGCGTCGACGACGGCCTTCACTGAATTTCGCAGATAGTTGCGTCCGTGGAAGGTTGCCACCGAACCATTGTAAGCTTCGCTATACGGATAGTTCTCCGAACTGGTGTAGCCGTCGATGATGTACGAGTAATGATCGCCGTCGGCGACAATATAGGGATCGCGGTCAAAGGAAAGGAAGGGCGCCAGGCGTTGCACGCGTTCGACCACGTTGCGACGGATCAGGACGCGGCTCTGAGAAGTAAAGTAGTTCGAGATGAACAACCGCAGGCCATCGAATTGGCGGGCGATGACCAGACGGCGCCACAGGTTCGAAAGGCGAATGCCGCCGGCCCCGCCATAGACTGTCTCGGCGTTGGCGTCGCCCCGCGGGAAATCGAATTCCTTTTCCGTGGTGTGGACGTAGACGCGGTTTCGCGTCTGCATGCCGTAGTAGATCTCGCCATGCGTCACGACCAGGTCCCCCTTGGCCTGGATCGGAATGTCGTGCGCCCAGAGAACCGGATTGCCGCGATCATCGATCTCATTGGCCGGAACCGCGACCACGCCGTAGCCATGAGTATATTTCAGCGCCAGATTGACCCACACCTGCGCGGGTGGCGGGAGTCTTGCGACGTCCAGCTCGCGCGCAGTGATCAGGACCTGTCGCTCGTCGCCGTCGATCCTGTAGCGGTCGATATCGACTTCGCTGAAGGCGTAGTAGGGACGCAGACCCTGGGTCTGCTGCAGCTGTGGCTCCAGGGCGCGCCAGTCCCAGATGCGCGCATCGCGCAATGTCGTGGCGTTGTTGTCGAGATCCTCGCGGCTGATCGGGCTCGCCGAAACCGCGAAGTTCTGTTCCTCGAGCTTCGGCGCATCCAGCCCATAGGCCCGGCGCGTGCCGGCAATGCTGCGCACCAGATAAGGTCGCTCGAGGGTTATCTGGTTGGGACCGACATAGAGTCTCTCGACCGCGGAGGGAACGATCACGGCGATCAGATAGATGGCTGCGAAAACGCCCACCGCGGCCACCACGTGCGAGGGCTCGATCAGCCAACGGCGCAGGCGCGGCTGCAGTGACGCGGCGCCGAGTGTCATGGCCGCAGCGAGCCACAAGGCGATCGTCACCCAATAGGCGGGTAGCAAGAAGCGGATGTCACCCCAGGACGCGCCGGCAACCACGGCCGATCGTCCAGTGATAACGAGGTGATACAGACTGAAATAACGCCCGAACGCCCAGGCCAGGCACAGGAGCGCGCCCAACATCATCCCCTGGGCGAGCCAGGCGTCCCACGCCTTGGTGGGGATAGGAGCGGGATGGCCGTCTGCCTGGCCGTCCTCGACCAGCGCCAGTTGAGGGCCGCGCCTGCGCCACCGACCCATAAGTCGCGGAAAGACCAAGAGGCCGATGCCGAGCCAGGCAAGGATGGCGAACACGATGATCGTGGTGACGAGGCCAACCACCTGTTCGTAAAGCGGCAGGGCGAGGAGATAGAAAGAGAGGTCCCTGGCGAACACGGGGTCGGTCACCCCGGACGGAGTCGCGCCGAGGAACGCCGTCAGCCGCATCCAAAGGTCCGTGGAGCCCAAAGCGACCAGGGCCGAAATGATGAAGCCGGCGAACCACGGCGCGCTCGGCGGCAAGACCGCCGCGGATCGGCACGCAAGGCGAAGATTGAACCCGATGAACACGCCACCGAGCACAAAGACAGCAAAAAATATAGCCACACGCAGGCCGAGCGAGATCCAATAGCGATATTGCTGACCCAGTTCGGAGAACCAGTAGTTCTGTAGAGATATTCTGACCGCCATCTCGAAGGCGACGATCAACAGGACCGATCCGGCGACGTAGGCGAGATCGCGGTAGATGCGGTGGGCCAGGGCGACTGAGCGCGGGGCGTCCCGGTACGTCAGGAGAGTTCTGGCGAGCGGAATCGCCGAGACCAGGATGAGGATCAGGTAGGCGATCGCAAACATCATGCGTTTCTCAGGGGTCCTGACCTGGACCTTGGCTTTTCACCGAGTTGGCCGAGCAAGCCGACGTGCCTCGACGAGTGTCAACGGGTGATGATCAGCGTCACGTGGCTGGCGGCGATGCGGCGCAGCGTGGGCAGACTTGATCGCAAAGACTTCAAGCCCAGCTAAGGATGAGGGACGCGACAACTCGCCGTAACCGAAACAGCGGGTCGCCTGCCCCTACCGAGCCGAAGGAAGGCGATCCAGTGGAAGTCCGGGTCCTGACCAGCGCCGACTCCGCCGCGCTCGAGCATGTCGCCGACGGCGTCTTCGACGAGCCCGTGATCCCGGCGATGGCGCGAGAATTCCTCGACGATCCGCGCCACGTCATCTGCGTGGCGATCGAGGACGGCGTGGTGATCGGCTTCGCCTCGGGCGTCCGCTATGTCCACCCCGACAAGCCCTCGGAATTCTGGGTCAACGAGGTCGGCGTCGCCCCCAGCCATCATCGTCGCGGCGCGGGCAAGGCGATCATGTCCGCCCTCCTTGCACGTGCACGGGCCGACGGCTGCCGAGAAGCCTGGGTCCTCACCGACGACGACAACACCGCTGCACGGGCGCTCTACCGAGGGGCCGGGGGTTGGGAAAAGCCGGCGGGGCTATTGGTGACGTTCGATCTTGTGTGAGGTTGAAAGCGCTTGAGGACGCTCTTGTCCTCTTCTCCGAAGAAGAAGATTTGCACGAACGCATGAAGAGCGATTATTGCGCCTTCGGCGCGAATAAATCCAACTGTTCACTTTGAGCTTCATGAGAAGTTCGTGTGGTTCGTGAGGTTCTTGGTTCAATGCCAGGTCGGCGGACTTCCAGCCCTCGCGGCAACTCCAGATATCCCCGCACCAGGCGCAGGAGTTCGTCCTCAAACTCGCGGGACTCGAGGAACGGGACGCCGTCATAGGTGGCCGTGCGGACGACGCCGTCGATCGCGCGGGTGATGATGAAGAGGCCGATGTC
>DASXGQ010000256.1:0-4280 GCA_036488995.1 Caulobacteraceae bacterium
ATCGGGAGCACGACCCAGAACAGCGACGGGCTCGACTCCGCCGTCGGGGTCTACCAGGACGGGGTCTATCTCGGCCGCCCTAGTGAGCTCGCCTATAACCTGTTCGACATAGACCAGGTCGAAGTGCTGCGCGGGCCGCAAGGCACGCTCTATGGCCGCAACACCACCGGCGGCTCGATCAATATCTCCACTGTCGCCCCCTCCTTCACTTATGGCGCATATGCGGAAGCCTCTTTCGGAAACTACGCCTTTCGCCAATTCGACGGGGCCGTAACCGGGCCGCTGATCAACGACGTGCTGGCGTTCCGCCTCACCGGCTACGACACTTGGCAGCAGGGTTTCGAATACAACATCACCCGCAACGTCTATGAGAACGCCCGCGACGGCTACGGCGGCCGGCTGCAACTGCTGTTCACGCCGACGGCCAACTTCAGTTACCGTCTGATCGCCTCCTACAACAGGGAGGCTGCGCCGCAGGGCGCATACTCGTTCCTGCAGGACCAGCCGACTTCGGCGACGGGTTTCAACTACACCCGAAGCGCGGCGCTGGTGGCGCCGGGCTATTCGCCGCCGGCCGACCCCTTCAACCGCATCGTCGACAACGACGCGCGCGAGTTCAGCGATACGCACCAGTTCCTGATTTCCGGCCAGGGCGACTGGACCTTCGGGCGCGGCTACAAGCTGACCTCGATCACCGCCTTCCAGACCTGGGCGTTCATTCCGAGCAATGACGCGGACTTCACCGCGCTGCCGATTGCCATCAACACCAACTACGTCGACCACGTCACCCAGTTCTCGCAGGAACTGCGCGTGGCGTCGCCAACCGGCGACCGGGTCGAGTGGGTGGCCGGCCTCTACTACTTCAACCAGACCGTGCGCGGCTTCGCCGACACGACCAACGAGGCCGACGCCTGGGCGTTCAACAGCGCCCTGGCGCCGCTGGCGAACGGGCCGCCGGCGCGGGCGGCGGCGCTGTCTTCAGTGCTGAACGGCTTCAGCTATCTCACCAGCGAAACCCCGGAGACCCAGAGTTACGCCGCCTACGGGCAGGCGGTGTGGCACATCACGCGGAAATGGGCGCTCACCCTGGGTTTCCGTGAGACCTACGAGACCAAGACCCAGTCGATCCTCTCCTCGGGCGCGGGAAACACCCAGCTCCTGACCTGCGCCGAGACCGGCGCAACCTGCGTGTTCGACGGTTACGCCCTGCCTCGGGCGACAGCGCAAAAGGTGGCAGGCGCCTTTCCCACCGGAACCGCCGATTTCGCGATCCACAACCTCATGCCGTCGGGCCTGGCGTCGCTCAGCTATCAGGTGCGGCCCGACGCCATGCTGTACGCCACTTATTCCCACAGCGAGCAGAGCGCGGGACTCAACGTCGGACTGCTGAGCAGCACCGTGCTGGCGCACGGCGTGACCTATGCCGTCGCCCCCGAAGGCGCCGACAACTACGAACTCGGGCTCAAGAGCCAGCTGCTGGACCGTCGCCTGACCCTGAACCTCGACGCCTTTTGGGAAAGCATCTCGAACTACCAGACCAATGCGGTGTTCCTGATCAACGGGGCGCCCACCCAGGCGCTGGCCAATGCGGGCGGCATCCGGACGCGCGGCTTCGAAATGGACGCCAGCTATACGGTCACGCCGAACCTGCAGTTCCGCGCCTCGGGTTCCTACACTGATGCACAGTATACGAACTATCCCAATGCACCCTGCGCGCCGGAACAGACGGCGGAGGGCCTGACCTCGTGCTCCCTGACGGGCCGTGAGGTGGCCAACACCCCGCGCTACATCCTCAATCTGGCGGCCGACTACCAGCACGAGATCAGCCCGAAAATGATCGGCTATGTCTCGGCCGACTACTCGTTCCGCTCCAGTCAGAACCTGCTCACCGATGACAGCCGGTACGGCCATATCGACGGCTACGGAATCGGCGACATCCGCGTAGGCGTGAGGATCTCCCGCAGGTACGACGTGTCGATGTGGGTGCAGAACATCACCAACACCAACTACCTGACCAATATCGAGGAGACTTATGGCTCTTTCCTCGGCTACCTCGGCGATCCGCGCACCTTCGGGGTGACGTTACGGGTGCACATGTAGCGCCCCTCCCCTCGCTGACCCACGAGCGCCGGCACGACCGCCGCCGACCGGCGATCGCCGGGTCTTGCGCTGGCGCCGAACATCCAATAGTTAAGCGATCAATTAAGTGTTGGATCGAAGCGCCGCCATGCCGCTGACTCTCTATTTCCACCCGCTGTCGTCGTTCTGCTGGAAGGCGCTGATCGCCCTCTACGATGCGGACATTCGGTTCGAGCCGAAGGTGGTGGATCTGGGCGATCCGGCGGAGCGCACGGCGTTTCAGGCGGTCTGGCCGCTGGCCAAGTTTCCGGTCCTGCGCGACGAGGCGCGGGGGCGCACGGTGCCGGAATCGACGATCATCATCGACTACCTCGCGCAGTGCGAGCCGGCGGCGGCCGCGCTGATCCCGGCGGATCCGGATCTCGCCCGGGAGGTCCGGCTGCTGGATCGATTGATCGACAACTACATCCACCTGCCATTGCAGCAGATCGTCAACGAGCGATTGCGCCCCGCCGGTCAGCATGATCCGTTCGGCGCCGACCGGGCCCGTGACGGCCTTCGCCAGGGATACGATCTCGTCGCGCCCATGATCGCCGGGCCCTGGGCGATGGGTGAGACCTTCACTCTCGCCGATTGCGCGGCGCTTCCGGCGCTCCACTACGCCGACTATGCGGTCTCGCTGTCCGACTGGCCTGCGCTTGCGGCCTACCTCGAGCGGTTGAAAGCCCGGCCCAGTGTGGCGCGGGTGCTCCACGAGGCGCAGCCCTTCTTCGAATACTTCCCCTTGGCGAACGACCGATGACGTCTGCGACCGCGCAAAGGGAGGATCGAATAGCCCCGTCTTGATGAGAGGCTGAAATCGCGCCCTGGTGCCGCTATTAGCTGAACGCGGCGATGCGACGCCGACACGTCTCGGACACGACAAGGGGTTTGATTGATGAAGACGCCACTGCGCCTCGACCTGCTTATGGCCGCCGGCGCCGTTTTCGTCCTCGCCAGCGCCGCGCACGCCGCAGCCGAGGCGAAACATGCCTTCCTTCTTACCTATCGCGACTTCGGTGAGGTCACCGCGACGAGCACGTTCCAGAAGGCGGACGGTTACGCCATCCGGTTCGAGGGGTGCTTCGCCAGGCACAGCGACGCGGCGATCTGCGGCTTCACCATCCGGCCGACCGCGCCACTCGCGCTCACGAACGCTCAGAACCTGTCCCACGGCTCCGACAGCGCCGGCGGGGCGATCCGCACCTGCTGTCTCTTCATCCAGGGGAATAATCAGGGTTACCCGATCAGCGCGGCGCCTGGTGCGCCGCAGGGCGTGGCAGTCGTCGATCGCCCGCTCACGCCCGGCGAGACCCTCGGCGTGCTGCTCCGCGTCCCCAACTACAAGACCGTCGGCCCCCTCGCCGCGATCACCTTCTCCCACGGCCAGGGCGACAAGGGCGTCCAGTTCTCCACCCACATCGAAGAATTGCCGTAGCCGTCGCCGCGTACCTTCTGGTCCGCCAGAGTTCGGGCTGAAGAAAGTTCAACGCAGAGACACAGAGGCGCAGAGACACAGAGAATTTGATTGCGCCTTCGGCGCGGTTCAGCGGCCGGACGAGTGGACTATGACCCGTGATATCTGGACGGAGAAGGCGCCGAAGGTGCAGTCAGGATTGCCTCACCTTCCTGCTTGGGGCTTAGACGCCGGCACATCATCGTGCGCTTGGTGTCCTTAGTGGTAAGAGATCATCGCGCAGCAGCCCTTATCTCGGGCGCGCAGCGACAAACTCGCGGCCTCCTCTGTGTCTCTGCGCCTCTGTGTCTCTGCGTTGAACTTTTCTGAGCACCGAACGCTGACGGACCAGGCGCGAACCCTTGCGCCTCGTCGGACACAACTGGCACGCTTGCCCACGTGAGCGATATTTTCCACTTTTCGAGCGCGGTCGAGCGAGACCCAAACGTCGAAGCATGGTTCGACGAGCCGAACCATGAGATGCGCCGCATCGCCTGGCCGTGGTTCGAGCAGATGCGAGCCTGCGGCGTAGACGTCCGTGAGCTCATGCACGATCGCCATCCGATCGCCTGCGCGGGCGATGCGGCGTTCGGCTATGTCGACGCCTTCAGCGCACACGCGAACGTGGGCTTCTTCTTCGGCGCGGAGCTCGACGATCCCGCCCGCCTCCTCGAAGGCGCCGGCAAGCGCATGCGGCATGTGAAGG
>DASXGQ010000009.1:0-15843 GCA_036488995.1 Caulobacteraceae bacterium
AGGTGGCGCGCGTAGTGCGACGGATGAGGGGTCAACGGGCCTCGCCGATTAGTGCTCCGCCCTCTGACGTATCTTTCCTATGTTTCAATGGCTTGATGTGTTGGAGGGAGCTCTTCGGATAGGTGCGTCGACCCCTCATCCGACCCCGCTTCGCGGGGCCACCTTCTCCCGCAAGGGGAGAAGGATTTTTGTGAACCGCAAAAGCGCAGGTTGAATAATTCGCAGGCTCCCCCGCCAGTCCCGCATGAGCCCTCGACGCCGCGCGGTGTTCGCGCGAACCTGACTGTCCAATAGAGGTCGGGAGGGCGCCATGGCGCAGATCGAAGTGGGCGGCTTCGCGCATGAGAAGTTCGCCCGCGTGCGCGACGCGTTCCGGAAAAACCTCGACAGCGGGGCCGATCTCGGCGCGGCGGTGTGCGCCACTGTGGACGGCGAGACTGTCGTGGATCTGTGGGGCGGCTGGGCCGACGAGGCCCGGACCCGGCCATGGAAGGCCGACACCATCGTCAACGTCTATTCGACGACGAAGACGATGACGGCGCTGTGCGCCCTGATGCTGGCCGATCGGGGCGAACTCGACTTCGCCGCGCCCGTGGCGCGGTACTGGCCCGAGTTCGCCCAGTCCGGGAAGTCCGGCGTGACCGTCGCCCACCTGATGAGCCACGCCGCCGGCCTCTGCGGCTGGCGCGAGCCCATCGCTCTGGAGACGTTCTACGACTGGGACAGGGCCTGCGGCTTGCTGGCCGCGCAGGAGCCGCTTTGGGAGCCGGGGACCGCGCCGGGCTACCACGCCGTCACTCAGGGCTATCTGGTGGGGGAGGTGGTGCGGCGGATCACCGGCCGCTCGCTTGGAACCTTCTTCCGGGAAGAGGTCGCTGCGCCCCTGAAGGCGGATTTCCACATCGGTCTGGCGGCCAGCGAGGACGCCCGGGTTGCCGACCTGATCCCGCCGCCTCCGGCGCCGGCTGGCGCGCCGCCGCCCTCGAATCTGATGGCCAATGTGATGAACAATCCGCCGATCAACCCGCTGGACACGCGCACGCGCGCGTGGCGGGCCGCGGAGATCCCCGCGGCCGGCGGCCACGGCACGGCCCGCGCCATCGCCCAGATCCACGTCGCCCTGGCCAACGGCGGCGTCGCGGGCGGGCGGCGGCTGCTGTCGGAAGCTGGCGCGCGACGCGCCCTCGAGCCGCAGATCGAGGGCACGGACCTCGTGCTGGGCTTGCACGTGAGTTACGGCCTCGGCTTCGGCCTCGCGGACATGTTCCCCGTGCCGAACCCGAACACAATCTTCTGGGGTGGCTACGGCGGGTCGCTGATCATCATCGACCTCGATGCGCGCACGACCATCGCCTACGTCATGAACCGCATGGGGAACACGACCATGGGCGACGCCCGCGCCATGGCGCTTGCCGACGCTTTCTGGAAGGCCTTGGCCTAACCGCCGCGATCAGGCCGCGACGGCGCGACGCGACAGCTCCCGGGCCCGCGCCAGGCCCACGACGCCTGCATCCAGCGTGGCGTCACGCTTGGCGAAGCACAGGCGCAGCACGTGGGTCACCGGATCGGTCTCGTAGAAGGCCGATACGGGAATGCCCGCCACTCCGGCCTCCTTCACCGAGCGGAAGCAGAAGCTCGCGTCGTCCTCGTCGACGCCCGAGGCCGCCAGGTCGACATTGAGGAAATAGGTTCCTTCGCTCGGCAGGACCACGAATCCCTCGCGCCGGAGACCCTCCGCCAGCCGCTCGCGCGAGCGCAACAGGGACGCGGGCATGGCTTCGAACCACGCCTCGCTGTTGGCCAGACCCCAGGCCACGCCCGACTGGAGGTTGGGCGCCGTGGTGAAGGTGAGGAACTGGTGGGCCTTGGCGACTGCCTCGGTCAGGGCCGGCGCCGCCAGCAGCCAGCCGACCTTCCAGCCAGTCAGGGCGAACATCTTGCCGGCCGAGCCGATTTTGACCGTCCGCTCGCGCATGCCGGGAAAGGCCATCAGCGGCCGGTGGACCGCGCCCCCGAACACCACCTGCTCCCACACCTCGTCGCAGACCGCGACCGCGTCGTAGCGCACGCAGAACTCCGCCAGCAGGGCGAGGTCCTCTTCCGCAAACACCGTCGCGGTCGGGTTGAGCGGGTTGTTGAGCACCACCAGGCGGGTCCGCTCGGTGAACACCGCTTCGAGCATCGCGCGGTCGAAGCGCCAGTGCGGGGGCTCAAGCCGCGCCAGGCGCGGGATCCCGCCCGCCCGACGCACCATGGGCAGGTAGGAATCGTAGAGCGGCTGGAACAGCACGACCTCGTCGCCCGGTTCGATGAGGCCGAGGAAGGCGCAGGCCAGCGCCTCGGTGGCGCCCGAGGTAACGGTCACCTCCCGCATCGGATCGAGCGTCAGCCCCTGACGTGTGTAGTGATGCGCAACCGCCTCGCGCAGCTCCGGCAAGCCCTGCATGGGCGGATACTGGTTCGACCCGTGCAGCAGCGCTTCGGACGCGGCGCGCAGGATCGCCTCGGGCCCCGGCTCGTCTGGAAAACCCTGCCCGAGATTGACCGCTCCGTGCTCGCGCGCCAGCGCGCTCATCACCGTGAAGATGGTCGTCGGCAGACCGGCGTAGAGACTGTTGGGCATGGCCTGGCAGGCTTACCACGGAATTTCGCGGACGCCCCGCGGCTCCCGTCCCTGCGCAGGGAACCCGTCTCGGCAGACGGTCATTCGCCTTGGGAAAGGAGAGCGAGATGGCCGAACTGGACGCCAAACATCGCAACCGCCTGCCCAAGTCGGACTTCGCCGAAGCGGACAAGCGCGCCTATCCGATTCCCGACGCCGCTCACGCGCGCAACGCCAAGGCCCGCGCCAGCCAGGCGGTCAAGGCCGGGCGGATGTCGAAGGCCGAAGCGGCGAAGATCGACAGGAAGGCCGACCACGTCCTGAAGAAGGACTGACCCGGCCCTCCTGGGACCAACTCCGGCCTCCCAGCCCGGGCGTCAGACTCCGTGGCGTGGGTGGGTGAGCCGCCAGAACCTCACCGACATGGCGATCGCCGCGGCGGTGAGAGAGACGACGAACCCGATCCAGATGCCCAGGCCCTGGAGATGCAGGCCCAGGGCGAGGAAGAGGCAGACCGGGGCGCCGATCAGCCAGTACGATCCGCCCGCCAGCAGCATAGGCGTCCGTGCATCCTTCAGCCCCCGAAGGGACTGGGCGCCCACCACCTGGACGGCGTCCACGACCTGGAAGGCCGCGGCTCCCTTCAGGAAGAGGGCGGCCAGCGAGATCACCGCCGTGTCGCGCGCGCTTCGCCCGCCAAGGTACAGGCCTGCGATCTGCGTGCTGAAGGCGGCGAGGATCGCCGCGCAGATCAGGCCGAAGATGATCGAGATGGCGAAGGCGGTCTGCCCTGCCCGCCGTGCGCCCGCCATGTCGCCCGCGCCAACGGCGACGCCGACGCGCACGCATGAGGCCATGCCGATCCCCAGGGGAACCATGAAGGTGATCGAAGGCGGGTTGATCGCGATCTGATGGGCCGCCAGGGCGCTGGTCCCGAAACGGCCCATCAGCAGGGTCATGGCGTTGAACAGCATGCCCTCGAAGATCATCGTCATGCCGATCGGCAGGCCGAGACGGAACACCTCAGCCAGCTTCACGCCCACGGGCCGGTTGAACCGGCGGAACATCCGGTAGACGCGAAGCCTGGAGTCGAACTGGACAACGCAGACCATCGCCACGAAGCTGAACAGGGCGGAGCTGGCGGTGGCGATTGCCGAACCGACGATACCCAGTCGCGGCGCACCGAAGTGGCCGAAGATCAGGGTCCAACCGGCGAGGGCGTTGACCGCGATGGTGGCGACCATCACCCACATCGAGGACGTCGGACGGCCAAGCGCCGTGGCGAAGTTCCGCAGCACCAGATAGCCGAGCGAGAAGGGCAGGCCCAGGACGAGGATGGAGGTGAAGCTGCCCGCCATCTTCGCCAGCTCAGGGTCCTCGCCGATGACGGTGAGCAGCGGGCCGGCCGAGAGCATCACCGGCGCCATCAGGGCCCAGGTGATGATCACCGACCACAGCCCCATGCGCAGGGACGCGCGCACGCCGCCCCGTGTCCTGGGGCGTGCGCCGATCAGCTGGGCGATCATTGGCGATACCGCCGCCGCGGGGCCGCCCCCGACCATCCAGGCGAAGAAAAAGATGGTGTTGCCCATCGCCGCGGCGGCCAGCGCGGACTCGCTGTAGCGACCCAGCAGGAGCAGGTCGGTGGTGCCGATCGCCATCTGGGCCAGCTGGGTCAGGACGAGCGGCGCGGCGAGCACCATCAGGGCGCGCGCCTCCGCGCCCCATGAGGCGGGCGGGGCGATCGCCGCGCGCGTCCCGACGGGCGGCGCGGTGATGGTCAACTCTGTCTCGTACAGGTCGGTCACGACAGGAACCTTGTCGGTGCCGAGCCTCGCAGGACGCGATCGGAGTGCCGAATGGCGGGGATGAAAAACCCCTCCGAAGCGCCTGAAGGCTCGGGAGGGGTGGGTGGCGTCGGGTCTGGTGGCAGGAACCCTAGGCGGCGAACTCCTCGCGAGCGCGGCGGCGAGCGCCGACGCCGGACGGCGTGGGCGTATCGATCAGCGCGAATGTGGCGATGGACTTGGCCAAAGGGTTTGTCTTTCGGGATTTCCCGAGCACCCGTAAGCGGGCCGCGCCGGTAAGTCAATGCGGCCTAACCTTGTCTTTCCACGTCCGCGTGCCATGCTCGCTGTTACGAATCGGACACAGAGGAAGCCATGGCGGACAAGGGTGTGGCGCTGGTGACCGGTGGTTCCGGGTACATCGGCGGATGGTGCGTGATCACCCTGTTACAGCAGGGGTACACGGTGCGGGCGACGATCCGGGACCTTGCACGGGCCGAAGAGGTGAAGCGCTCGATCGAGAGCGTCGTCGACCCGGAGGGTAGGCTGACCTTCCACGCCGCCAACCTCACCTCCGACGCAGGCTGGGACGCCGCGGCCGAGGGTGCGGAGTTTGTCCTGCATGTCGCCTCGCCTCTGGGCGTGCCCGAACCGAAGGATCCTGAAGAGCTGATCGTCCCCGCCCGGGAGGGCGCGCTCCGCGCGATCCGCGCCGCGATCAAGGCCGGGGCCAAACGGGTGGTGATGACCTCCTCGGTGGCGGCGACCAGCCGGCCGCTGAGCGAGCCCGACAGCGAAGCCGACGAGACCGTGTGGACCGATGGAGACGACGTCTCGTCCGGCGCCTACGCCAGATCGAAGACCATCGCCGAGAAGGCTGCATGGGAACTGATCCGCAGTCAGGGGAACGGAACGAGCCTGGCGGTGGTGAACCCCGCGCTCGTGCTGGGGCCGGTGTTCGGTCCCGACTACTCCGACTCCGTGCAGATCGTCGAACGCCTGCTCAAGGGCCGCATTCCGGGCCTCCCCCACCTCGGCTTCTGCGTGGTGGACGTGCGCGACGTCGCCGACCTGCACCTGCGGGCGATGACGTCGCCCGAGGCGGCGGGCGAGCGCTTCATCGCGTCGGGTGAGTTCGCCTGGATGGCGGAGATCGCATCCATGCTGCGGGCGCGACTGCCGGAGCGGGTGTCGAAGATCCCGACCGCCAAGGCGCCGGATCTGATGATCAAGCTGGCGGCCCTCGTCGATCACGATCTCAAGAGCGTCACGCCGAGCCTCGGGCACAAGCGGACCTTCTCGTCGGCGAAGGCTGAACGTGTCCTCGGCTGGAAGGCCCGACCGATCGAAGAGACTCTCTTCGACTGCGCGCGCAGCCTGATCGACCGCGGATTGGCCTGAAAGCGTCGCGGGGCCTCCCCAACTGAGCGTGGGCTTTTGAAGCGTTTCCCTTCGCTCCCCTAAACTCCGTCATCGCCGGCCGTCAGTGCCGGCGACCCATCGATCGGCTGTGTGTGCGCCGCCTTGGCTGCGCTGAGCGCGGCCATGACGGGTGGTTAGATGCGCTCGCGGCGGTCTTCCCAACGGCTCAGGTCAGACACCCGACCCGCGCTAAGTCGGACGGTTCGTCATGGCCGCGCTCGGCGCGACCACGGCCAAGCTCTCGTCAAGCCTTACCATGGGTCGCCGGGACTGACGCCCGGCGATGACGGAGTTTGGGGGAGATTGGCGCGGCCGTGAAGCGTCGCTAGAACGCCCCCAGCCACTCTGAGATTGACGCCATGTCCGATCCGCTGCTGCAGCCTTTCGGGCCGGAGATCTGGCTGACCGACGGATCGGACGTCGAAGTCGCCGGCTTCCGGTATCCGACGCGGATGGCCGTGATCCGGCTAAGCGGGGGCGGCCTTCTCATCTGGTCGCCTGTCGGGCTCTCCGAGACCCTCCGCAAGGAACTGCAAGGCCTCGGCGAGGTCCGATTTCTGGTCGCGCCGAACTCGCTCCATCACGTGTTCCTCGCCGAGTGGCGACAGGCCTATCCGCAGGCCAGGCTCTATGCCGCCCCCGGCCTCAGATTGAGGCGCAAGGATATCGAGTTCGACGCCGATCTTGGCGATGAGCCTCCCCCGGAGTGGGCGGAGGACCTCGATCAGGTCCTCGTCCCGGGCAACAGGATCACGACCGAGGTCGTCTTCTTCCACCGCAGCAGCGGCGCTGTCCTCTTCACGGACCTGATCCAGCAGTTCCCGCGGGGCTGGTTCCGGGGCTGGCGCTCGATCGTCGCGCGGCTCGATCTGATGACAGAGCCTGAACCCGCGGTTCCCCGGAAGTTCCGCGTCGCCTTCGTCAATCGTCGGGCTGCCAAGGCGGCATTGCAGCGCGTCCTCGCCTGGCCTTCCTCCAAGGTCGTCATGGCGCATGGCCGTCCGGTGGAGACAGACGGCCAGGCCTTCATCGCCCGGGCGTTCCGCTGGCTGACAGGCTAGCCTCCCCCTAAAGCACCACTTCGATCAGTCGGGGTCCCGTCTGGGCCATGGCCGAGGCGAACTGAGCGTCGAAGTCCTCGATTGTCTCGGCGCGGCTGGCCTCCACGCCCATGCCGCCGGCGAGCTTGACGAAGTCCAGTTCCGGATTGTGCAGGTCGAGCATGGAAAGGGCCTTGGGCCCGGGGTTGAGCGCGCCGACGCGGGCCAGTTCGACGTTGAGAATCGCGTAGGAGCGGTTGGCGAAGATCACCGTCGTCACGTCGAGCCGTTCGCGCGCCTGGGTCCACAGGGCTTGCAGGGTGTACATCGCCCCGCCGTCTCCCTGGATGCACACGACCTTACGGCCAGGACAGCCCACCGCCGCTCCGGTGGCAAGCGGCACGCCCTGACCGATGGAACCGCCGGTAAGGCTGAGCTGGTCGTGCGGCGCCGCCGTGACGGTCGCCAGGATCGTCCCGCCGCCCGAAGTGGCGCCCTCGTCCGAGAGGATCGCGTCCTCCGGCAGGCGCCGGCCAATGATCTGGCCGACGGTATAGTGATTGAACCGGCCAGAGGGCATGTCGGGCAGGGCGTAGGCTGCGGGGGCAATGCCCTTGGCCGGCGCGCCCAGGGCGTCGGCGAGGGCGAGCAGGGCGGCGGTTCCGTCCTCATGCGGGAAGGCCAGGTGCACGATCTGGCATCCCTCGGGCAGGCCCCAGCTCGGCTTGCCTGGATAGGCGAAGAAGGACACCGGCGGCTTGGCGCCGACCAGAATGATCACCTCCAGCTCGCCGAGGAACTCTACCATCTGCTCGGCGAAATACGGGATCCGCTCGACAGGGACGCGTCCCGCGCCGCGGGCCAGGCGTGGGGCGAAGGTGTCGCACAGTAGTCGCGTGCTGGTCTTGGCCGCGATCCGGCCGGCTGCATCCAACCCTTCCTTCTGCAGGACATTGCCCCGCATCAGGAGCGCGGTGCGTTTGCCGGATCGCAGGGCGTCGGCCGCGCGGTCGACCGCGGCGTCAGCGACCGCGGCCGAAGTCGGGTGGGGCAGGGGCGCCGCCGGGCCCTCGGCCGCGTTCCATGCGGTGTCGGCCGGGAGGATGAGAGTGGCGATCTGGCCGGGCGGCGAAAGGGCGGCCGCGACGGCCCGCGCGCCGTCGGAGGCGACGGTCGATGCGCTGACGCTGCTGCAGATCCATCCGGAGACGGGGCGCGCGAATCCGACGATGTCGGAGGCCAGCGGCGCGTCGTACTGGGCGTGATAGGTCGCGTGGTCGCCGACGATGTTGACGATAGGGGTTCCGGCCCGCCTGGCGTTGTGGAGGTTCGCGAGGCCGTTGGCGAGGCCGGGGCCCAGGTGAAGCAGCGTCGCCGCCGGAAAGCCCCGCATCCGGCCATAGCCGTCGGCCATGCCGGTCACCGCGCCCTCGAACAGGCCGAGGATCGGCCGGATCCCAGGCTCGCTGTCCAGGGCCGCCACGAAGTGCATTTCCGACGTGCCGGGGTTTGAGAAACAGGTGTCGACGCCCGAGGCGGCGAGTGTCCGCACCAGGCTCTGGGCGCCGTTCATGGTTTGCGCTGTCACGCTTGACCCCTCGCTCACAGCAGCCCCGGGAACTGGCCGCCGTCGAGCAGCATGTTCTGGCCGGTTATGAAAGCGCCGTGCTCGGAGCAGAGAAAGGCGCACATGGCGCCGAATTCGTCCGGGCGCCCCAGGCGCCCTGCCGGAATCTGACGGATTGCTCCGGCGCGTACGGTGTCGAAGTCACGCCCGCTGGTCTCGGCCGCGCGCTGGTGGTTGGAGCGCAGGCGGTCGGTGTCGAACTGGCCGGGCAGGACATTGTTGATCGTGACGCCGTGCAGGGCGACGTCGCGGGAGAGCCCCCCGACGAAGCCTGTCAGGCCGGCGCGAGCGCCGTTGGAGAGCCCCAGATAGCCCGCCGGCGCCTTCACCATCGAGCTTGTGATGTTGACGATACGTCCCCACCGGCGGGCGATCATGCCGTCGATCGTCGCCCGAATGAGGAAGACGGCCGATAGCATGTTGGAGTCGATCGCGCGCATCCATGTGTCGCGATCCCACTCGCGGAAGTCGCCGACAGGCGGACCGCCGGCGTTGTTGATCAGGATGTCCGGATCGGGTTGCGCCGCCAGAAGGGCTGCGCGGCCCTGCTCGGTGGTCACGTCCGTGGCGACATAGCGGACGGGCCGCCCGGCCTCGGCCCCGATCTCGTCTGCGGCCACCTTCAGGCGGTCCTCGTGGCGGGCGGCGATCAGGACGTCCACGCCGTCCAGGGCCAGTGCGCGGGCGGCGCCGCGGCCAAGGCCCGCGCTCGCGCCGCAGACGATGGCCTTGCGGCCGGCGATTCCAAGTTCCAAGCGGCGCCGCTCCTATTCAGGGGTGGTTGGCGCGCGCTCGAAGGCGGCGCTGATGTTCACGTGTACGTCGTCGCCCACCATCGGCACGTAGGCGGAGACCCCGAAGTCGCTGCGCTTGATGACGCCATGGGCCTCGAAGCCGACCGTGTAGCGATGGTCGAGCGGATTCTCACCGGCATGGTTGAACTTGGCTTCGAGGGTGAGGGGATGGGTCACGCCGTGCAGGGTGAGGTCTCCCTCGACCTTCGCCGTGTCCGCTCCGGTGAGCGTGACGGTCGTCGAGTGGAAGGTCATGTCCGGGTAGGACGCCGCGTTCAGCCACTGTGCGCCCTGCAGGTCGCGGTTCAGGCGCGGGCTCGGCGTCAGAACGCTGCTCACCGGCACGCTCACCTCCAGGCGGCTCGCCGACGGATTGGTGGGGTCGAGGGCAAGGGTGCCCGAGGCGTGGGAGAAGATGCCGTAGTACATGGTGAAGCCGAAATGCTTTACGCCGAACATGATCTCGGTGTGGTCGGGCTCGACGTTGTAGTTCCCGGGTCGCGGCAGGCGCGGAGCGGCTTTGATGGCCGGCGACGCCGGGACGGACGTGGGCGGGGTCGCCTGGGCCAGGGCCGAGCCCGCCAGGACTGCGGCCGCCAGGGCCGACCCCAGGCTACCGAGCCAGAACTCAGTCTTTGCGACCGATTTCATGCAGCGCCTCTAAGACCCCAATGCGCGCGGACCATGATCCGAGCGGCAACGTCTGCCAAGCCCGTTTGTGACGGGCCGAGGCTTCAGAGGTTGATCACTCTTGCGCCCGTGACGGCCGAGACCCGCTCGGCCACGATCGTCCGGTGGCAGCGCGCGGCGTCGGCTTCGTAGCAGAGGAGGGCCGCGCGGCGGTGCTCGCTCGCCTCCGTCGCCTGGGCGAGCTGGGCCTGCGCGTCCGGCTCCTCCAGGTGAGCCTCGTAGATCTTCCGCATTTCCTCGATACGCCCGGCGTGCGCGGCCTCGCGCCCAGTCTTGGGAGTGCCCAGCGCCCGCAGGTGCAGATAGTCGATGCCGGCCTCGGCGAGACTTGCGGCAAGCATGGTCTTGGAGAACCCAGGCCGTCGCGAGGCGGAGATGGCGCGGACGTCGATGAGGAGTTCTACGTGCGCGGCTTTCAGGCGCCCGATCACGTCCGCCTGAGTGGCGGCCTCGTAGCCGATCGTCGCCAGCGGTAGGGCCGTTGCCATCGGCCGGCTAGTCGTCGACCTCGACCGCGGGGCGGTCGTCGCCAGGAGCGATCTCGACACGCCAGGCGCCCGTCTCGTCCTGATATTCGATCATCCGCATCCGATCGGGGACAGCCTGTTCGGCCGCCGCGCGCCGCGCCGCGGCAAGGGCCGCGTCCCGCGTTCGGAATGTCTCCGAATACACACCCAGCGCGGTATAAGCCCAGCCGCCGTCATGCTCGACGACGCGGTAGCGTTCCTCGCTCATCGGTCAGCGCCCCTCTTATAGAGACCTACCAGCCGCCCGCGGGCCAGGACGTGGCCGCAGAGCGCGAGGAGGATAGCATCCTTGTCGCAATCGTGTCGCAGCCCGAGCGGGTGATCGACCGCGAAGACCTGGAAGACATAGCGGTGGTGGCCGTGGCCGGTCGGCGGATCGGGCGGCAGGTACTCGGTCTTCCGGAAGCTGTTCTTGCCCACCGTGTGGAAGCGGCCGGCGTTGCCCTTGCTTGGCAGGGCGCCTTCGGGAATCGAGGCCCTTCCCGCGGGAAGGCCCCAGACGATAAGGTGAAGCAGGGGGATCGGGGTCGGGCTGTCGGCGTCCTCGACGATGAGCACCACCTGGGACGCCGCGGGCGGAAGATCGCGCCAGGCGATCGGTGGCGAGATTCCCGCGCCGTCCGCCGTGTACCGCGCCGGAATTGGGGTTTCGGGAGCGAAAGCGTCGCTGGTGACGACTATCGAGTCCGGCGCCTGGAGCGTCTCGTGCTCCCAAACCAGCTTCTCCATTCCCGCCCGGACTCTTTCGAGCAGGTGGCCGATGGGCGCGGGGGTCTTCTCGAGCATGACGGGCGCTCCTGACCCGGCCAATGTAGGCGGCCGTTTTTGAGTCTAACCCTTCGCTGCGACAGGGGTTTCGCGGACCTGCTCCGCGATGGGTCCGAACGCGGCCATGAAGGTCTCGACGGCCGCCTTCACCTCGGCCTCGATCTCTTCGGCGTTGGGCCTCTCCATGGCGTTGCACAGGCAGGCCTTGAGCATCCGGTTCTGGCATAGCCCGATGAACTGGTGCGCGGCCTTGACCGGAACGCACGGGCGCAACCGCCCGTCGGCGATCGCCTGCGAGATCCCCTCAGCCATGCGCTCGGCGCCGGTGGCGGGGCCAGCGGCGTAGAAGGCCCGGCCGATCTCCGGCGCCCGGTGCGCTTCGGAAACGACCAGGATGAAGTTCCGAAGCCCGACTTCGGAGAGCACGACGTTGAGCAGGTTGCGCCCGAGCTTGAGCAGCACCGTGCGGATGTCCTCTCCGGGCGTCAGGAACTCGGCGAGGATCGCCTCCTGCTGCCAGGCGCAGTGGCGGCGGATATAAGCCTCGAACAGTTCTTCCTTGCTCTTGAAGTAGTTGTAGAGCGTGCCCTTCGATCCGCCGACCCGCGCGGCGATCATCGACATCGAGGCTGCGGCGAAGCCCACCTCCATGAACACCTCTCTTGCGGCGTCCAGGATCGCCTCGCGGCGCACGTCCCGGTCCACCCTCGCTCGTGTCTCTGCCGTCATCCAAACCCTCGGAATTCGTTCCCTGGACCCTAACCTACCTTGAAAGGCTATGTTCTACGGCATAGTATGACCGTACTGTACGGTCAGACAAGATGGGGCTTGTCCATGCGGGTGAAAAAGGGGGCTCCCGGACCGCGGCGGGCGGCGTTCGCCGCGGGCGCGTGCGCCGCCGTCCTGACAGCCTGCGCCTCCGTGCCGCCGCCGCAGCCGGCTCGCGTCGCCAAGCCGATGTCCGCCTACGCGACACAGCAGTCCTTCGCAGCGCCGGCCACGCCGTGGCCGAACGACCGCTGGTGGACGAGCTATGGCGATCCCCAACTCGACCGTCTGATCGACGAGGCGTTGGCCGGTTCGCCGACTCTGGCGCAAGCCAAGATCCGGGTGATCAGGGCCGACACCTCTCGGGCCGCAGCGACGGCTGCGATCCTCCCGATCATCAGCGGCTCGGGCAACATCCAGGAGACCAAGCAGACCTACAACTGGCTGTTTCCAAAGGACTTCCTGCCCCTCGGCTACAACCCGTACGGCGAGGTCCTGCTCAACTTTTCCTGGGAGCTGGATTTCTGGGGCAAGTACCGGGCCGCCATAGCGCAGGCAGCGTCGGAAACCAGGGCAGCCGCCGCCGACGCGGCTGAGGCGCGACTGATTCTGACCACCCAGATCGCTTCCACCTACGCCAATCTGGCGCAGCTCTACGACGACCGCGACGTCGCGGTTCAGTCGGTCCGCGTGCGGGAAGACACCGCCAGCCTGGTTTCCCAGCGGGTGACCAACGGGCTCGACACCCAGGCGGACCTCAAGCAGGCGCAGGCCGCCTCGCCGGCGACCCAGGAGACGGTCCTGGCGCTCGACGAACAGATCGCCCTGACCAAGGACGCCCTCGCCGCCCTGGTAGGCGCCGGACCGGACAAGGGTCTGGAAATCCGGCGACCAAGCCCGCCGAAACTGGCCGCATTCGGCCTTCCGACGGACGCCAGGCTGGACCTGATCGGCCGCCGGCCGGACGTCGTCGCCGCGCGCTGGCGGGCCGAGGCCGCTCAGAAGGGCGTGCGTGTGGCCAAGACCCAGTTCTACCCGGACGTCAGTCTCACCGGATACATCGGCCAGCAGTCGATCCATCTCTCACGGTTGCTCAACGCCGGCTCGACCCTGGGCTCCATCGGTCCGGCCGTCACCTTGCCGATCCTCAATGGCGGGCGCCTGCGCGCCGAACTGCGCGGGGCGGAAGCAGACCGGGACGACGCCGTGGCGGCCTATGACGCGGCTGTCACCGAGGCGCTGCATCAGGTGGCCGACGCCGCCGCCAGCGAGCGCGCCCTGACCGACCGCCTGATCGAGTCGCGCCGGTCCCTGGCCGGGTATGAGGACGCCTGGCGGATTGCGCGCCTGCGCTACGAGGGCGGCCTCTCGACCTTCCAGTCCGTCCTGCTGGCCGAGGACGCGGTTCTGAACCAGCGCCGCGTCGTCACTGACCTCGAGAGCCGCGCCTACGAGCTCGACGTCCAACTCGTGCGCGCCCTGGGCGGCGGCTTCCGTCAATCCTGAGCCCGGATCGTGCATCATGCCAAAGGACACCGCTGAGATGCCCGACACCGGGGAGACGATCTCCAAGCCTGACGGCGCGGCGACCAGGCCGCGCCTGCCGCCGGTGAATCGCCGGCGAAACCTGCTGCTCGCCCTGACCGGCGTCGTGGTCGTTGGAGCGATCGGCTACGGCGCCTACTGGTTCCTCTTCGCCTCGCACTTTGTCTCGACCGACAACGCCTATACGGGCGCCGACGTGGCGCAGGTGACGCCGCTGATCTCCGGCCAGGTCCTGTCCATACCGGTGGTGGAGACGCAGTTCGTCAAGGCCGGCCAGCCGGTCCTCTACATCGATCCGGCGGACGAGAAGATCGCGGTCGCCCAGGCGAAGGCCGCTCTGGGCCAGGCGGAACGTCAGGTGAAGGGATACTTCGCCAACGACACGGCCCTGGCCGCGGAGGTGGTGTCCCGCCGCTCGGCGATCGCCCAGGCGGACGCCCAGATCGCTGGCGCCACCTCGGACCGCGATCGCGCCCTTATCGACCTGCAGCGCCGGCAAAGGCTGGCGTCCTCCGGCGCCGTGTCGGGCGAGGAGCTCACCACCGCACAGGACCGGTTCAAGGAGGCGCAGGCGGCGCTGACGGCGGCCCAGGCCGCCCACGCCTCGGCCATCGCCAACGCCAGCCAGGCGGCCGGATCGCGCGGCGTCAACGAAGCCCTGATCGTCGGAACGGACGTGGCCAACAACCCAGACGTGCTCGCCGCCAGGGCGCGCCTGGACGCGGCGGAACTGGCGCTGTCGCGCACCGTCATCCCTGCCCCCGTCTCAGGCGAGGTCACCAAGAAGGTGGCTGAGATCGGCCAACAGGTGCAGCCTGGGACCGTGGTGATGCAGATCGTGCCGGTCCGCGAGATCTACGTCGACGCCAACTTCAAGGAAGTGCAGCTCAAGCGCGTGCGCATCGGCCAGCCTGTCGTGCTGACCAGCGACCTTTATGGCGGCGGGGTGAAGTTCCACGGTCGCGTGCGGGGACTTTCCGGCGGCACTGGCTCGGCCTTCTCCCTGATCCCGGCGCAGAACGCGTCTGGTAACTGGATCAAGATCGTCCAGCGGCTGCCCGTGCGGATCACGCTCGATCCCGACGAACTCGAGAAGCATCCGCTCCGTGTGGGGCTGTCGATGAACGCGACCGTCAACGTGGCGTCCAGCCGCTGAGGCGGGGGAGAGAGCGATGAGCGCCCAGGACGCCGCCGCCCCCGCGGGGGCGCCGCCCAGCCAGGCGGCGGAAACCCGGACCATGGCCGCCGAGCCTGCGCCCATGACGGGCATGGGTCTTGCGGTCACCGCCGTCGCCCTGGCGCTCGGCACCTTCATGCAGGTGCTCGATTCGTCGATCGCCAATGTCTCGATCCCCACGATCGCCGGCGACCTCGGAGTCAGTTCCGACCAGGGCACCTGGGTCATCACCTCGTTCGCCGTCTCCAATGGCGTCACCGTGCCGATGACAGGATGGCTGATGGGCCGCTACGGCGTGGTGCGGACCTTTGTCGTGTCCGTGATCCTGTTCACCATCGCTTCCCTCCTCTGCGGCATCTCCTGGAACCTGCCAAGCCTGATCCTCTTTCGCGTGCTTCAGGGCGGCGTGTCCGGGCCGATGATCCCGGGTTCGCAGGCGCTGCTGATCTCCATTTTTCCCCACAACAGGAGAGGTGCGGCCCTCGCCCTCTGGTCGATGACCACCCTGGTGGCGCCGGTCGCCGGCCCTGTGCTCGGCGGCTACATCTGCGACAACTATACGTGGCCCTGGATCTTCCTGATCAATCTCCCGGTCGGCGCCATCTGCGCCTTCCTGTGCTGGCGGAACATGCGGAGCCGCGAAACACCGACCCGCAAACTGAAAGTCGACACCGTGGGCTTCAGCCTGCTGGTGGTCTGGGTCGGCACGCTTCAGGTCATGCTCGACACCGGCAAGGACGCCGACTGGTTCTCCTCGCCGGCGATCGTCGTCCTGGCCTTGGTGTCGGCGATAAGCTTTGTGGCGTGGTTGATCTGGGAGCTTAACGAGACCAATCCAATCGTCGATCTGTCGCTGTTCCGTAACAAGAATTTCGCGATTGGCGCGGCGATCACCTGAGTGGGCTACGGCGTCTTCTTTGGAAACAACGTCCTGCTCCCGCTGTGGCTGCAGACCCGGCTTGGCTACATCGCCACCTGGGCGGGCCTCGTCGCCGCCCCAAGCGGCGTCGTCGCGGTCCTGCTAACCCCTGTCGCCGCCCAGATCATGAGCCGCGTCGACGCCAGATGGACCGCCACCGGCTCCCTGATCGCGTTC
>DASXGQ010000018.1:0-11581 GCA_036488995.1 Caulobacteraceae bacterium
ACAGCAGCTTGAGCGAATTGGCGCTGAACAGCGCCAGGTCCACCGCCAGCAGGGGGGCCACCACCAGCGCCGTGAGCGGCAGGCTCCACTTCCACAACCGCCGCACCACCACCGCCGCCAGGGCGGTGGTCACCGACATCGTGCCGGTTACGGCGAAGCCGTAGGCGTCCGCCAAGGACTCGGAATTCTTGAAGATTCCGACCAGGAGGATGACGCCGAGCATCAACAGAACGTTGACCGTCGGCAGGTAGATCTGGCCGGCGTGCTCCCCGGAGGTCCGCTTCAACTCCAGGCGCGGCAGCAGCCCCATCTGCATCGCCGCGCTCGACAGGGAATAGGCGCCGCTGATCACCGCCTGGCTGGCGATGATCGTCGCCGCCGTCGCCAGCACCACCAGCGGCACCCGCGTCACCGCCGGCGCCATGAGGAAGAACCAGTCCTGGTCGGTCGATCCCCCACCCGTCGCGAGATAGTGGAGAGCGAAGGCGCCCTGGCCCAGATAGTTGAGCGCCAGGGCGGGGAACACCGCCGCCGTCCACGCGGCCTGGATCGGCAGCCGCCCGAAGTGACCCATGTCCGCATAGAGGGCCTCGGCGCCGGTGATGGTGAGCGAGACCGAGCCGAGGACGAACAGACCGATGACCCCGTGGTTGGCGAGAAAACCAAAGCCGATCAGAGGATTGATTGCCAGCAGGATGCGCGGGGCGGTCGGGATGTGCAGCAGGCCGAGGGCGCCGATCGCGACGAACCACAGCAGGCAGATCGGGCCGAACCAGGAGGCCACCTTCGCTGTCCCCCGCGACTGCACCATGAACAGCGCCACCAGGACCACGAGGGTGATGGCGATCTCGACCGACGGCGTGATCATGTTCGCCAGGCCTGGGGCGGTCTTGAGCCCCTCCACAGCCGACAGCACAGAGATCGCCGGCGTGATGATCGCGTCGCCATAGAACAGCGCCGCGCCGCACATGCCCAGCACCAGGATCGTCCGCGTCCGCCCTCCCACAGCGCTCTGGGCCAGGGCCATCAGGGAGAGAATTCCCCCCTCCCCCTTGTTGTCGGCCCGCATCATGAACGCCACGTACTTGACCGTGACCACGATGATCAGCGCCCAAAGAGTGAGCGAAATGACTCCGAAGATCTCCGGTTCGCCCACGCGCCCGCGCGCGGCCTGGGTGACGGCGGTCTTGAAGCCGTAGATCGGGCTCGTACCGATGTCGCCGAAGACGACGCCCATGGAGCCCAGGGCGAGGCCAAGGGTGCGACGGCTCAGGCCGGAGGGAACTGCGGGGGCCGCGGAGGAAGACTGCATCGCGCGCGCTTTAATGCACGGCGCCCGGCAAGGAAACGCGGCCCGACAGCGCTCGCCCCAAAGGCGTCGTCACAGCGCCGGTTTTCCCTTTGTCTCGACGCGGCGTTGGCCATATCTTGTCTCACGCCATCTTTCGGGTCATGCGTCAGGAGGGTGGGGCTGATGGCTGCAACGGGCCGGGAGCCAAAGCGATTGCGGGCAGACGCCCGGGACCGCCGCGACGCCAGAGGCGTAGCTGTAGCGGTCCCGGGTCGTGGGTGCGTTTCGCGGCTGCTCACGGCCAGGGCGCGGCGGCGGAGAAGGTTGTGACCCAGGCTCACTTGCTCTCGGACTTCGACGGGCTCTCCGACCAGCGCACGCCCTCATCCCGCCCCGACGCGGCGCGCCTGATGAGCCTCGCCAGGAAGAAGACCGGGCTGCACGACTTTGGCCCCGAGCCGATCGAGGAAGCGCTGGAACACCTCCTGCACTCCTACCGGGAGGAGGCGGACCTCAACCTCTTCGGCCGTGTCTCCACCCGCTGGGACACCCTGCGCCTGCTCAAGAACCTGCTCATCCTAAGCGATCGCGAGCAGCAGGACCCGTCGATCGTTACCCGTCCCGTCGAGGCGCCGATCTTCGTCATGGGCCTGCCGCGCAGCGGCACTTCGTTCCTCCACGCCCTGCTGGCCGAGGACGAGGATAGCGAGGTGCTTCGCTGCTGGCAGGCGATCCACCCCTATCCGGACCATCCCGCAGCCGGCCACGGCGCAGGACCGGACAGCGTCCAGCGGCAGTTCCAGCTGTTCCACTGGATCGCCCCGGAGCTTCGCAACCTGCATCCCTTCGAGGCGCGCACGCCCCAGGAATGCACCGAACTGACGGCGCACAGCTTCCAGAGCCTGCGCTTCGACACGACCTATGAGATCCCGTCCTATCGCCGATGGCTGACTCAATCGGGACACTTGCAAGGCTACCGCGTGCACAAGCGATTCCTGCAGCACCTGCAGGGCGAGACGCCTGCGCGGTGGGTCCTGAAGGCGCCCGACCACGTCTTCGCCATGGACTCCCTTCGCGCCGTGTACCCGGACGCGCGGATCGTCTTCGCCCATCGGGATCCGCTGAAGGTCCTTCCCTCGGTGGCGCGCCTGACCCAGGTCCTTCGCCGACCCTTCTCCCGCAAGGTCGATCCGATCGCAGTCGGCCGGCAGATCACCCAGGACTGGGCGTTGGGCGCCCGGCGGATCATCGAGGCGCACGCCGAACGCCTGTGGCCCGCCTCGCAGGTCTTCCACGTCCACTACAAGGCGGTGACCACCGATCCGCTCGGAACGGTCTCAAACCTCTATGACCACTTCGGGATGGAGATGACCCCGAGGTTCCGTGATCGACTGCTGGGTTATGTCGATGCCAAGCCCGACGGCGGCTATGGCCGGAACGTCTATCGGTTCGAGGATTTCGGCCTGGATCCAGGCCACGAGCGCGACCGATATCAGGACTACATGCGCTGCTTCGACGTCGAGGAAGAGTTCGCCGCGGCGTGAAACTTCGCACTGTTCTGACGGCCCTCATCGGCGCAGGGCTGCTCGTCTGGCTCCTCTGGTCCGCCGGCCTTCCCGCCGTCGCCCGGGCGGTGATCCGTCTTGGCGCGTTGGGTTTCCTGGCGATCGTCGCCTTCCAGCTTGGCCTGGCGGTCCTGCTCGGCGTCGGCTGGGCGTTGCTCGGACGCGGGCGACCGGACTCGCCCATAGGCCGCTATGTGTGGGGACGGTTGATCCGCGACGCCTCGGGACAGGCCCTGCCGTTCAGCCAGGTCGGCGCCGTGCTGCTGGGCGGCCGGGCCCTCTCGCTGGAGGGCGTCAGTGGCGGTTTCGCCACGGCGTCCACGGTCACGGACCTCGCCGTGGAATTCACCGGCCAGGTAGCCTTCGTCATGCTGGGAGCGGCCCTGCTGACCATCCTTCGCCCACACAACATGCTGGGTCGGCCGGTGTTGCTGGTGATCGGGGCGCTGATTCTGATGTCCGCGGGACTGGTGCTGGCCCAGAGCCACGGCGCGCCCGTAGTCGAGCGGCTGCTTCGACGGGTGCTTAAGCGGGACGACGGGCCGGGCGGACCGCCTGTGGCCGAGGCGTTCAGGGAGATCCGCGGCCGGCCCGCCTCCGTGGCGACGGCCTGGACGCTGCACTTCGCCGGATGGGTGCTCGGCGGTGTGCAGACCTGGATCACCCTGCGGTTCCTTGACGTGCACGCCAGCCTTGGTGGGGCCCTGGTGATCGACAGCCTGACGGCCGGAGCTAAGGCCGTGGGCTTTCTGATCCCCGGCTCCCTTGGCATCCAGGAAGGAGCCCTGGTGCTGCTGGGCCATATCTTCGGCGTGGCTCCGCCTGCCGCCCTGGCCCTTTCTCTGGCGCGGCGCGGGCGCGACCTCGTCATCGCCCTGCCGGTCCTGGGGATCTGGCACGCGCGGCACGGCGACCGGATCTGGCGGCTGGCGCCAAAGCCGACGAACTGATCTCCGCTAGCCTGATCCGCTTCAGCCCGGGAGGTCGCTGGTCCCCATGAGCGCCACGTCCACGGCGCGCGCGCATTGGCGGCCCTCGCGGATCGCCCACACGACGAGCGACTGACCCCGGCGCATGTCTCCGCATGCGAAGACGCTGCGACGCGAGGTGCGGTAGTCGTCGACGCTTGCCGCCACGTTTCCTCGTGGATCGAGCGCCACCTGAGCTTCTTCCAGGAGGCCGTCGTGATGGGGGCCGAGGAACCCCATGGCGAGCAGGACGAGATCGGCCTTCAGTTCGAAGCGGCTGTCGGGGATCTCGGACATCCGCATCCGGCCGTCAGGACCGGGCGCCCACTCCAGACGGGCGCATTCGAGCGCCTCGATCCGGCCGTCGCGCCCGAGAGCCTGGCGCGTGGTCACGGCGAAGTCGCGCTCGCACCCTTCCTCCTGCGAGGAGGAGGTCCGCAGCTTCAGCGGCCAGTCCGGCCAGGTCATGGCCTTGTTCTCGCGCAGCGGCGGCTGCGGCATGATCTCGAGCTGGGTGATCGACGCGGCGCCCTGGCGGTTCGCTGTTCCGATGCAGTCGGAGCCCGTGTCGCCCCCGCCGATGACCACCACGTGCTTGCCCGCGGCGCTGATCGTCCCGCCGGGCGCGGCCATATCCTCGGGATCTCCCGCCACACGGCGGTTCTGCTGGGTGAGGTAATCCATGGCGAAGTGAATCCCCGACAGACCGTGGGGCGGCAGCTCCAGGTCGCGCGGCCATTCGGCGCCGCCCGCCAGGACCACCGCATCGTGCGCGGCGGCGATCTTCTCCAGCGAGATGTCACGTCCGACGTGGGAGTTGGGCAGGAACCTCACCCCTTCCCCCTCCATCTGCGCCAGTCGCTGGTCGATGAGGCGCTTCTCCATCTTGAAGTCGGGGATGCCGTAGCGGAGCAGGCCGCCGATGCGGTCGTTCTTCTCGAACACCGTCACCTCGTGCCCAGCGCGTGCGAGTTGCTGGGCGCACGCCAGGCCCGCGGGCCCCGAGCCGATCACCGCGACGCGACGGCCCGTCCGGGCCTTCGGCGGCTGGGGCGTGATCCAACCCTCCTCCCATCCACGGTCGACGATCTGGCATTCGATCGTCTTGATCGTCACGGGGGCCTCGTCGATGTTCAGCGTGCAGGCGGCCTCGCAGGGCGCCGGGCACACCCGGCCGGTGAATTCGGGGAAGTTGTTGGTGGAGTGCAGCGTGTCCAGCGCCTCGCGCCAGCCGCCCCGGTAGACGAGGTCGTTCCAGTCCGGGATCAGGTTATTCACCGGGCAGCCGGTGTGACAGAACGGAACGCCGCAGTTCATGCAGCGCGCCGCCTGCCGCTCGGCCTCCGACGCCGGCAAGGGCTGGACGAACTCGCTCCAGGTCTTCAGGCGCGAGGACGGCGGATCGTAGGAGCGTTCGCGCCGCTCGATCTCGAGGAATCCGGTAGTCGAACCCATCTGGCGGCTCCTACTCAGCCGCCACGGCGTGGGCGGACGCTTGACGCGCCGATTGCAGGGCGCGTCGATAATCGTGCGGCGTCACCTTCACGAAGGCCTTCAGGGCCCGGTCGAAGTCCGCAAGCAGGTCGGCCGCGCGGGCGCTCCCGGTATGGCGGTGGTGTCGTTCGATCAGGATCCGCAGCCGGGCGGCGTCGAAACGCAGCGGATCGCCCATGCCGGAGTCCCAGACGCTCGGGGCCTCGGGCAGCGGCGCACCCGTCTCGAACGCCTCGCCGGCGGACGGGCCGAGGCGCTCCAACCCGGCCATGGCCGTATTGCAGACGTTCTCTATCCGGTGGTCTGGGTCGTAAACATAGGCGACACCGCCCGACATGCCGGCGGCGAAGTTGCGGCCGACCTGGCCCAACACGACCACCACCCCGCCGGTCATGTATTCGCAGCCGTGGTCGCCGACACCTTCGACGACCGCCACGGCGCCGGAATTGCGCACGGCGAACCGCTCGCCGGCGACGCCTTCGAAATAGGCCTCGCCAGCTATCGCGCCGTAGAGGACCGTGTTGCCGACAATGATGTGCTCGGACGGGTCACGCCGGGACTCCGGCGGCGCACGGACGATGATCCGTCCGCCCGACAGCCCTTTGCCGACGTAGTCGTTTGCATCTCCGATGAGTTCCAGGGTCACGCCCCGGGCGAGGAAGGCGCCGAAGCTCTGGCCCGCCGAGCCCTTGAGTGCGACCTCGACGCTGCCGTCGGGCAGGCCCTCATGGCCGAAGCGCTGCGCGACCTGGCCCGAAAGCATGGCGCCGACGCTTCGGTTGACGTTGCGGACCTCGGACTGGATCCGGGCCGAGCCGCGACCGTCGAGCGCCTCCGCGGCGCCCTCGATCAGGCGATGGTCGAGCGCCCCGCCCAGGCCATGGTCCTGGCGCTCGCTGTTCCACAGGCCCCGCGCGTGGCCAGCGGGCGCCGCGTAGAGAATGCGCGAGAGATCGACGCCCGAGGCTTTCCAACGGTCGACTGCCGGCCGCGCGTCCAGCCGGTCGACGCGTCCGATCATCTCCTCCACCGTCGCGAACCCGAGACGGGCCATGATCTCGCGGAGCTCCTCGGCCACGAAGAAAAGGTAGTTGATGACGTGCTCGGGCTGGCCGGTGAAGCGCGCGCGTAGCACGGGGTCCTGCGTCGCCACCCCCACCGGGCAGGTGTTGAGGTGGCACTTGCGCATCATGATGCAGCCGGCGGCGATCAGGGGCGCGGTGGCGAAACCGAATTCGTCCGCGCCCAGGAGAGCGCCGATCGCCACGTCGCGGCCGGTGCGCAGGCCGCCGTCCACCTGGACCGCGATGCGCGAGCGAAGGCCGTTGAGCAGCAGGGTCTGCTGGGTCTCGGCCAGACCGATCTCCCAGGGTGATCCGGCATGGGTCAGCGAGGTGAGCGGGCTCGCCCCGGTGCCGCCTTCGAAACCCGAGATCGTGACGTGGTCCGCCCGGCACTTGGCAACGCCGGCGGCGACCGTGCCCACGCCGACTTCGGACACCAGCTTGACCGAGACGCGCGCCGCCGGGTTCACGTTCTTCAGGTCGTGGATCAGCTGAGCCAGATCCTCAATCGAGTAGATGTCGTGGTGAGGCGGGGGCGAGATCAGGCCGACCCCGGGCGTCGAATGCCGGACCCGGGCGATGTTCTCGTCCACCTTGTGTCCGGGCAGCTGGCCGCCCTCGCCGGGCTTGGCGCCCTGGGCCATCTTGATCTGGATGTCGTCGGCATTGACCAGGTATTCGGCGGTCACGCCAAACCGGCCCGAGGCGACCTGCTTGATCGCCGAGCGCATGGAATCGCCGTTGGGCAGAGGCCGGAAGCGATCGGATTCTTCGCCGCCCTCGCCGGTGTTCGAGCGCCCGCCGATACGGTTCATCGCGATCGCCAGGGTCGTGTGCGCCTCTCGGCTGATCGAGCCGAAGCTCATCGCGCCGGTGGAGAAGCGCTTGACGATCTCGCTTGCCGGCTCGACCGCATCGAGAGGCAGGGGCGTCTCGGCCCAGCGGAACTCCATCAGCCCGCGCAGGGTCAGCAGGCGGCGGTTCTGGTCGTTGATCGAGCGCGCGAAGGACTCGTACTCGCCGGGAATATTGCCGCGCACGGCGTGCTGCAGGCTGGCGATGGCCTGCGGCGTCCAGGCGTGGTCTTCGCCGCGCAGGCGGAATCCATAGACGCCGCCGACGTCGAGCATTGTCCGGTAGACCGGCGCATCGCCATAGGCGTCGGCGTGGCGGCGCACGCACTCCTGGGCGATGTCGATCAGGTCGGCGCCCTCGATCATGCTCGCCGAACCGGTGAAGTAGCGGTCGACGAACGCGCTCGACAGGCCCACCGCGTCGAAGATCTGCGCGCCGCAGTACGACTGGTAGGTGGAGATGCCCATCTTGGACATCACCTTGAGCACACCCTTTCCGATCGCCTTGACGTAGTTCTTCGTCAGGGCCTCGGGTCCCGGACCGCCCGGGTTGTTGCGGGCAATCGCGTCCAGCGTCTCGAAGGCCAGGTAGGGGTTCACGGCCTCCGCGCCGAAGCCGGCGAGGACGCAGAAGTGATGCACCTCGCGCGCCTCGCCCGTTTCGATGACGAGGCCGGTCTGCATGCGCAGTCCCTGGCGGATCAGGCGGTGATGCACCGCAGAGGTGGCGAGGGCCGCCGGGATCGGAACGCGGCCCGGACCTGTCGCGCGGTCGGACAGGATGAGGATGTTCATGTCCTCCAGGACCGCGTCGGTTGCAGCCGAGCAGAGAGCATCCAGGGCGCGGGCGAGGCCCTCCGGCCCTTCCGAAGCCGGCCAGGTCGCATCGAGCGTGACGGTCCGGAACGCACCGTCCAGCAATTCGGCGATGGCCCGGATCTTCTCGAGATCGGCGTTGGTCAGGACCGGCTGGGCGACCTCAAGGCGCTTGTGCGTACCTGCCTGCCGACCCAGCAGGTTCGGCCGCGGACCAATCATCGAGACAAGGCTCATCACCAGCTCTTCGCGGATCGGATCGATCGGCGGGTTGGTGACCTGGGCGAAGTTCTGCTTGAAGTAGTCGTAGAGCAGGCGCGGCCGGCGCGAGAGCACGGCGAGCGGCGTGTCCGTGCCCATGGAGCCCACGGGATCTTCGCCCCCGCGTCCCATCGGCTCGAGAAAGACCTGAATGTCCTCCTGGGTGTAGCCGAACGCCTGCTGGCGATCGAGGAGGTCGGCCGCGTCGTCACCCCCGGCCGGGTCCCAGTGCGGGGGCTCGGGCAGGTCCTCGAGCTTGAACTGGGTCCGCGCCAGCCATTCGGCGTACGGCTCGGCCTGGGCGAGGGTCCGCTTGATCTCCTCGTCGTCGATGATGCGCCCCTCCTCCATATCGATGAGGAGCATCTTGCCGGGCTGCAGGCGCCACTTGCGCACGATCCGCTCTTCGGGGATCGCCAGCACGCCCACCTCCGACGCCATCACCACATGGTCCTGGTCGGTGATGACGAAACGCGCCGGGCGAAGGCCATTGCGGTCGAGGGTGGCGCCGATCTGCCGGCCGTCTGTAAATGCGATCGCGGCGGGGCCGTCCCACGGCTCCATCAGGGCCGCGTGGTATTCGTAGAAGGCGCGCCGCTCCGGATCCATCAGCGGATTGCCCGCCCAGGCCTCCGGGATCAGCATCATCATGGCGTGGGAGAGCGAGTAGCCGCCCGCCAGTAGCAGCTCGAGGGCGTTGTCGAGCTTGGCCGTGTCCGAGTCGTTCGGATGCAGCAGCGGCCACATCTTGTCGAGGTCGGGTCCGAGCAGCTCAGACTCCAGCGTCCGGCGCCTCGCGTTCATCCAGTTCGCGTTGCCGCGCACGGTGTTGATCTCGCCGTTGTGGGCGATGAACCGGTACGGGTGGGCCAGCTTCCAGGAGGGGAAGGTGTTGGTTGAGAAGCGCTGGTGAACCAGGGCCAGCGCCGACTCGGTCAGCGGGTCCGTCAGGTCGCGGTAGAAGCTGCCGACCTGATGGGCGAGCAGCAGCCCCTTGTAGACCACCGTCCGGGTCGAGAAGGACGGCATGTAGAATTCGGTGAGGCCAGGCAGGCCATAGCGCTGCGCCAGTCCCTGCAGGGGATTTTGCGTCTGCTTGCGGATGGCCAGGACCTTGCGCTCGAAGGCCGCCTGGTCCGGCGTGTGGGGGCCGCGGGCGACGATCGCTTGGCGGATCACCGGCATCTGGGCGAGCACGGCCTGACCCAGTCCGGTCGGATCGGTCGGCACTTCGCGCCAGCCGACCAGCCGCTGGCCTTCCACGCGGATGAAGTGCTCGAACTGGCCGATGGCCGTGTCGCGCGCGGCCTCGTCCCGCGGCAGGAAGCACATGGCCACCGCGTAGTCGCCGGGCGGCGGGAGCTCTTCGTTGCGGCGCTCGGCCCACTGGCGCAGCAGGGCGTCGGGAATTTGGATCAGGCAGCCCGCGCCATCGCCCACCAAGGGATCAGCACCGACGGCGCCACGATGATCGAGGTTGACGAGGATCTCGAGTCCCGCGGAGATGACCTCCTGGGATTTCCTGCCCTTTATGTTGGCCACGAAGCCGACGCCGCACGAGTCATGCTCGTTGCGGGGATCATAAAGGCCCTGGGGAGGAGGGATCGAAGGCAAGATTTTCCTCAGGTCAACGCTCAGGCGCGGTCTTCAGGGCAAGAAGCGCCCCTGGGGACCGCCAAATTAAGGGTTCCTTCGCATTTATACGGACCAGGCGGCCCTTGTCGACCACGAGGTCGTCGTGCTTGACGCTCGCTCGGGCGCGAGGCGATTGTGCGGGCGGCCGGGGATCGAGTGAGGGTGGTTCGGGAGCAGGAATGATCAAGGCTCCGGGTCGGCCCTTCCTCATCGGCCTTGCGCTTGTCGCTTTGGGCGGCTGCGAGCGTCATCACATCCATCATGTAATCACCGCCAAGGTGATCGATACGATCAAGGCCGGCGAGGTCCGCGGCGCCAACGACGTCAGCAGCGGCGATCCGAACAAGGTGCTCGCCCATTTCACGGCCGACGCCATGGTCGTGATCCCGGGGCGCGCGCCGATCGTCGGGGCCGCCGCCCTGCGCCGGGCTGTGTCCGACGACCTGCAGGGCCCGCGTGACGACCTCACCTTTTCAAGCGACAAGGTCGAGGCGCCGAGGTCGGGCGAGATCGCCGCCTCGCGGGGGACCTACAAACTGACCGCGTCCGATCCTGCGAAATCGAGCGAGGGAAGCTATGTCGCCGTGTATCGTCCGGCGAGCGACGACCGCTGGCTCATCGCTTGGCTGATCACAGCGCCGGGCGCGCCGAAGGCGGCCGCTCCGACGCCCGCGAATTGACGACCGCGGTCCGGATACGGCCGACGCCGATCCGGATCGAAGAGAGATAGAGATAGCGATAGCGAGGAAACAGCTCATGGAATTCGCGCCGAAGAACACCGGGATGTCCACTGCGCGCCTGGAGCGGATCACCGAACATCTCGAACGGAACTATATTGGCCCTCGGAAAATTGCCGGATGTCAGGTCGCGGTCGCGCGGCACGGTCATCTCGCCTATTTCCGCTCCTTCGGGGACATGGACCGCGAGCGCGGGACGGAGATGCGCGATGACGCGATCTTCCGCATCTATTCCATGACCAAGCCGGTCACTTCGGTCGCCCTGATGACGCTCTACGAGCGCGGTTATTTCCAGCTCAACGACCCCGTCAGCCGCTTCTTTCCCTCCTGGAAGGACCACAAGGTCTGGGTCTCGGGCTCCGGCGCCGAGATGAAGACCGAAGCGCCGAACCGCCCAGTCTCCATGCGGGACATGCTCTGCCATACAGGCGGCCTGACCTACGGCTCAGCCCTGGTCGCGCTCGGCGCGCCCGACAGCGGCCATCCGGTCGACAAGGTCTATGCGGATGTTGGCGTGCGCCGCGGCGCCGGCGAGACGCTGAGCGATTTCATGGAGAAACTGGCCAAGGTCCCCCTGCGTTACCAGCCCGGCGAGCGCTGGATGTACTCCCTGTCCACCGACGTCTGCGGCGCCCTGGTGGAACGGATCAGCGGCCAGCGGTTCGACAAGTACCTGCAGGAGACTATCTTCGAGCCGCTGGGGATGAAGGACACCGCCTTCTTCGTGCCCGCGGACAAGACCGAGCGACTGTGCGCCAACTACCGCCGTGCGCCGGACAAGAGCGTCCAGCTGATCGACGACCCCAAGACCAGCGCCTACCTCGAAGAGCCGACCTTCTTCTCGGGCGGCGGTGGTCTGGCCTCCACCACCGAGGACTACATCCGCTTCTGCGAGA
>DASXGQ010000024.1:0-13868 GCA_036488995.1 Caulobacteraceae bacterium
GGGTGGCGCAGCAGGTCCTTCTGCCGGGCGGCTATCGGGTGGAATGGGTCGGGGAGCTGGGCGAACTGCAGAGCGCCCTCGCCCGCCTTGAATTCATGGTCCCCGTCAGCCTGGTGCTGATCGGGCTTCTTCTCTTCCTCAACTTCGCGCGGATCAGTGACACCCTCCTGGCCGCCAGCGTCCTGCCGATGGCGATGGTGGGCGGGATCTTCAGCCTCTATCTCACCCACACCCCGCTCAGCGTCTCGGCGGTGATCGGCTTCATCGCCCTCTTCGGCATCTCGGTGATGAACGGGATCCTGGTCGTGGGCGCCTATGACGCCCTGGCGGAGGTCGGGATCCCGCGGCGCGAGGCGCTGCTTCGGGCCTGCCAGACTCAGCTTCGGCCGGTGGTGATGACGAGCATGGCGGCGTGCGTGGGCCTGCTGCCTGCGGCGGTCGCCACGGGCATCGGCTCGCAGGTCCAGCGACCCCTCGCCCTGGTTGTGGTCGGAGGCATATTGCTGGCGCCGGTCCTGATCCTGATCGCCCTACCCGTGCTGATCGACCTCTTCTCGCGTCGCCGGCCGCGACCGGACCTCGTGGCCGCCCGCGAGGCGGAGGCCCGGCGATGAGCGCGTGGAGGAGGATCTCGATCCTCTGCGTGGCGACCGTGCTCTCAGGCTGCATGGTGGGCCCGAACTTCCATCGCCCTACGCCGCCTGTCGCGAATGGCTACACGCCGGCGCCCCTGCCTCAGGCCACGGCCGCCGCGCCGGTCCCAGGTGGCGCGAGCCAGTCGTTCGCCCAGGGCGCCGATCTTACAGGCCAGTGGTGGACCCTGTTCGGCTCGCCTCAGATCGACGAGCTCGTGCAGCGCGCGATCAAGGCGAATCCGGACATCGACGCCGCCCGCGCCGCGCTGAAGGCGGCACACGAGGCGTGGCTCGTCCAGCGCGGGACCCTGCTGCCCACGGCCGACGCCAGCTACCAGGCCACCCGCGAGAAATCGAGCGGGGCGCTGTCACCGGTGCTCTCGACGCCCAACGACCTGTTCACCCTCCACACGGTCAGCCTCGACGTGGCGTACACGGCCGACGTGTTCGGCGGCCTGCGCCGGCAAATCGAGAGCGTGAAGGCCCAGGAGGAGAACCAAAGGTTCCAGAGCGAGGCGGTGTTCCTCACGCTCACCTCCAACGTCGTCGCGGGCGCGATCCAGGAGGCGTCGCTGCGTGAGCAGATCGCGGCCAATCAGAGGGTCGTCGTCCTCGCCTCGGACGTGTTGGAGGTCCTCCGCGCCCAGAAGCGACTGGGCCAGGTCACTGGCGTCGACGTCGCAACGCAGGAAGCCGCCCTCGCCCAGGCCGAGCAGGCCCTGCCGCCGCTGGAGAAGCAGCTCGCGGCCCAGCGCGACCAGCTTGCCGACCTGACGGGCCGCATGCCGTCCGAGGACCAGGACGCGCCGATCCGGCTGGCCAGCCTCACGCTCCCCGCCCAGCTGCCGGTGAGCGTGCCTTCGAAGCTGGTGGACCAGAGGCCGGACATCCGCGCCGCAGAGGCCAATCTGCACGCGGCCAGCGCCGAGATCGGCGTGGCGATCGCCAACCGCCTGCCCAACTTCACCCTGAGCGGCCAGGCGGGCGGCTCTTCGACGGTCCTCTCCAGCCTGTTCTCCAGCCCCAACACCTTCTGGGCGGCGTCGGGCATGGTGGCCCAGCCGATCTTCCAGGGAGGCCAGCTGCTGCATAAGCAGCGCGAGGCTCAGGCCATCTACGAGCAATCGCGGGCGCAGTACCGCAGCACGGTCCTTTCGGCGTTCCAGAACGTCGCCGACTCCCTGCAGGCGATCGACGCCGACAGCCGGGCCCTCGCCGCGGCCGTACACGCGGAGACTGCCGCAGAGACGACCCTGGACATCACCCGAACGCAGCTCGCCGCCGGCCAGGTGGCCGGGATCAATGTCCTGCTCGCCGAAGAACTCTACCAGCAGGCGCTCCTCGCCCGCGTCCAGGCCCAGAGCGCTCGCTTTGCCGACACTGTCGCCTTGTTCCAGGCCCTCGGCGGCGGTTGGTGGAACAGGAAGGAATTGTAGTCCCTCCGTCCCTCCCCTTCTGGGGAGGGTGTCTCGGCGCGGAGCGGCGAGACGGGTGGGGAAGTCTGGTGAAGAACCGCGACGCTGGGGATGATCCACACTTCCCCACCCGTCGCGCCTTTGGCGCGACACCCTCCCCGGGAGGGGAGGGATAGATACCGCGCGCTCCCTACTCCGCGGTCCAGCCGCCGTCGATGGAGAGGTTGGCGCCGGTGATCTGGGCGGCGGCGTCGGAGCAGAGGAAGACGGCCAGGGCTGCGACGTCCTCCTGCTTCACGAACTGCTTTGTGGGCTGGGCCTCGAGCAGGACGTCGTTGATCACCTGGTCGCGGGTGAGCCCGCGAGCCTTCATGGTGTCCGGAATCTGGTTCTCCACCAGAGGCGTCCAGACATAGCCCGGCGAGATGCAGTTCACGGTGACGCCGTTGCGGGCGACCTCGAGGGCGAGGGTCTTCGACAGCCCGTCAAGCCCATGCTTGGCCGCCACATAGGCGGACTTGAACGGAGAGGCGACCTTGGAGTGCGCCGAGGCCGTCGAGATGATCCGTCCCCAGCCCTTTGCCTTCATCCCCGGCACGGCGGCGCGCATCGCGTGGAAGGCGGAAGAGAGGTTGATCGCCAGGATCTGGTCCCACTTCTCCGGCGGGAACTCGTCAACCGGCGCGACGAACTGAATGCCGGCGTTGTTGACGAGGATGTCGACCGAACCGAAATCCGCCTGCGCCTTGGCGATCATGGCGGCGATCTCGGCCGGCTTGGTCATGTCGGCCGGCGAGTGGGCGCAGCGGACCTTGAAGTCCCGTTCGATCCCGCCGCGCGCCGCCTCGATATCCTCGGGCTTGCCGAAGCCGTTGAGCACGATACCGGCCCCCTCCGCGGCCAGCGCCCGGGCAATGGCGAGGCCAATGCCGCTGGTGGATCCGGTCACCACCGCGACCTTTGATTTGAGGCTCATTCACTCGTCTCCTGGCCTTCGTCGAATACCTTGACCGCGCCTTCGCCGCCGGGGGTCATGATCGAATTTCGGCTCAACAGCGAGCGTTGGGCGGCCTGCACGCCCGCCTCCCAATGCTGGAGCATGGTGTCGCGTGAGAATTCGTAGTCCCGGTGGCCGTTCTCGTGCGGCTTTCCGCGGTAGATCAGCTGCACGACGCTGACCGAGTTCTCGCACGACAGCTCCGCCAGACGCTGGGCGGGACGGCTGTCTGCAAGATCATCGGGCAGGATTTCGAGCAGTTCGCGCGCCAGGCGCTTGAGCCGGCGGATTTCGAGCGGCTTGTCGGTATTGAGGCGGGTGCGGCTGGAGTAGCGGATGTCCATCTCGCGATCCGCCGCCTCGGTGAGGGTGCGCGGCAGTCGGCCTCGAGCGGGGAACAGGTCCACCTGGAAGATCGCGAGATCCTCGAGCGTCTCGGTCTGCAGCACGTAGTCGAGCGGCGTGTTCGACACGAGACCGCCGTCCCAGTACCAGGCGCCGTCGATCTCCACCGGCGGGAGGCCGGGCGGCAGGGCGCCGGAGGCCATGATGTGCTCGGCGCGCAGGCGCTTGCCGTCGGTGTTCTCGAAGTACTCGAAATTGCCGGTCTGGATGTTCACCGCGCCGACGGAAAGCCGGGTCTCGCCGGCGTTCAACCGGTCGAAATCCACCAGCCGCTCGAGCGTCTCCTTGAGCGGGGCGGTGTCATAGAAGCTCACCCCCTCGGGGATTCCCGGCGGCTGAAGTTGGGGCGGCGGCACGCGTGGACGAAAGAATCCCGGCACGCCAAACAGCACGGCGCTGGCGGCGTTCATCTTCGCCACCCACGGCCGCGCCATCGGGATCATGAACGGCCCCGCGATCTGCGGCCCCTCGGTGGCCAGCCGCCAGAACTCGCGCAGGCGCTCGACCTGGCGCTCCGGCGGATTGCCGGCGATCAGGGCCGCGTTGATCGCCCCGATGGAGATGCCTGCCAGCCATTGTGGCCGCACGCCCGCCTCGCTGAGCGCCTCGAACACGCCAGCCTGATAGGCGCCGAGCGCACCCCCGCCTTGCAGCACCAGGACGCGCCGGGGGTCGCCTCCGGGCCGGGGACAGGGATCACGGACGGCGCGTCGGGTCATGGCCCTCATTCGCGCCGTCCAACGGCGAAGTTACGGCGAGGTTTGCAGCCAGATTGCTGGCGGCTACCTTCCTTTCGCCTTCTCCGACAACAGGTCCGGCGTATGCCCGCCGGTGGTCGCCGTGCGTGCGGCGATCGTCTCCTGCAGCGCGGCGGCGGCGCGCTCGTTGCCCATGATCTTGCTCATGATGGCCTGGCCTGCGCGCTCGAAGCTCTCCCGATGGTCGATCACGTACTGGCGCGAGGTCCGGTAGCCCTCGAGCAGTCCGTTGACCTCCGGCACGACATAGCGCGCGACCATGTCCCAGCTGCGGAAGGTGTTCTCCCGGTTCGCCCAGTCGTGGGCGAAGCCGATCACCGTCCCAAAGCCGCCGCTGATTTCCTGCAGGCGACGGATCGCTGCCACGAGGTCGTCAGGCGTGCCGATCACGCTGGCGGCGCCCTCTGAGAAGGCGATCTGATCGACCGCCTCGTCGGGGCTGCCATAGGCGACGGCGCCCGGCCGCATCAGGGTGCCGACGTTGTACTCGTTGTGCCAGCGCAGCAGACCCTCGCGCGCCTCGGCTCGGGCCTGTTCGCGGGTCTCGGCGATGTGCCAGGTCATCACCACGCGCCAGTTCTTCCGGTCGACCGTGCGGCCGTGCTTGGCCGCGGACTCTTCCGCAAAGCTCCATTGGGTAGGCAGCGCGAGCAGGCCGGCGTTGGACATCGAGCCGATCGAGAGAACGCCCGCCCCGTACTTTCCGGCCAGGGTCATGCCCGACGGGCTCACCTGCGAGGCGACGGCGAAGGGAAGGTCCTCCTGCAGCGGAAAAAGTTGCAGGCGGGCGTCACGCAGCGTGAACCACTCGCTCTCATAGGTGAATCGCTCCCCGGCCAGGAGCCGCTTGATCACTCCGATCGCCTCGTCCTGGCGATCGCGCTGAACCATCGGATCGATACCGAGCACATACGCATCGGACGGCAGGGCGCCGGGCCCGGATCCAAAGATCACGCGTCCGCCGGTCATGTGATCGAGCTGGACAATGCGTTGAGCGACGTTGAACGGATGGTGATAGGGCAGCGAGATGACCCCAGTTCCAAGACGGATCCTGTGGGTATGCTCAGCCGCCGCCGCCAGGAACATTTCGGGCGACGCGATGACCTCCCAGCCCGTGGAGTGGTGCTCTCCGCACCAGAATTCGTCGAAGCCCAGACGGTCGAGATGAGCGGCGAACTGCAGGTCGCTGCGCAGTTGCAGCATCGGATGCTCTCCGATGGGATGGTGGGGCGCAAGGAAAGCGCCGAACTTCACGCGCGACATCAGGCAGCTCCTGGACATTTTGATTTGGATGTTTGGCGACTCGTTCTAACCAACCTCTTGAGGACGCGCCATGCGGACGCAAGGGAAGGCGCAGGCCCTCCGGCTTCCCAAATGATTCATCATTTGTTCAGAACTGATCCAAAGCGCCAAGAGAATGGCGCCGTTTGGCCCGCGCTATACCGTCCAAGCCAAGGTTTTCGGGGAACTGTCCGAGAGCATCCGGAACAACATGCCTTCGAAAGGGTTCGAGCGTGATGACCGCACCCCAGGCCACGACTGTGCTTGTCGTCGAAGACGAAGGGCTTGTGCGGCTCGACGCCGCCGAGAGCCTGCGCGATGCGGGCTTCGAGGTGCTCGAGGCCTCCGACGCCAGGGAGGCGCTCGCCACCATGGAGCTGCGCGATGACATCGGCGTGGTGTTCACCGACATCGATATGCCCGGCGGAATCGACGGACTCGAACTGGCCCGCCGGGTGAGACGGGCGCGACCCCTTATGCGCCTGATCCTCACGTCGGGCACTGCGCGGCCGGATCCTCGGCAAATGCCTGACGATGGCGCGTTCCTGAGCAAGCCCTATTCGGCGGACGTGGTCGCCAGCACGATCCGACGCATGTTGGCCTGAAGGGCCCTTTCGGTCGGGCGTTCGACGCGGCATGGAGGGGCCGGCGGCCGCGCGGGCCGCTTGCCCAGCGGAGACCGCATGCCCCGCCTGCTCATCTACGAACCTTCCTATCGACGCCTCTCAGGCGAGATCGCGTCTCGGGCGCCCGGCATGGAGATCCTGCTGATCGACGACGCAGGGAAGATCACCCTCGACGGCGTCGAGATCCCCGCGGACGAGGCAAGGGCCGACGCGGCCTGGGCCAACTACGAAGTCTTCATGGGGCCGGCAGGCCGCCACTTCTCCGTCGCCATGCTCAAGTCGCCGACCCTGAAATGGGTCCAGAGCGCGGCCGCCGGCTTCGATCACCCGATCTTTGGCCAGCTCGTGGGCAAGGGAGTCGCGCTGAGCACCAGCCACGGCCAGGCCGTCGGCATGGCCGACTATGTCGTGGCCGGCGTCCTCGACCACTTCCAGGGCGGTCCCGCCCGTCGCAAGGCGCAGGCGGAGAAGGTCTGGTGGCGCCAACCCTTCCGTGAGGTGTCGGGCTCCCAGTGGCTGATCATCGGCTATGGCGCGATTGGCCAGGGCGTCGCCCGCCGGGCCAAGGCGTTCGGCGCGACGGTGGTCGGGGTGAGGCGAGATCCCACTGCCCATCCCGACGCAGACCGGATCGTCTCCCTCGATGCGCTCCCCAAAGAACTGCCTGCTTCGGACGTCGTGGTGCTGAGCATCCCGTTGTCCGCCTCGACCCACCACCTGGCCAACGAATCATTCTTCGAATCCATGAAGGCGCGCTCGGTGCTCGTGAACGTGGGCCGCGGCGGACTGGTGGACGAAGCCGCCCTCCTCGCCGCCCTGGATCGGGGCGCGCCCGAGCATGCGGTGCTCGACGTCTTCGAGACCGAGCCCCTGCCGCCGGAGAGTCCGTTCTGGTCCCATCCCAGGGTCTCGCTAACCGGTCACGCCTCGGGCATTACCGGCGGGCAGCACCATCGCAACCAGGCGCTCTTCCTCGACAACCTCGGCCGCTTCGCCTCCGGAGAAGCCGTGCTGAACCGGGCCCGACCCGAGGACGTGCTAGCCGACTGAACTCACGGCGCTTTCGCCTCCGCCGCCGCCTCGCGCGTCGCGGCGAAGGTATTTGACATTACGGGCCTGCGGCGCGATTCTGCACGCAGGGCGAGGCCGGCCCTCGCCCTGCGGAGGCGCGGCCATGAAAAGGTTGTCCGTTCTCGTTTTCCTCTCGGCGGTCCTCGCCGGCTCGGGCGCGCACGGCGCCGTGACGGTTTTCGGCGGAGGCTTCGCCCAGAAATGTTTCGAAGCCACGAAACTCGGCAAATCTGACGACGCGTCGGTCCTTGCTTGTGACTCGGCGCTGGTCAATGAGCCGCTGAGCGAGTCCGACCGCGGCGGCACCTATGTGAACCGAGGCGTGATGCGGCTACGCCGTCATGAGCTCGCCCTGGCGCAGGCCGATCTCGACCATGGCGTGACCTTGAACCCGGGCGCCGGGGACGGCTGGCTCGACCGCGGCGCCGCCTATCTGGCGCAGCACCGGTGGCGCGAGGGCCTGATCTATATGAACCGGGCGCTCGAGCTGGGATGCAGCGAGCCGGAGAAGGCCTATTTCAACCGGGCGATCGCTGAAGAAGGCCTGGACGACGAGAAGGCGGCCTACTTCGATTACCGGCACGCCCTCGAGCTCAAGCCGGACTGGGATGCGCCGCAGCAGGAACTGCTTCGGTTCACCGTTGTACAGCCTTGACGGGGAGCGGCGCGGTCCCGCGCCGTAGTGACGACGCAGGGTTGACGCGACGGGCCAGGGGCATAGGTTCGCACCCATTCTCCGGGGAGTCCCGCCCAAGGGACTGAGAGGCCGCTGAAGCGGCGACCCGCCGAACCTGATCCGGGCCATGCCGGCGGAGGGAGGGAAGATGGGCTGGCGCCTCTGCCGGTCCGGCGGCTCTCCCTTTCCGGCGCCAGTCGAAACGGAAGCCGCGATGAACATCCAGACGCCCTTCACCAAGGCCATCCCTACCGGGGAGCGGCCGGGCTCCCGCCGGGTCTACGAGCCCGGAATCCTGCATCCTTGCGTGCGCGTGCCGTTCCGCGAAGTGGCCGTACATCCCTCCGCCGGCGAGCCGCCGGTGACGATGTACGACGCCTCGGGCCCGTACACGGATCCGGGCGCCTCCATCGACATCGCCAAGGGGCTGCCCCGGCCGCGCGAGGCCTGGGTGCTCGCCCGTGGGGACGTCGAGGCTGTCGCCGCGCGCGCGGTAAAGCCCGAGGACAACGGACGCGCCGCCGGCCGCCACCTCGCTCCCGCCTTCCATAACGACCGCCAGCCGCTGCGCGCGAAGCCCGGCTCGGCGCCCACCCAGCTGGAATACGCGCGCGCCGGCGTGATCACCCCCGAAATGGAATACGTCGCGATCCGGGAGAACCTGCGGCGCGACCGCGCGGCGGCCTTCATCCGCGATGGCGAGGATTTCGGCGCCTCGATCCCCGACTTCGTCACGCCCGAGTTCGTCCGCGACGAGATCGCCCGCGGCCGGGCGATCATCCCGGCCAACATCAACCATGGCGAGCTCGAGCCGATGATCATCGGCCGCAACTTCCTGGTGAAGGTGAACGCCAACATCGGCAATTCGGCCGTGCTGTCCTCGATCGAGGACGAGGTGGACAAGATGGTGTGGGCGATCCGCTGGGGCGCGGACACCATCATGGACCTCTCCACCGGCCGCAACATCCACAACATCCGCGAGTGGATCCTGCGCAACTGTCCCACCCCGCTGGGCACCGTGCCGATCTACCAGGCGCTGGAGAAGGTCGACGGCGTCGCCGAGGACCTGACCTGGGAGGTGTTCGCAGACACCCTGATCGAGCAGGCCGAGCAGGGGGTGGACTACTTCACCATCCACGCCGGCGTGCGCCTGCCCTACATCCCGCTGACCGCCCGCCGCGTCACCGGCATCGTCTCGCGCGGCGGCTCGATCATGGCCAAGTGGTGCCTGGCCCACCACCGCGAGAGCTTCCTCTACGAGCACTTCGAAGACATCTGCGAGATCATGCGGGCCTATGACGTCTCCTTCTCGCTGGGAGACGGCCTGCGGCCCGGCTCGATCGCCGACGCCAACGACGCAGCGCAGTTCGCCGAGCTGGAGACCCTGGGCGAGCTGACCAAGGTCGCCTGGAAGCACGGCGTGCAGGTGATGATCGAGGGCCCCGGCCACGTGCCGATGCACAAGATCAAGGCCAACATGGACAAGCAGCTGGCCGCCTGCCACGAGGCGCCCTTCTACACTTTGGGTCCGCTCACCACGGACGTCGCGCCCGGCTACGACCACATCACCAGCGCCATCGGCGCGGCGATGATCGGCTGGTTCGGCACCGCCATGCTCTGCTACGTCACGCCCAAGGAGCACCTGGGCCTGCCTGACCGCGAAGACGTCAAGCAGGGGGTGATCGCCTACAAGATCGCCGCCCACGCCGCCGACCTTGCCAAGGGCCATCCGTCAGCCCGCGCCTGGGACGACGCCCTCTCGCGCGCCCGCTTCGAGTTCCGCTGGGAGGACCAGTTCAACCTCGGCCTCGACCCGGAGACCGCGCGCGAGTTCCACGACAAGTCCCTGCCCAAGGAGGCGCACAAGACGGCTCACTTCTGCTCCATGTGCGGACCCAAGTTCTGCTCGATGAAGATCAGCCAGGACATCCGCGACGCCGCCGCCGCTCAAAACGACGTCGCCGCCGGCATGGCCCAGATGGCGGAGAAGTTCCGTGAAGGCGGCGGGGAGATCTACGTGGAGGCGAAGGGGTAGCGGTCTGTAGGCAGTCCTGCATCTACGACGGTGTTCGCCTCGTCCCCCTTTGCGTCGGCGAGGCGAGACGCCGAAGCCTCGGACTCGCCGCATTCTGAACAAATTTATTGCAATTCCCCCGACAGCGTGGGCATAGGGCGCCGGCTCTGCCTAACCTACTGGGGGACTATGAAAATTCGTACGATAGCGGCCTTGGCCGCCGTCTCGACGCTGTTTGCCGGTGCGGCGTCGGCCTCGGTTTTGTACGGCAACGGTCCGCCCAGCGGCAAGATCGATGGTTGGCTGATCAACCCCGGCTTCGCGGTGTCCGACTCGTTCACCCTGACCTCGGCGGCGACGATCACCGGTGTCACTTTCGGCGTCTGGACCTCTCCGGGCGACAGCATCTCCGCGATTGACTGGGGTATCGCCGACGCGCCCGGCGTCTACACGGACACCGCCACGGCGACCGTCACGAGCGGAACCGGAACCGAGAACCTCTATGAATTTGACGTAGGCGTCGACAGCTTCTCCATCACTCCCACCACCCTGGCCGCCGGAACCTACTATCTCGTGTTGCAGAACGCTTCCGTGACCAATGGCGATCTCGCGGGTTGGGACGTGAACAACGGCCCCTCTACGGCGACAACATTGACGGGCGGCGCCGTCGCATCCGAATCGTTCCAGATTCTCGGGTCTTCGGTTCCCGAGCCGTCGAGCTGGGGGCTCATGATGGCAGGTGTCTTCGGCGTGGGCGCAGCCCTGCGGCGCCGCCGGAACGCCACGGCCGTCGCCGCCTGATTCCGGCTTGCGCCCCGGCTCCTCCCCACCGCGGCGTGTGCGCTCGGGGAGGAGAGCGCGCATCGAGGCGTCTTCACACGGCCGACACTGCTTCCGAGGTATGCCAGGCTGGAGCTTGAGCGCAGCGATCGCAAGGCAGGAAGGATCCGATGAAGCTGTCCGTGTTGTACGGAGCCCTGCCGGCTCTTCTGCTGTGGATCGCCGCCGCCGGCTGCGGGCGGACTGAACCAATTGCGTCCTGCGTCCTGCCGCACGACCTCGCGCCGGTCGCTGCCGAGCCGCCGCCTCCCGCAGAGGTCCAGACGGGCATCCCCGTCGCGTCCTATGTTCTGTCGCTCAGCTGGGCGCCCGAATACTGTCGCTCCCACGGCCAGGGCGCGGAGGCGGCCATGGAGTGCCGCGACAACGCTTTCGGCTTCATCGTCCACGGGCTCTGGCCGAATGGGCCCGGGCAGGTTCATCCCCGCTTCTGTCGCCCGGCCTCGGCCGTGGATCTCGCCACGCTGAGGGCCAGCCTCTGCATGACGCCCTCGACCCACCTGCTGCAGCACGAGTGGGCGGCGCATGGAACGTGCGCCTGGCCTGACCCCGCAGCCTATTTCGCCAAGGCGCGGGCCCTGCGCGCGTCCCTGAACGTGCCGCGGCTTGCGCCGGGCCCCAGCGGGCAAATGACCGCCGGCCGGATTCGCGCCGCCTTCCTGGCGCTGAACAGCAGCCTCAAGCGCTCGGAGCTCTACATCAACGTGGGATCGGAGGGCCGCTTCCAGGAAGTCCACGTCTGTTACAATCTTCGCTTCGCGCCGGCGCCCTGTGTCGGCGGCGTCGGCGCGCCCGACGCCGAAACGATCAAGGTCACGCCAATGAAGGCCGACTGACTCCGCAGCAACACTTCGTTCGATACCGAAACGACACGTCGACGGCGCCCACACGGAGCCCTTTGTGCGGGACCAAACAGGTGTAATCTGCTTACGGAAATTAGGGAGGCGTCCCCATGCCGGGACGCGTATTGGACCGTCGCAGCTTCTCGGCCATGGCGCTCGCCACGGTCTTCGCCGTCCCTCGCGCCCTCGCCGAGCCAACGACCGGATCGCGGCTGCCGTCCGCGGATGACGTTTACGAGCCGCCGACCACGCTCGCTCTCGTAGCCGATCTCTATGCGCGAATGACCGCGCCCCTGACGGTAGACGATAAAGGGCCGTTCCCCTTCGTCGTCGACACCGGCGCGAACCAGTCGGTGATCTCTTCCGAGCTCGCCGCCCACCTGAGCCTGCCGCACGACCCCCCATCGCTGCTCAATGGCGTGGCGGGCGTGGAGATGGCGCCCACGACCGCTGCCCTCCTGGGCCTGGGCCGGCGCGCTCGGCGCCATACGCCCCTCTTCGTTCTGCCCCGGGCCGCCATTGGCGGTGATGGAATGCTCGGGCTCGATGGCCTGGAGGGCGAGAGGCTCGTGCTCGACTTCAAGCGCCGCACCCTCGAAATAGACACGGGCCCGCGACGCGGAGTCGAATCGCGGACCGTGGTGATGCATGCGCACCGTCGCGATGGACAGCTCACCCTCGTCGATGCGGATCTGGACGGGATCCCGGTCACCGCTTTCATCGACTCGGGCGCCCAGAGCACGATCGGCAACCGCGCGCTCCAACACCTGGCGACGCTGCGGGAGCCGACGGACGTCTGGAGAGTGGCGCCTATCGTCAGCGTCACTGGGCAAACGATCGACAGTGACATGGCCGAGCTGCCGCACCTGCGCATCGGCGGACTCACCCTGCCCCGCTGGAACGTCGCCTTCGCCGACCTGCACACCTTCCAGCTCTGGGACCTGACCCAGCGGCCGGCGATCCTGATCGGCGTGGACATCCTCTCGCGGTTCGAGAAGGTCACTCTCGACTTCGCCCGCAACGAGGTGAGCTTCCGCCTCCCGGACATCGGCAACGTCCGCCAGATCCACGCGTAGACCCGGTCCCTCCCCTTCTGGGGAGGGTGGCTCGACGCGAAGCGGCGAGACGGGTGGGGAAGTGTGGATCATCCTGCATGGCAGGCGTCCTTCCCCAGAGTTCCCCACCCGTCGCGCCCACGGCGCGACACCCTCCCCAGAAGGAGAGGGATCGCCGGTGAGCCGCGTCGCGGAGTCGCTTATATCTTCCGCCGATGCCTGACGATGTCGCCGCCCCGCCGCTCACCGGCGCCGCCCTGATCCGCGACGAGGTGCGTCGCCTGCCGGACACACCGGGCGTCTACCGCATGTTCGGCGAGGGCGGCGAGGCGCTTTATGTCGGCAAGGCCCGCAGCCTGAAAAAGCGGGTGATCCAGTACGCCCAGGGGCGCTTTCACACCAACCGCATCGCACTGATGGTCGATCTGACCCGGTCGATGGAGTTCACCAGCACCCGCACCGAAGCGGACGCCCTGCTGCTCGAGATCAACCTGATCAAGCAGCTCAAGCCCCGCTTCAACGTCCTGTTGCGCGACGACAAGAGCTTTCCCGAGATCGTCATCCGCCGCGAGCACCCGGCCGCCCAGCTGCGCAAGCACCGGGGCGCCCACACCATCAAGGGCGATTACTTCGGGCCCTTCGCCAGCGCCTGGGCCGTCAACCGCACGCTCAACACCCTGCAGAAGGCGTTCCTGCTGCGATCGTGCTCCGACAGCGTGTTCGAGAGCCGCACGCGACCGTGCATGCTGCACCAGATCAAGCGCTGTTCGGCGCCCTGCGTAGAGCTGATCTCCCAGGAAGACTACGACGCCTTGGTGGAAGAGGCCGCGGACTTCCTGCGCGGCAAGAGCCGGGCGGTGATCGGGCGCATGAGCACCGACATGGAGGCCGCGGCCGAGGCGCTGGAGTTCGAGCGCGCGGCGCGCCTGCGCGACCGGATCCGCGCCCTCGCCTCCGTCGCCCAGGAGACCCACGTTAACGCCGAGAGCGTTGAGGAGGCTGACGTCTTCGCCCTCTTCGCCGAGGGCGGCCAGGCCTGCGTGCAGGTGTTCTTCTTCCGCGCCGGACAGAACTGGGGCAACCGCGCCTATTTTCCGCGCGTGGACAAGTCTGACACGGACGCCGAGATCATGTCCGCCTTTCTGGGACAGTTCTACGAGGACAAGCCGATCCCTCGGCTGATCCTGTCGAACCTCGAGCCGCTCGAGGGCGACCTTCTGCGCGAGGCGTTTTCCTTGAAGGCCCGCCACAAG
>DASXGQ010000044.1:0-21193 GCA_036488995.1 Caulobacteraceae bacterium
AAGGCGACCGCCAAGTCGCCATAGCCGGTGTACTTGCTCCCGTTCCGTCCCGCCTACAATGACATCCCCAACAGGCTGATCTTCCCAATTTCTCCCAAGGGTCGAGAGCGGAGTTGGGCCTCGGGTCCGGTTGCGGACCTCGCCAGTCCATGGGTGCCTGAGCGGGTTCACGACGCCCTCGGTCCGCGCCAGAAGCCGGGCCAGCGCATCGAGCGCGTCGGTTGGATTCGGCAGCGACCACGATAGGTAGCTTGGGTAGCGAAAAGCCTGGGCCATGTGCGGGGGGCCAAGCGCACCTAAGATGGCGACCACGTTCGGATCACCCGAGTCACCGGCAAGGCCTCGTGCGCACGCAAACCGCATGCACAGCTGAAGATCATGTCCGAGATTTAGAAGACGCTCATCGTCGGTGCCGCCGGCCGCGATCACCGCCTTTAGCGAGAGTTCGACGGCATGCGACACCAACATGAAGAATGGCGAGCGCGTGCCTTGTAGGTCGACCGTGGAGGCGATCTGACTTGCCGCCTGCCCGTAGGATTTCGCAAGGTCCAGATAGCAGTGACTGCGTGTCTCAACCCCGCTGACCATCCAAAAACCGCCTCGGCCTCGCCTACCAGCCGTTGCAGCCCATCCCGCCCCTTGAGCGTAAGCCCGCTCTTGCCGGCATCCTCATAGCTGCGGATGACCTCGTAACCCCGGCCTTCCGCATAGTTAGCAATGGCGCTTCTTTGGTTGGTGATCGAGTAACGCTGATGCTCGGTCGACATCCGAACATACTCGACCGCGCGCCTCGACAGATCTGATTTGGACATCATGAGTTTCCCGGCAAAATGTGACCTCACCAAAGGGGTCTGCACCGTGTCGGAGGACTTAAGATGCGCGTAGCTCAGTACGTCCGGATGTCGACCGACCACCAAGACTGCTCGATCGCATATCAGGTCGCGCACAACGCCGCAGTGGCGAGCGAAATGGGCTTCGAGATTGTCGCGACGTTCGCTGATGAAGGTGTGAGCGGGCTGACATTTGAGCCACGAGAGTCGCTTCGACAACTTATCGAGCAGGTGACCCGTGGCGCCGCCAGCTTCTCTTCAATACTCGTCTACGACATCAGCCGTTGGGGCCGCTTTCAGAACCCGGATGAGGGCGCCTACTACGAGTTTATATGCGCCCGCGCCGGCGTTCCGGTGATCTACACGTCCGACCGATCGTTGAACGATGGCAGTCTCACCGCGACCCTGCTTAAGTCCATCCGCCGGGTCATGGCCGCGGAATACAGCCGTGAACTCTCCGGTCGCCAAGTGGCGACCAAGCGCGCGCTCTGCCAACGCGGGCTTTGGGCAACCGGCCCGGCGCCCTTCGGGTACGCCCGTCAGCTCGTCGGCAACAAAGGGCAGCTAGGCCCCACGCTCGGGCACTGTGAGCGAATAATCATGCCGGGATTCCACACGGTGCTGATTCCAGGCCAACCCTCCGAGATCGACACTGTCCGCCACATCTTTCGCCTCTGTTCGCGGGGCCTTGGCGTGAACGCCATCGCCAAAAAGCTCAACCGCGAGGGCCGGCTCTATCGCTACCGGAAATATTGGTACCCCGGCGCCGTGAGGTACATCCTGCGGAACGAAATCTACACCGGCACCCTCGTCCACGGTCGCCAGCGGAAGGTCCTCGGCCACGCTCAGAAGGGCTCGGCGGCTCAGCAGGTTCGAGTGGAAGGGTTCGTCGAACCGCTCATCAGCAAGGCCGCGTTCGCTCGTGTGCAGCGCCGCATGAAAGCGCGTACGACGAAATACCTTTGTGGAGATCGGGAGCAGTTGCTGAAGCAGCTCGGGTCCGTATTCGCGAGGGAAGGTCATCTCACCGCTGAGATCATCAACGAAGCTCCCGACTGCCCATGCACCTCGACCTACAAGCGCGCGTTCGGCTCGTTGGGCGAGGCATATAAGCTCGTCGGCTTCCTCCCCTCGGAACACGGACAGCTCTTGGTCGAGCGGATGCTTCGGGCCCGCGAGGCAGGTCAGCATCGCCGCAAACAGCTGAGCGAGGCGAAGCTGCTGAACGACCTACGGCAATTGCTTGCCCGCGAAGGACGCATCAGCTGGGAGCTCATTCGTGGCTCTGCCGATTTCGCCGCACCTACAACCTATCTGCGCCACTTCGGTGGCGCCGCTCAGATCTACGAACTGTTGGGGCATGTCCCCGACCGCCGGCAGGCGGCGGGAATAAGGCAGCAGAACAAGCGGTTCCAGGGAGCGACTGCTCCTTCTTAGTCCCTGTCGCTCGCTACTGCCGCAGCCTCCGTTCCCGCGCGAGCGCTCTGTGATCCAGGAGTTCGGCGAGCTCGTCAGCATCCTGGATGTCGAGGCCGGTCTGGGTGACCATCTCGATCACGACGGGTTCTCCCGTGAAGAGGTCGAACACCGTCCAACCTTCGGTGTCTTCGCGTATGTCGTACCGCCGGGCCACGTGAGAAACATCGCGCCAATCAGCTTCAGCGTCTAGGTCGCGCTGGCTGAAGAAATTCGCGATCCCGCGGGCTAAGGGCGCCAATGGGCGTTTGTCTCTTGCCTATGAGGCGCGCTGCGCGCGTGAGGGCGGTTTTCGTCACATAATTGGCCTTATAGATCTCAAATTGGGTTTTAGAGCTTGTTAAAAAGATCTTAGATCATTATAAGGCGTTCATGAGCTGGTGGTCAGCCCAACTAAGGATCTACTCATGAATGTAAAACTCAAATCCGGCCTCGTTGCCGATCTCCGAACCCTCTATCAGACCGACGACGTCGCTCGCCGGCTTCTGGACAATCTCGCCAACAGGCAGAAGGACAGACGCGTCACGCCCGCGTCCCGCGCTGCGGTGCTGGCGGATGCTTCACATGGCGAGATCGTCGCCCTCCTGCGCAAGCTCGACGAAATCGGTGCGGGCGAATTCAAGGTCGGTCGTCGAGGCTCGAAGACCCGCATCGAGTGGCTGTACAGCCAGCGCGGTCTGGGTCAGGCAGCGCGGGGCGACACGGCACAGCCTGAAAAAATCGACGAGGTTGACCCGGCCGAACTCGAAGACAACGAAGCCGACCTCGACACCGCAGGCGAAACGTCTGACGACGAAGGCGAAGACGACGGCCTGATTGCTCACAGCTTTCAGCTTCGGCCCGATCTTCGCCTGTCGATCCGGCTGCCGGCGGATCTGACCTCCAAGGAGGCCGAGCGGCTCGCCGGCTTCATCCGCCAGGTGCCGTTCGGTGACTGAAGAGCTGGAAGTGGTGAACGCCATGACGCCCCAGACATGGAATGTGATCAGCGGCCGCGTTGCCGATGAGATGAAGGCGCACGTGGCGCGCTTCGTGACCCCGCTCAGCCGGGAAACGCTGAGCACCGTCGCGCTGCAGGGCACAGGGACTTACATCACCCGCGCCGGCGCGCCGGAGCTGCTCACCTGCGCACACGTGCTCGAGAGAGGCGATGTGGACCACCGGTTCCACCGCCGGAACGAGGTCTACGCCTGTCCAGGACCCTGGCGCCAGGCGCCGGCGCCGAAGGATGTGGCTATCGCGCCGCTGACTGAAGCTGTGTGGAACTACGCTCCGCATGGAGCAGACGTTGTGCATGTCCACCGGTTCGCCAGCGTCCACAGCCTGTCCGATCCGGCCGAACTTCTGTTCTTCGGCGGGTATGCCGGCGAGAACGCGCACTATGGTTTTGGCGAGCATGCGGCCAACAGGTCCGGCTACTGCTCGCAGGAGAAGAAGGACACCGGCGACGCCGAGATCTTCGAGATATTCTGGGAGCCGGAACACACGTCCTTCACCCCGGGAACCTCGACTGAAGCCCGCGTAGAAATGCGATATGACGACCCGCAGGGGTTCAGCGGCAGTCTGGTCTGGAACACCCGCTACCTGGAGGTCACCTCCGCGGGAGGCGAGTGGTCCTCCGACGACGCCGTCGTGACAGGACTGCTCCGGCGTTGGGATCTTGAGACAAGAACTCTGCTGGTGTGGCGCGTCGAGCATCTCAACGCGTGGCTGGCGAAACACCCGCCCGTGTAGGGCAGAGCGGCTAAGTCTCGGCCTTGGGAAGCCATTCCTGCAGAACATTCTCGGGCACTGGTGGAAACGCGAGCTTGGGTCTCAGGCCAACCGCGGTGCGGAACTCGCCGAGGTGCCGCGCCCACTTTAGCGAGATGCCGAGCAGGAGCGCCGCCGTAGGGCGCAGACATTCGGGTGTAAGGATCTGAATGGGCTCCTCGCCTTCAAGGGTCTGTATGAAGTTGAGGATGTTGCCGTGACAGATGTCGTGTCGCAGCGCGACGATCATCACGCTGATCTTGGTGTCCAGCTGGCCCCTGAAATCTTTCTCGTTCGGAAATCTGAGTGCTTCTACCGGCAGACCCGCGTCCCTGCCCTGGCGCAGGAGCGTGTTGCTCAGCAGCTGATAGTTGGACAACTCCAGCTTTTCGGTATCTCCGCCGCCCAGTTCGGCCATGGTCACGCGCAGGCTGGCCTCGATTCCGTTCAGGAGTGCGGACACGCCCGGCAGATAGAGCTCGTGCTCCAGCGCCTCCTGCCCCTGAGTGAAATGCCAATGGAAGGCGGGGTTCAGCAGGGTGCGGACGAAGAAGCCTTTGCGTGCGGCATCGCGCTGGCTTCTTTCAAGGAAGGCCATGAGCTTCGGGTCTTGGGAGGCTTCGTCGGTCGGCATCAGGCTCTTTCCGCTTCGGCGTCGATCAGTCTTAAGCGTGCTGAGCGTGTTGATGCCAAGGCCTCGATGTCCGCACCGACATGAAGCCAAAGGTACTGGCGGCGCTACTGACCACGCATCGGCCGTTGGTGGCGACGGCGCCCTGCGCCTCAGACCTCGTCCTCGGTTTCGACAGCGACCGACGCGGCGCCGCCAAGCGCCAGGTACCGCCGCTCCGCTAGCCATTCGATCCGCTTGGCTTGGGTGAGCAGCACCCGCCGCAGACCACCCTGCACCTTCCGTTCGGAGATCACCTGCGCGAGGCGCGAAATGATCAGAGCGCGGCGCGCAGTCCGGAAATCCGGGTGTGAGCGGAGTTCGAACACGCGGTCGGAAACGATCCGGGCGCGGTAGGAAGGTGGGGCGCCCACCATCAAGTCGCCGGGGGGCGGGTCCTTCTCGTTCAGGATCGCCTTGAACCGAGACTCATCCACGGCCTTCTGAGTGATCAGCCGCTCCAGTGCGTCGAGGTGCGCGCGCGCCTCCTTGCTAGATTTGTCGGTCTGCTCGAACTGCGGGAGCGGCCACACCTCGATCTCGAAGACTTCGAAAGGGTCGAGCACCGACATCGCCACGGCGTCGGTGCGCTGGTTCGTCAGGTGCCGCCGGATGCGCGTCCGCAAACGCTCGTTGGTCTGGCCGACGTAGATCGGTTCGCCGTCGTAGTCGAAGAAGGCGTAGACGCCCCAGCGGTAGTGTCCCACCCGAATCGATTTGCCGCTCGGATCCTCGAACGGCGCATCAAGGAACGCCGCGAGGTTGGCGCGCAGGTCCTCAGTTTCGAACGGTGGCGTATTGGTCGCGTCGGGAGCTTTGGCCGCGCCTGCCATCGCTCGGCTAGGCGGCCTTGGCGGCGCGTACGGCGGCGGTGAGCACCGGCTCGAAGACATGGTGCGCGAGGTGCCTGACCACCGGCACGGCGACTCCGTCGCCGGTGAGGTGATACGCTTCGTTGTAGTTCCGCGGCAGGACGTAGCTATCCTCGAGGCCCATCAGCCTCGCGGTCTCCCGCGCCGAAATCAGCCGCGAGCGGACGCGATAGCCCTCCACCACGAGGATGATCTGGCGGCTCGAACCGCCCGCCGGCGTCCGAAGGCATCCCGCGACCTCGTCGAAACGCACCTCGGCTCGCTGCACCTTGTGGCCTCGCTCGTCGAGACGAGTGCGCCGGTAGACGCCACCGACCATGCGACGGTCTGCGCGCTTCGCGGCCTCGACTTTCGCAAGGTTCACGGCCGACATCATGTCCAGCAGCCGCTTCGTCTCGGCTTGGTTGTGCCACGACACGCTGTCGGGGCTTTCCTCGATCACGTCGGCGAAAGTATCGCCTCGCCGGCCGGGTGTCGGCACGTTCCACCAGACCAGAAGCTCTCGCGTTTCCGCCGGTAAGGCCTCTACCGCTCGGCAGAGCCCACGGGTGTGGAACGGGTCCAGCGGTTCAGGCGACAGCAACTCAGGCGGGATCGCCACGTCCTTCGCAACGCCAACGACAAACAGGCGGGGTCGGGATTGAGGGACAAAGAGGTCCGCGTTGATGACAAGGGCGCCATACCGATACCCAGCCTTCGCGAAGGTCCGACAGATCGCCTCGAAGTCCTTGCCGCCGTGGGACGTCAGTGCGCCGCAGACGTTCTCCACGGCGACGATGCTGGGCGCGCGCTCGTCTTCGACCAGGCCGTTGATCGCCGCCCAGAAGGGATAGAACGTGCCGGAGCGCTCACCGTCGAGCCCCGCGCCGACGCCCGCTAGCGAGAGGTCTTGGCAGGGAAAGGAACCCCATACGAGATCAGGTCGACCGGGAAGGTCCCTCGCCGTGACTTCCCGGACGTCGCCGATTTTCAGCTCGCCGCCGGTGCCCCAATTGGCCTGGTAGGCGAAGCCTTTCTTGGCATCGAAATCGTTGGCGAAAAGGCAAGTCCACTCTGGACCTAGGCCGGCCCGGGCCATGCCGCCGCCAGCGAAAAACTCATAGAAACTAGCCATGCCGCCGATCCTCCGCCGAGGTGTCATTCGCAGCGTCGCGAGCGAGCTTTTCTGCGACCGCTTCGGTTAACCAGGTGTTCCGAGAGACATGCCCGGCCCGCGAGGCGATCGCGCGGTCGATCGCCGCAAAGGTCGCCGCGGGCAGGCGCAGGTTCAGGCGGTCGAAGTCGCGGACGTTGCCGCTCGCAGAATCATTCATGGCGCCACGCTGGCGCCGCCGTGGCGCCATGTCCAGTGTTCTATTTTTGTTCCGATCATCGTTCTTGTCAAACCCGCCTAGAGTCGGCCCGTCACAACCGAGTCGGGGGTCGCCGCGAGTGCCGGCCAGCGTCCGCACGTTCGATGTCGAAATCCGCCGCCATCTGGAGGTGGATGGCTTGGACGTGCTCACTGAGGCGGATGCTGAAGCGGCGGATGAGGAAGGCTACCTCGCGGGCAACCAACTATTATCGAGACCTGCGCGGCTGGTCGTGGAGCGACGTGCGCGCCATGCTGGCCTATGAGGCGGATCTCGTAGCGAAGATCATGTCGGCGCCCGATCCCGCCGCGGCCGAACAGACTTTCGAGGACGAGCGCGAGATCGACGAAGACTCCGTCGAAGGATTGCGCGGGCTGGACGTGGGCGTCGGCGCCGCCGTCACAGCGCTGTCGGCCTTAGGCGCTACGCCCACCATCAGCTGCAACGCGGGCGCCTTCGGTGCGCCGCACGCCGCCAGCTATCCCTATGTCGGCTTCTACCTCTCAGAGGCATCACCCGACGTGCTCCTCGAACTCGCGGAACGCGCTGATGCGGGCTTAGAAGCTCGAGACGGGCTTGGGCACCTTTACGCCCGGTCTTTGAGCGCTCTGCAACGGTTTGCGGAGATTGCGTTGGAGCGGTTTGGGTAGGGGCCTATCAAGCGCGGGCACGTCCCGGGCCGTGTGGGCGGGCCATCAACTCGTACATAGAAGCGGTCGCCGCCATCGAGGGGGTGCCGATGTTGGGTCTGAAGGTCCGATTTCGGGCGCGGAGCCAACTTCTGCAACTGGCGCAAGGCATCCTTCGGGCGGAGCGGCGCGAATCCCCGGATTGGTTAGCACAGTGGCTAGCACACTACTCCAGATGCGTCCAAGATTATCGCTTATTTTCAATAGTTTATGGAATTTCTCATTAGACTCAAAATCTATTGCCGAGAGGCGTGCTGGTTCGAGTCCGGCCTGGGGCACCATCCAAGGGTTCACCGCCGCGCAAGGCGCCGGCTTAGGGACCCGAGACACACGGAATTGCCGGTCGCACCGGAGTCAAAATCCGGGTCCGAAAGGAGTGTCGGTTCGACCCCGACCGCCCGCACCAACTATTCGAAAACATTCGTGAAAGCTGTGAATCGCGATACGGGTCGACGGGGTTCGCCGTTCGGCCGCGCCTGAAAAGTTGCGGTTCCGGAAAGCCCGCCCAGGTCTGTCATCTGCAAGCGCAGGACAAACCTGCGCCATCGACTTGATCGTGCCCACCAAGCCTCAAGGGCGGCCGCTTAAGTCGGCTTCAGATTGCGCCTTCTGTGACATCGGGCGCGTGACCATCTCGAGCGGCCGCTACGCACAAACCCCTGGTCAATCTCCGTGCGATCGAGCAGCGCACGGCGCTGTTCCGTGACGACTCCCGCGGACAGCCCTCAGCCCCGCACGAGCGGCCCAAGTCAGGCTTTCCAAGGCGCAGACTTGCGGTACACCTGGACTGCAAACTCAGAGACGTCAGCGTCTCGCAGGACCCCGGAATGTCCCTAGCCAAACGGCCGGCGCCGTTGACCGACAGGCGCTTTTTCGTGGCGTTCTGCGTCGCGCTTCTGAGCTTGGGCTTGGTCCATGCCAGCCGCGGCGCCTCGCAAAGCGCCGAAAGCAAGTCGGTTCGGCTGTCTCCAGCCGACGGGGCCAAGGAGGTCAACCCGGACACCCACCTGACCCTGACGTTTGTGACCCCGCCCAAGGCCGGAGCCTCTGGCCAGGTGAGAATCTATGACGCCGCCGACCACCGCCTGGTCGACACCGTGGATCTGGCGATCCCGCCATCGCCCAACCCGACCGGCCGGCTGCCGAACACCGACGGGGCCACCCGCTCGCCGCCGCCGCCCGCGCCCGCCGGCCCCGACCAGCCAGGCTACCAGGCCACCCAGATCGGCGGCGTCTGGTTCCACTTCTTCCCGGTGATGGTTCGCCGGACCATCGCGACCATCACGCCGCACCACGGCGTCCTGCAGTACGGCCACCGCTATCTGGTGACCCTCGACAAGGGCGTGCTCGAGACCGGCGGCGGCGTGTTCGGCGGCTTCGGCGCCGATCACCCCTGGACCTTCGCCACCAAGGCCGCGCCACCCGCGGCGGACGCCGGCCGGGTGGTGGTGGCCGCCGACGGGCATGGCGACTTCAACACCGTCCAAGGCGCGATCGACTTCGCCCCGACCCGGCCGGCGAAGCCACTGACCATCCTGATCAGCAACGGCGACTATCCGGAGATCGTCTACCTGCACGGCAAGTCGAACCTGATCCTGCGCGGCCAAAGCCGCGACGGCGTCGTGGTCCACTACCCGAACAACAGCGCCTTCAATCGTACCCGCCCCGCCTTCTCGGTCGTAGATGCCGACGACGTCCAGCTGTCGACCTTCACCATCAAGAACGACTTCATCGGCCAAGCCGAAGCCCTCTACCTGCGCGGCGAGCACAATATCGTCGACCGCATGACTTTGCGGGGGTCGGGCGACGCTTTCACGACCTACGGTTCGATCTACATGGTCGACAGCAAGCTGGTCGGCGACGGCGACACGATCCTCGGTTACGCCTCACTCTATTGCCTGCGCTGCGAGGTCGACTCCGTCGGGCCCTTCACCTGGACGCGCACGCCCAAGGGCCGCCACGGCGAGGTGTTCGTGGATTCGACCTTCGTCTACCTCGACAAGCCGCTCCCCTGGTCGATCACCCCGGCCAACCCGCAGGGCCGCAAGACGCAGGGCGTCCTGGCGCGCCTGCCGCGCAACGGCCCGGCCGGCTCGCCTACCGCCAACTTCCCCTACGCCGAGATGGTGCTGATCGATTGCAGGACTGAGGGCGTGCCGCCCATCGGCTGGGGTCCAATCGAGGAGCAACCCGCCTTCGATTGGTCCAACCTGCATCTGTGGGAATTCAATACCAAGGACCTGCGTGGCCGGCCTATTGACCTGTCGCAGCGCCACCCGGCCGTGCGCCGCCTCGGCCTGCCGCAGGACGCGGCCCTATTGACCAACTACCGAAGCCCGGAGTTCGTCCTGGGCGGCTGGAAGCCCATCGTCCGCTGAGAGGCCTCGCGATCAGTCCTGGGTGAGCAGTTCGCCGGTCAGCAGGCGCTTGTAGTGCTTGAGCAACTCCAGACTTTCCTCGCACCCGGCTCGGTTCCCCGACAGCTGCAACTCGATCGCCAAGCCCCGCATGGCGGCGCGGTGCAGCCGCACCATGGCCTCGACCCGGGCGCGGTCGCGGATGCCGAGTCGCCGCGCCAGCCGCCAGACATCGTCGCGTTGCCGCGCCTCAAAGGCTTCGACCACAGCCGGCAGCCGCGCTGCCAGGGCCGTGTCGGCCCGAGTGGCCATCATCACCTCCAAGAGGGCGGTGGCGGGCGGTTGGACGATCACCTCCCAGGTGGCCTCCGTCAGGGCCAGATAGAGCGGAACGCCGGGCGCCGCCGTTTCCAGATAGGCCCTCACCGAGCGATTCTGGTGGTCGGCGGCGTACTCGGCCACGGCCACCATCAGGTCCACCTTGGTGGGAAAGTGGTGCAGGATGGCGCCGCGGCTGACGCCGGCCCGGTCGGTCACCGCCTGGGTCGTGGTGGCCGCGTAACCCAGTTCGAACAGACAGGCGACGGCGGCCTCGAGCAGGCGCTGGCGCATCGCCGCCGTCCGTTCCGCGTGAGGGCCGCGCGCCTGGCTGGGGCGCGATACTATAGTCGGGTGTTCGGCCGGGACGGTCATCAGCCGACTATGCCCTAAATCGCTCGACGGCCGAACTCGCGACAATCTCCAGTCTGGATTGACCGCAAATTCGATCCGGCCCTAAACTCGCCGCCGCGCGGGCGCCAGATCCGCCACAGTCCCGGGAGACCGCCAATGCCCTACGCCACCGGACGCGTGTTCCACGACGCCGACAGCCATGTGATGGAGCCGGCCGACTGGCTGGCCGCCTTCGCCGACGAACCGCTGCGCGAGCGGCTCAGCCAGCGCAAGGTCGCCGAGCGCATCGAGACGGCGGTGGCCGCCGCCCGCGCCCGCCAGGGCGACGTGGCGCTGCAGGAAAAGGCCGTCGAGGGCCTGATCGCCGGGCCCAAGGGCTGGGTCGCCTATGGCGCTTTCGATCCGGCCGAGCGGGTGCGGGCGCTGGACGAGCTCGGCTTCGGCAAGCAACTGGTCTTCCCGACCTCGGCGCTCGCGCCCTTCCGCACCTCCAGCAACCCCGACGTGGTCTATGGCGGGACCCGCACCTACAACCGCGCCATGGCGGCCTTCACCGCCGACCCGCGGCTGATCGGCGTGGGCTTCGTGCCCCTGGACGATCCGGCCCGGGCGCTGGAGGAGGCCAAGGAGGCTATCCGCCTGGGTTGCGGCGCGATCATGGTGCCTTCGACGCCCGCCGGCGAACGCTCGCCCGGACATCCAGACCTCGACCCGTTCTGGAGCTTCCTGGCCGAAAAGCGCATCCCCTTCATGCTGCACATCGGCCTGGGCTCCCGTGTGCTGCCGGCCGAGTACACCAACAACGGCAAGCCGCGCTCGCCCGACCTGCACGGCGGCGGCGAGAACCTGCGGTTCAAGGACTTCGTGGTCCTGCCATTCTCGGCCCAGATGTTCCTCGCGGCCCTGGTCTACGACGGCCTGTTCGACCGGGTGCCGGACCTGCGCGGCGGGGTGATCGAGTTCGGCGCGGCCTGGGTGCCGGGCTTCCTGCGCCAGCTCGACCTCGGCTACAAAAGCTTCGGCAAGACCGACCCGCTCATCAAGGCGTTCTCGATGAAGCCGTCGGACTACATCCGCAAGCACGTGAAGTTCACGCCCTTCCCGGGCGAGGACACCGGCTATCTGATCCGCGACGCCGGCGAGGAGCTGTTCCTGTTCTCCAGCGACTATCCGCACCCGGAGGGCACCAACGACCCGATCGGCCGCTTCGAGCGGACCTTCGAAGGGATCAGCGAAGACGCGCGCGAGCGGTTCTACAGCCGCAACTTCGAGGAGATGATGGGCGCGTTCTGAGCGGCGGCGGAGCCGGTTCGGAAACCCTATCCGACCCAGTCCTTCTCCAGCTTGGTCGAGCCGATCCAGTAGTGGACGGCGGCCCAGAGGTTCACCACCACCCCGCAGACCAGGGCATAGCGCAGGCCCTGGGCGCTGGCATGGGCGGCGTCGGAGAGGCCGAACGCCACCACGTGGGCCTTCATGAAGTCGCTGAGCGCACCGACGGCCGGCGGGCCGAAGCCATAGCCGATGGTGTTGATCACCACGATCACCATGCCCGAGGCGGTGGCGCGCACCGGCGGCTGCACGACCCCCTGGGCGGTGGTGTAGAGCGAGGTGAGATAGGCCCCGATGCAGAGCAGTTGCGCCAGTAGCAGCACGATCATCACCGGGAACGAAGGCGTCAGGTAGGTCGCGACGCCCAGGGGCACGGCCAGCACCACACCGATGGCTGGCCAGCGCGCCAGCCAGGCGCGGTCTCTCGCCGTCAAATAGTCCAGCGCCTTGCCGACGATGACGCCCGACACCACCGTCAGGCCGCCGACCAACGGCCCCAGGATCAGGCCCACCTGGGTCAGCGAGACATGGTGCACGCGTAGCAGGAAGGAGACCAGGTACTGGCCGTTGCCGACGGCGACGAAGTTCACCAGGCCGGTCGCCAGCGCGATATGGAAGAAGCTCGACTTGCTTCCCAGCTCACGGAGCGCGGCCCTCAGGGTGGGGGTGGCCACCGGCTGGCCGTCGGCCGCCAGGGACGCACCGCGCGGCGGCTCCTTCACCGTCAGCCGGCAGATCAGCGCGATCAGGAGTCCCGGCGCGCCCAGCACGATGAAGGCCATGCGCCAGCCGTAGCGGTCGGCCACCACGGCGCCGATCATGCTGGCGAGGATGGCGCCGATCGGGATCGAGATCAGGTGGATGGCGATCGCCGACGCGCGCTTCTTGGCCGGGAAATAGTCGGAGATCAGGCTTTGCGAGGGCGGCAGGCAGCCGGCCTCGCCGATGCCGACCCCGAAGCGCGCCAGCAGCAGCATGGGGAAGGAGACCGCCAGGCCGCAAAGCGCGGTCATCAGGCTCCAGGCGGCGACGCAGATCGACAAGATGCCGACGCGGTTGAACCGGTCGGCCAGCCGCCCGATCGGCAAGCTGGCCACGGTGTTGAAAAACGCGAAGGCCGGCCCACCCAGCAGGCCGAGCTGGAAGTCGCTCAGGTGGAACTCCGGCTTGAACTTCTCCTGCAGCAGGGCGACCAGCCCGCGGTCCATCAGGTTGAGCCCGTAGATGACCATCAGGACGCCGAGCACATAGGCCCGGTAGGGCTTGGCGCCGTAGCCCGGATAGCTGTCGGAGACAGGCGCGGGGGTCGATCCAAGGCTCAGGTCGGCCATGCCGTTCTCCTTGCGGCGCCCACGAAACAGGTCGGTCAGGTGACGACGACGCGCACGCGGCCCAGGTTCTTCGGCCGCGCGTAGAGGCTGTCGTTCTCTGCGCGGCGCACCGAAGCCCTCACCGCCGGAAAGTAGGTCCCAGACTGTGCGAAGGCGTAGGTCTTGCGCATCGAAGCATGTGGCGACGGCGACCCCAAGTCCGACTCTTCGGAGAAGTCACCAGCGCCTTCGAAATCCCAGTCGACGGCGGCGATGACGCCCGCGCCCGGCGGCGCTTCGACGACCGCTTCGAACTCAACCGTTTCGCCCACCTTCACCAGAGCCTTGGCTCCGCCGTTCGCCGTCAACGTGACCACGGGCTGGACGCCTTTGCGGTCGGCCGCTGAAGCCGCCAGCACCACTTGCCCATCCTCCACGCGATAGCCGCTGCTCAGCGGCGGCGCGATGTCTTGCTCGACCCAGGCCGCCAGGTCGCGCAGCGCCTGCTGCAGGACGCCTTGGTAGCTGATCACCCGGGTCGTCGCGACCGGGCGCGGCTCACCGGGCGCGACAGCTTGGGTGGTGTGCATGGCGTTCTCGACGAACCACAGCCGATAGCGGTCATCGATCTCCGGCCCGAGCGCCGCTTCAACCCGCTTGCGGTACCAGGCGCCGCTCCAGGGATAGGCCGCCTCGTCGAGCAGGGCCTGCATGACGATCATCTTGCCGTGGAACTGGCCGTTCTGGGTCGCGCCGCCCGACAGGGATTCGGGGCCCGGCAGCAGCGGCCGCTGCGGATAGAGCGGCTCACCATCCGGGCCCTTGTACTGGTCCCAGGCCGGGTACTCCGGGCTTGGGATCTGGTGGCGGTGATAGGTCTGGGTCGCCAGGTAGATCGAATTGTCGACGACGACCTCGTCGCCGACCTTCAGCTGCGCCATGGCCTGGAAGTGGCCCTGGCCGAAGCCGATCATCACCGCGTCGCGCACCACCCCGGCGACGTAGAATTGATGGCCCTCCGCCCCGCCGCTCAGCACCCGGATCGCGGCGCCCTGCAGATTGCCGGGCGGCAGGTCCTCCAGCTTCAAAGCCGCGGGGAAGCTCACCCCGCTCTGGGTCTGGGCCGTCGCCATGGTGAGCGGCAGGCCCAGCGCGCGGGCTTCGTCGGGCATGATCAGGCCGCCGATCCGGGTCGCGTGCTGGACCCGGGCTTTCGCCAGCGATTCCGGCGGGTCGAAGCCGAGGTAACCCGGCTTGGTCCAGAAGTCGTCGAAATAGGTCGGATCGCCGTCCACGATCCGGTCGACAAGGGTCGTGAAGACGCCGGTGTAGCCGAAGGCGATGCGGCGGAAGTTGAACCAGGCGCGCGGCGGGAAGCCGAAGCGCGTGACCTCACGCAGCGCGTCGGCCTCTTCCCCGGTGAGGCCGGCGTACATGTCGCCGCTGCCCCCCGGCTCCAGCGCCTCGACGATCTGCGGGAACTTCGGGCCCAGAACGCGCATCGCGTGGGCTTGGACCGTGAAGAAGTACGGGATGCTGACTGGCGTGCCGTGCACGAAGGGGATGCTGCCGTCCCAGACGTCCGCGAAATTCTCGACACAGCCCAGCGTCTTGAACGCTCCGCCGCTGCCGCCGTAGACGTAGCCGTAAGGGCGGTGCGGGCCGTACATCTCCACCGCGATCGTCCGCGAATATTGGGCGACCGCCGCATTGGCTTCGGCGCTGCCGCCGAACATGTTTCGCGCGCCCTGGTTCGATTCCACGAGGTAGCCGCCGCTGGCGATGGCGAAGTCGAAGCCGAACGCCTGGTTCATCGACATCGGCGCGGAGTTTTCGCTCCCGGAGACCGCCTGCAGCGGCTGGAAGAACCGCCCGCCATAGGCCTCCTTCGGCGGGAAGTAGAGGGAGAACAGCAGCTCGCTGTCCTTGAATCCGCCGTGCACATAGCGGTGCCGCACCGGCGCGTCGCGCCATTCGTCCACGTCGATGAACGGATCGGCGTACATGGACACTCCTGCGGTTCCGGCTGCGGCGGGGCGCTGCGTGGCCTGAGTTTTCGCGGCGGCGCAGCCACTCTATGTTGTATAGTCATATCCATACATCGTAGGGCTCAGCGGTAAAGGGGCCGCTGGCGGAGAGCGGGAATCGGACGCAAATCGGTGGCGATGGCGAGCGGGACGAAGGCGCGGACGCAGGACCTGGACAGCGGTCGGATCGCCGCGGCGGCGCTGGCCGTCGTCGACGCCGGCGGGGTGGAGGCTTTCACCATGCGCGCCGTCGCCGACGCGCTCGGCGTCACCCCCATGGCGCTCTATCACCACGTCGCCGACAAGCAGGCGCTCGCCGCCCTGGTCATCGATGCCGCGTCGCGCGAAATCCCTTTTCCCAATGCCACCGGCGATTGGCGCGACGACCTGATCGCCATGGCGCGCTGGTCGCGCGAGGTCACCCTCACCCACCCCGGCGCGGGCCGCTTACGCAGCGCCTACGGCGTCTGGACGCCGGCGGTCCTGCAGATGACCGAGCGCTGGTTCGGGCTCTGGCAGCAGAGTGGCCTGCCGCTCGATGCGGCCGTACGCGCCGCGAGCGTCAGCAGCGCCGCGATCGTTGGCCTCGTCGGCCAGGAGATCGCCGGGCGCGACATGACGGCGCCCGACGCCGATCTGCTCGCCCTGCTGCCGAACGCCCGCCTGGCGTTCACGGCGAGACATGACCGGGAGGCGGCCTTCGAGATGGCCGTCCGCGCCCTGATCAACGGCTTGCGCGATGAGCTCTCTGCTTCTCCTTAGCCACTCAGCCGGGCCCGAAAGGCGACACTGGCTTGCCCGATCGAATGGCCACGTCCGACGCGTTGTCGGCCCGCGAATAAGGTGCTCATGGTGGTCCGTGAACCGTCGCATCGTCATATCGCCGGCGCGGAGTCCCGCGGATGTGCAGGCCGTATCCCAGCTGTTTGAGCAGTACGCATCTTCTTTGCCGATTGACCTGGGGTACCAGGACTTCAGTTGCGAGCTCGCGAGCTTGCCGGGGAAATACGCCCCGCCGACAGGCGAACTTCTGATCGCGCGGGACGAACAAGACGCAGCGGTGGGATGCGTCGGAATACGTCCTCTTCCCGAGGCGGGCTGGAGCGAGATGAAGCGGCTTTTCATTCTCCCGGAGAAACGAGGAACGGGCCTTGGCAAGGCCTTGGCGCAGGCTGCAATCGAGCGCGCCAAGTCGTTGGGTTACGCCGAAATGCGGCTCGATACGCTGCCCACGATGCGGTCAGCCATCACGCTCTACGGGCGGCTCGGTTTTCGGCCCTGCGCCCCGTATTACGCGCCGACCCCAGCCGGAACGCTCTTCTTGGCAAAGAGCCTCTAGGTCCGGCCCAGGTGGACGGCGGCCACATCTGTCAACTCGCCAACTTGCGTATCGATCAACGACCCGTTGACGTCCTCGAGCGTAGGCTTGCCGACGTGGAACGCCGCCGTGGGGGCCACGTTCTTCGCTTCGTCCAACCACAAACGGAAGCATCCACAATGGGCGACGAAACCAAGAACACCGGCGACAGCGGCCAAATGGGTGGGCAATCCGCCGGCCAAACGGAAGGCCAGACGGGCGGCGCGAACCAGGGCGGTGAAGACCGCTCCTTCCAGTCCGGCAGGAACGGTCAGGGCGCTCAGGGCGGCGAACGGATCGACACCGATGGCGATGGCCGGACGCGAGATCCCAACGATACCCGCCCGACCGCTGACGGTGGCCGCGGCGCCTCTGTCGAGCGCTGAGCGGGCGGGATCGAGAGAACGGGGCCGCCCTCTCGCCGGCCCGTTTTTCGCGGATGGTGAACGCGCACCTTGTGACACGCGCTCCCACGCGCGTCGGAACGGCCGGCTGGTCAATCCCACGCGCCGCCGCCGCCGCCTTCCCATCTGAAGGATCGGGCCTGGAGCGCTATGCTGCGGTGTTCAACGCCGTCGAGATCGATTCCACCTTCTACCGAAGCCATCGGGCGCAGACCTTTGAGCGGTGGCGCGCGGCCACGCCATCCGCCTTCCGGTTCGCCGTAAAGGCGCCGAGGGCCATCACACATGAGGCGCGTCTGATCGGCTGCGAGGCGCTGTTGGCGGGTTTCTTCGACGAAACCGCGCCCCTGGCCGAAAAGCTTGGGCCTATCCTCATCCAGCTGCCGCCGAGCCTGAGGTTCGAGCCTCGGATGGCGCGCAGCTTCTTCGCCGGGCTTCGGAAGGTGTGGCCACGAGCTGTGGTCTTCGAACCCCGACATCTGAGCTGGTTCGGCCAGGAGGCGACCCAACTCCTGTCAGCCTTCCAGATTTCGTGTGTGGCGGCGGATCCCCCGATCGGCGGCAACGGTGCGCCTGCGCCGGGCGCCTCCATCGCCTACTGGCGGCTGCATGGCAGCCCCCGCGTCTACTACTCCGACTACGGGCCGGAGGCTCTTGCGGCGCTGCGCGAAGAGATCGATGCGCACCCCGCGCCGGAGCGATGGTGCATCTTCGACAACACCGCCTCCGGCGCCGCCACCGCGAACGCACTCACGCTCATGGACGAAATCGATCGCACCACGGGCACGGCGGCCTAGGTGTCTGGTCCCGTCATATTGAAGCGTATCCGGAGTTGAGGAGGTAGTTGGCGCACTCGGTTGGAGAGAAGTGATCGAGGAGTTGGCCGATGCGTCGCCAGGTGGCTTCGACGGTGCGCTCGGCGGCCTTGCGCAGGAGGGTCTTCAGCTTGGCGAAGACCTGTTCGATAGGGTTCAGGTCGGGGCTGTAGGGCGGCAGGAAGATCAGGTGGGCGCCGGCGCGCCTGATGGCTTGTCGGACGGCCCTGCTCTTGTGGCTGCCGAGGTTGTCCATGATCACCACGTCGCCGGGCGAGAGCGTCGGGATCAGCACCTGTTCGACGTAGGCCAAGAACCACTCGCCGTTGATGGGTCCGTCGAGGACGAAGGGGGCGTCGATGCGGTCGCAGCGCAGCGCGGCCAGGAAGGTCATGGTCTTCCAGTGGCCATGCGGGACCTTGCCTGCGAGGCGCTGGCCGCGTGCGCAGCGACCGTGGGTGCGGGTCATGTTGGTCTTCGCCCAGGTCTCGTCGATGAAGACCAGGCGGTGAGGATCAAGCCTGGCCTGGTGACGTCTCCAGCGCGCGCGCTTCCTTGCCACGTCCGGCCGGTCCTGTTCGGCGGCGTGCAGGCTTTTTTTTGAACGTCACGCCCTCATGGGCGAAGAAGTCCCAGACGGCGTGGTAGCTGGCCACGACCCCGCGATCGGCCAACTCGGCCATCACCGCCCGAAGGGTCAGATCCGGCCTCTCGGCGATCCGCGCCAGCAGCCACTCCCGCTGGCCGGTCAGCACATAGGGCTTCTTTCCGCCTCGCGGCCGGGCCGCCGCGCTGCCGGTCGCCCGATAGCGCTGTGACCACTTCACCGCCGAGGCGACGCTGACGCCAAAACGATCCGCCGCGGAGCGCACCGTCGCACCCGCCATCACCGCGGCAACCACACGATCCCGAAGATCAGAGGAATAGGCCCGCGCCATGCAAGCTGGCCTCCCGTCCAGCCCGCATCTTGAATCATGATCCGCCCGCGCTGGGAATCCCACGATTCAAATCCAGCGGATCGCGCTCTAGAGCCAGGCCTGGGCCGGGGCCGTTGCGCCCAACTGGAGACGAGTTGCCGTTGGACTGACAGCACCTTGACGCGAATCGGGAGAGCCAAAGGGGCGGTTTCCACCCCATTGCAGATCTTGGGAACGTCAGGTTGTCGGCTGACAGGTCGAACGCGCGGCGGGAAACCGAAGATCGCCCTCGACCCAGAGCGGACGAAAAGCAGCGCACACGGCCTATAGGTCTGCGAACTCGCCGGCGGCGAACCGCTCGCGCAGCACGAACTTCTGGATCTTGCCGGAGCCGGTGAGCGGCCACTCCCGGACTTCGACCCAGTGCGCGGGTGTCTTTTGCGGCGAGATCCGCTCGCGGCAATGGGCGATCATCGCCGGACGATCCAGCGCCGCGCCGGGCGCGAGCCGCACGAAGCCGACCACGATCTCGCCCCAGCGCTCGTCCGGCGCGCCCACCACCGCCGCCTCGACGATGTCCGCGTGCTCCAGCAGGACGTTCTCGATCTCCGCAGGAAACAGGTTCTCGCCGCCGCGGATGATCATCTCCTTCACCCGCCCCGTGATCTTCAGATAGCCGCGGGCGTCCAGCACTCCGAGGTCGCCGGTGTGCAGCCAGCCATCGGCGTCGATCGCCTGGGCGGTGGCGTCCGGATTGTCGTTGTAGCCCAGCATGACGCCAAAGCCGCGGACGCAGATCTCTCCAACAGCGCCCGCGGGCTGCACGGCGTTCGTGCCGGGAGCGCGGATCGAGACCTCGGTTTGCGGAAGCGGTTGGCCTACCGTCTCGCAGAGGTCGGCTTCGCGATCGTCGCTGTGCGTGACCGTCAGCAGGCATGAGGATTCCGTCTGCCCGTACACGATGTGGAAGCCGCATCCGAACTCCGCACGGACGCGCCGCACCAGGTCCGGCGAAACCATCGCGCCGCCCGCACCCGCGATGCGGACGCTGGCGAGGTCTCGCGGCTGCGCGGCTTGTGTCTCCAGCATGGCGACCAGCATGGTCGGCACGCCCAGCACCATGTCCACGCGCTCAGCCTCGATGATGTCAAGCATCCGCGACGGCTCAAAGAGCTTCGCCAGGATCATCCGGCAGCCGAACTGCACGGCGCCCAGGGTCAGCAGGCCACAGCCGGCGGTGTGGAAGAGGGGCATGAAATTGAGGATCGCGCCTCCGCTCTGGAGGCCCATGCGCGCGTTGGACAGGCGCGCGTTGTTGGTGATCCCGCGATGGTGCAGCACAGCGCCCTTCGGAAAGCCCGTGGTGCCGGAGGTGTATTGGATCTGCGCCGGATCGGCGGGCTTCACGTCAGGCAGCGCCACGACCGCGTCTGCGCCGGCATACAAGGCCGCGGGATCCTCCATATCGACTACTTCACGCAGCGCCGGGACCTGGGCGGCCACCTCCGCGGCGATCGCCGCCATCGGGTTCCCCCGGTACTCGCCGACGATGAACAGGCCCACCGAGCGTGACTGCTCGAGCACGAACTGGAGTTCGCGCGGGCGGTAGGCGGGATTGGCCGTGACCAGAACCAGGCCGGCCAGCCCGGCGGCATATTCCAGGATAACCCACTCCGGGACGTTCGGCGCCCAGACCGCGATCCGCTCACCGGGCCGATAGCGGGACAGCAGCGCCCGGGCGAGGCGCTGAGCCTCGGCCAGTAACTGGCCATAGGTCCAGCGCCGCCGCAGCCCGCCGGCGATATCGGCCTCGACCAGCGCCTCGGCCTCTGGCCTCGCGTCCGCGCATGCGCAAAGGACGCCGCCAACCGTGGTTTCAAGAACGGTATCGTCAGCCTGGGCCGGGAAGTAGGCCTGATCGAGATGGACCGAATACACGTCGCCCCCACGCGCAACCCCGCTGCAAGCCTAGCATTCACGCACGGTTTGGCGAGCAGCGTTCTTGGTCCACCCCATCACCCATCTCGGAAGTACCGACGGGTCGGTCGCGCTTGGTCCGCGGCGCGCCATGTCTGGACGGCTCCCCGTTGGCAAGGTTGATCTGGGGAGTTCTGTGACGGCTGGTCGGTGCGGCCATGTCTTCGACCTGTTGGTGCGGCGCTTAGGTCCGCTGGCCATGATGCCCTCCGCGGAGCTGGGGCCCGACCAAAAGCACGGGCTCTTCAGGCCCTCTGGCGCGCTGGGCTCTCCCGCTTCCCGGTTCGACCGGATCACATCACGCCTTCGTCGCCCTTCCCAAGCTTGTCCGGCGCAGTGGCGCCTGATTCCTATGCGGCCAGCACCGGCTCCCGGTAGGCCTCG
>DASXGQ010000067.1:0-22573 GCA_036488995.1 Caulobacteraceae bacterium
CCAGCGCCTGGGTCAGGGGCCGTCCCCGGGCGCTCAAATACAAAAGCGGACGCCCGACGGCCGGGGCGCTGTCCAGCGCCGCGGCGACCACGTCCGCTCGCATTACCTGTCCCGGGCCGCCGCCCGCAGGGGTGTCGTCCAGGAACCCGCGCTTATCGTCGGAAAAGGTGCGTATGTCCACAGTCTGAAGGGACCACAGATCCGCCTCGCGCCATGCGGTCCCGATCAGGGACACCCCAAGGGGTCCCGGAAAGGCCTCGGGGAACATGGTCAGGACTGTGACTTCGAAGGGCACGATCTTCGCATAGCGCGAAGCCGGTGAGGAAAAAAAGGGCGGACCGGCCGCAAGACCGGTCCGCTTTCCCCTGTCCGCCCCCCGGGTGCTTTGCGGCCCGATCAGTCAGGGGGTGAGTTGACGGATCGCGGATGAACCCGGGGGTCACAACCTCCGGATGTCAGCCGCGCGCCACCCTATCGCCCGACACGCGCCATAGACAACGGCCGCAGCGGCGCCGCTTCGTCAACTTTGTTGACGAAGCGCGAAGGTCCCAGTCGCCCTTACAGCCGCTCGACGATGGTGACGTTGGTCAGTCCGCCGCCTTCGCACATGGTTTGCAGACCCCAGCGCTTGCCGCGGTTCTTCAGGGCGTGGACCAGGGTGGCCATCAGCTTGGCGCCCGAAGCGCCGAGCGGGTGGCCCAGCGCGATCGCGCCGCCGTTGACGTTGAGCCTCTTGGGATCGGCGTGGGTGTACTGCAGCCACGCGACCGGGACGGAAGCGAAGGCTTCGTTGACCTCGAACAGATCGATGTCGTCGATCTTCATGCCCGCCTTTTCCAGGGCCTTCATGGTCCCCGGCAGGGGCGCCTCGAGCATGATCACCGGGTCGCCGCCGGTCACCGTGAGGTGATGGATGCGCGCCAGCGGCTCGACGCCCAAAGTCTTGAGACCGGCGGCGCTGACGATCATCACGCCCGAGGCGCCGTCGCAGATCTGGCTGGAAGTGGCGGCGGTGATGGCGCCGCCTTCCTGCAGCAGCTTGACGCCCTTGATCGCCTCGAGGCTGGCGTCGAAGCGGATGCCCTCGTCGACCGTGTGCAGGCTCTTCTCGCCGGCCTCGTCGGTCACTTCGATCGGCAGGATCTCATCCTTGAACGCCCCGCCCTGGGTGGCGGCGATCGCGTTCTGGGTAGTGTGGAAGGCGTATTCGTCCAGCTGGTCCTTGGTCAGGCCGTACTTCCTGGCCACCATTTCGGCGCCCATGAACTGGCTGAACTGGATGTTCGGGTAGCGCGCCTTCTGGGCCGGGCTCATGGGCGAACCGAGGCCGTTCTGGGCCGGCAGGATCACCGGCGTGCCCATCGGCACCCGGGTCATGCTCTCCACGCCGGCGGCGATGACGATGTCTTGCGAGCCGCTCATCACCGCCTGGGCGGCGAAGTGCAGGGCCTGCTGGGACGAGCCGCACTGGCGGTCGACGCTGGTCGCCGGAACGCTCTCGGGGAATTTCGACGCCAGCACCGCGCCGCGGGCGACGTTGTTGCCCTGTTCGCCGGCCTGGCCGACGCAGCCCATGATCACGTCCTCGACCAGGGCCGGGTCGGCGCCGACGCGCTCGACCAGATTGTCCAGCACCTTGCCAGCCAGGTCGGCGGGGTGCCAACCGGCGAGTTTGCCCTTCTTGCGGCCGCCGGCGGTCCGGGTGGCGGCGACGATGTAGGCTTCGGCCATGACGTGGGGTCTCCTTCGAACGACGGCGTCTTGGAATTTTACATCCAGATATGCCTTTACCCTAACGTCAGCCAAGCGCGCGTGACGCAGGGTCGCTTGGCGGGTAGAAGCCCCCTCCTTCAACCGCGCCCTGGCGTTTTCGCCCCGGCGCCCGGACGATGAGGACATGCGGCTCCCCCAGGCCAGGCTCGAGCAGGTGATCGATCGCTTCGGCGAGGTCGAGGCGCGCATGGGCGCGGCGACCGGCGGAGCCGAGATCGTGCGCCTGGGCAAGGAGTACGCCGAGCTCAAGCCGGTGGCCGAGGCCGCGCGGGCCCTGGTGGACGCCCGCGGCGAGCGCGAAGAGCTCGAGCGCATGCTCGTCGACCCCGATCCCGACATCGGGGCCCTGGCTCGGGAAGATCTGCTCACCCTCGACGCTCGCCTGCCGGATCTGGAGCATCAGGTCGCCCTGCTGCTCGCCCCGCGCGACGCCGACGAGAACGCCTCGGCGATACTCGAGGTGCGCGCCGGGACAGGCGGCGATGAGGCGGCCCTCTTCGCCGGCGACCTCTTCCGCATGTACCAGCGCTACGCCCAGCTGCACGGCTGGAAGGTGGAGATCGACAGCGTCTCCGAAGGCGAGGCCGGCGGGTTCAAGGAGATCATCGCCTCCATCGAGGGCGAGGGGGTCTTCGGTCGGCTCAAGTTCGAGAGCGGCGTCCACCGCGTCCAGCGGGTGCCGGCCACCGAGGCCCAGGGGCGTATCCATACCTCCGCCGCAACCGTCGCGGTCCTGCCCGAGGCCGAGGACGTGGAGATCGAGATCAACGAGGCGGACCTGCGGATCGACACCTATCGCTCGAGCGGGGCGGGCGGCCAGCACGTCAACAAGACGGACTCGGCGGTGCGCATCACCCACCTGCCCACCGGGGTGGTCGTCACCTCGTCGGAAAAGTCCCAGCACCAGAACCGCGCGCGGGCGATGAAGGTGCTCAAGGCCAGGCTCTACCAGATGCGGCGCGAGAGCCTCGACGCAGAGCGCTCGGAGGCGCGCAAGAGCCAGGTCGGCTCCGGCGACCGTTCGGAGAGGATCCGCACCTACAATTTCCCGCAGGGCCGGGTCACCGACCACCGGATCAACCTCACCCTCTACAACCTGCCTAAGGTCATGGAGGGCGAGGCCCTCGACGACGTGATCGGTCCCCTGATCGCCGACGACCAGGCCGCGCGACTGGCCGCGTTGGAGGAGACGCTGGGCTAAGCCTTCCCTTGTCCCTCCCCTTCCGGGGAGGGTGGCTCGACGCGAAGCGGCGAGACGGGTGGGGAACCTTGGGGAAGGACCGATACGCCGGGGATGATCCAAACTTCCCCACCCGGCTTCGCTGCGCTCAGCCACCCTCCCCGGAAGGGGAGGGACAGAGCTCACGCGGTCCCCATCGCCGCCTTCACCTTCTCCGCGGCTTGCCGTACAACGGTTCCGAATTGGAGCAGATTTGGAACCGTGCCTGTCAATCTCTCGATCAAGAACGCGCCCGAGGACGTCGTCATCCGACTCCGCAAGCGGGCGGAGCGACACCATCGTTCGCTTCAGGGCGAGCTGCTCGCCATCATTGAAGAAGCAGCCCGGTCCGAGCGGGAACTGAGCCCCGCCGAGCTCCTCCTGGAAGTGCGCCGCCTTGGCCTTCGCACGCCGGCTGAGGCGGCGGATATCATCCGGGCCGACCGTGACCGGAGTTAAGGTCGTGGACGCTTCGGCGCTCGCCGCTCTTCTGTTCGGAGAACCGGAGGCCGAAGCGGTCGCCGCGCGCCTGGAAGACGGCCGACTGACGGCGCCCGCACTGCTCCACTTCGAACTGGCCAACGTCTGCCTGACCAAGATCCGTCGCCAGCCGGCCGCGCGGGAGGCGCTGCGAGCCGCCCTCAGCCTCATGGATCGACTCAACGTCGAGACCGTCGCCATAGACCACACCGCCTCCTTGGACCTCGCTGAGGCGACGGGCCTGACGGCCTATGACGCCAGCTATCTCTGGCTCAGCCGCGCCCTGGACGCCGAGTTGGTCACGCTCGACCGTCGATTGGCGGCGGCGTCGGCCTAAGTGCTGATCGGGAGGCGCGCCGGATCCATTACCCGATCGCCGCCTTCACTTTCTCCGCGGTCAGCGGCAGGTCGCGAAGGCGCTTGCCGGTTGCGTCGGCGAGGGCGTTGGCCAGGGCGGCGGCGGCGGGACCCTGGCCGGCCTCGCCCACGCCCAGGAACGGTTCGGACGGCCGGTCGATCACCTCGACTTCCACCTCCTGCGGCAGGGCGGGGAAGCGCAGGATCGGATAGGCGCTCCAGTCGACGCTGGTCCGCCGGTCGACGTCCCATCGGACCTGCTCGATCAGGGTCCAGCTGAGCGACTGAACGATCGCCCCCTCGACCTGATTGCGCACGCCGTCGGGGCTGATCGCCTGGCCGCAGTCCGCCGCCGCGACGACGCGGCCGACGGTGAGGGCTCCAGTGGCCCGGTCGACCTTCAGCTCGAGGGCCACGGCGCAGTAGGCGGCAAGGTTCTTGTAGCGAGCGAAGCCAAAGCCCCGGCCGCGCCACGGCGTGCGCCGCCAGGCCTGCCACCCGAACCGCCGCGCGGCAGCGGAGACAACGTCGCGGGCCCTGGGGTCCTGGAGGTGGGTAAGGCGGAACTCCACCGGATCAGCGCCGGCCTGCAGCGCCAGCTCGTCCATGAAGCTCTCGATCGAGAAGACGTTCATGTGCGCGCCCAGCGAGCGCAGCGCCGAGGCACGCAGCGGCATTTCGGGCACGAAGTGGTGGGTCACGTGCGCAGCGGGGAAGGCGTAGAGCGGGATGGCGTTGCGGTCGCCCCCGCCCTCCGGCATCGGAATCGGTCGGGGCGCCGGCGCCTGGAACGGCGGGTCGACCTCCTGTCCGGCGATGAGTCGGCCGGCTTCCTGTGGCCGCGTGTTGTGTGGCGTGCTCCACACGTCGTGGCGCCAGGCGGCGACGCGACCCTGCGGCGTCAGGCCTGCCGACAGGCGGGCGACCATGGCCGAGCCGAGCGGCTCCCACCCATGCTCCTGGTCGCGCATCCATTGCACCCGCACCGGGCGTCCCGACAGGGCCATGGCGATCAGGGCCGCGTCGCCCGCGGCGTCGTCTGCACCATTGTGCCCGTAGCAGCCCGAGCCCTCGAGGTGACGGCAGCGGACCTTCTCCAGGGGCAGGGCGACGAGCTCAGCGATCGCCTTGCGCAGGGGGAACACACCCTGGCTGTGCGTCCACACGGTCAGCTCGCCGTCCTTCGCCTGCGCGACGGCGCAAGACGGGCCGATGGAGCCATGCATCAGGTACGGCCGCGTATAGGCCGCCGCGACGGTCCGCGCTCCGTCCGGCGCGTCGCCGCGGTCGAGGATCACATCGGTCTGGGCGGGCGCCGCCAGCAGCCAGGCGTGTATGTCGTCGGGACGTGTCACCGTCGATCGCGCCGGCGCGGCCTGGAGACGCCGCTGGGCCTTTATGGCCTGCCACTCGCCCTCGGCGACCACGGCCAGGAAGCGGCCCTTCTGCACGACCGCAATGACGCCCGGCATGGCGCGCACGGCGGCGATGTCGGCCTGGCCCAGCGCGGTTCCATCGCTCGGCCCGCGGACCACGCGGGCGTGGACCAGGCCCGGCGGCCGAAAATCCTGCACATAGGCCGCGCCCCCGGCGAGCTTGGCCGGGATGTCCACGCGCGGAACATCCTGGCCAATCGGGCCATGGCCCCGCGGCCGTAGCAGCGCATCCGGCCGCGCGTCGACGGCGAGGTCCAGTCCAGAGGCGAGTTCGGCGTAGGCGAGGGTCCGCCCGTCGGGCGCGCGCACCGTGGCCTGCCTGGTCGTGAGCTGCTCTGCCGCGAGGCTCCAGCGGCGGGCGGCGGCCTCGACGAGGAGTCCGCGGACGTTGGCTGCGGCGTTGCGGATCGCCGATCCGCTGTCCTGCATCGAGTGGCTGCCGGCCGTGACGCCTTCGTTGGGCGTGAGGCCCGTGTCGGCGGTGACGAGATCGAGCTGGCCAAGCGGGGCGTCCAACTCGTCCGCCGCGATCTGGAGAATGGCGGTCTTCAGTCCCTGGCCGAGCTCGGCCTTGCCGGTGAAGACGGTCACCCTCCCATCGGCGCCCATCCGGATCCAGGCGTCGAGGCGCGGCTGTGACCTGAGGTCGCCAGGCAGATGCGTCGCCAGGCCGGCGCCCTCCTGGGCCGTCGTCGACGGCGAGAGGGCGAAGAAGACCGTGAGCGCGCCACCGCCCAGCACCAGCCGGCGCGATGGGCCCCTCACGCGGGCGTCCCTGCCGCGCGGCTCACGGCGCGAAGGATCCGCATGTGGGTCCCGCACCGGCAGAGGCTGGGCGCCATGGCTGTCCGGATCTGGGTCTCGGACGGCTTGGGAGACCGCCGCAGCAGCCCCTCGGCCCGCATGATCATGCCCGCGATGCAATAGCCGCACTGCGCCGCCTGCTCAGCCTCGAAGGCCCGCTGTGTCCGGCCCGGCGTCGCCTCCGTTCCCAGGCCCTCGACCGTCGTCACGGCCCGATCGCCCACCGAACTCAGGGGTATGAGGCAGGAGAATGTAGGTCGATCGTCCAGCAGCACGGTGCAGGCGCCGCACTGGCCAAGGCCGCAACCGAACTTGGCGCCATTGAGGCCGAGCTCGTCGCGGAGCACGTAGAGAAGCGGTGTGTCAGGCGCGGCGGAGACGTCGCGCGCTGCACCATTGATGCGAAGCACGGTCATGCTGAAGCCTTCCGCTCTGCGCCGCCTCCCGCTCACAATCCCAGCCAGCGGGAGAGGATGCCGATCTGGCGCTTGGCGTAGTCCTCGGCCATGTCGGCCGCCTCATGCGGCGAGACGGTGAAGGGCCGGCCGACGGTGTCGGCGACGTTCGCGCCGCGCCTCCCCATGGGCTTCCAGGGTCCTCGGGTGGTGTCGCAGGCGGTCTGGTGCTCCACCGCCGCGTTGAGCTCGGCGCCTACGAGCACGACCATCACCGTGAACCACACCCAGAGCATGAAGCCGATCACTGCGCCCAGCGAGCCATAGGTCGCGCCAAGATGGGTGAAGTTGTCGACATAGAACGAAAAACCCAGGGAGCCGGGAATCCATACCAGCGCCGCCACGGCGCCGCCGAAGGCCACCCACCGCCACTTCGGGCGGCGACGGCTGGGCCCATAACGGTAGACGAGGGTGAGGGCGAAGGCGCCGATCAGATAGACCAACAGCCAGCGCAGGGGCGCGAACGGGACGTGGAATTCGCGCAGGCCGAGGGCGGCCAGAAGGACCGGCGCGGCGACCGTGAGCATTGTTATCGTGGAGAGGACGGTCACGGCCGAGAGGGTGACCGTGTAGGTGAAGAGGGTGCGTCTAAGATACGGGCGCTTCTCGTATTCGTCATAGGCGACATTCAGGCCCACCAGCAGGGCCTTCATCCCCGCATTGGCGCTCCAGACCGAGATCAGGGTGCTGACCGCAAAGGCGGCGCTCAGGACCTCGTGTCTCTGAGCGCCCAGCCTGATCATCTGGTCGCCGATCAGCTCGAGGGCGTCGTTCGGCAGGATGGCCGACCAATGATAGAGCAGCTTCTCGACGGTCGCCGGGTCGAGGAACAGGCCGTAGACCGACACGAAGGCGGTCACCGCCGGAAAGGTGGCCAGCAGCAGGTAGAACGTGACCCCGCCTGCGACGGACGGCAGACCGTCGCGCCCGACATTGCGGTAGGTCCGCCACAGGATGTCCTTCCAGCCGAGGGCGGGGATTTCCCACGGGGCGTTGGCCATGCGCCCACGGCCCGGTTCGGCTGCATCCAGTTCTTCGGCGCTCGACGGTTCGACCTCTTCGGAATTCGTGCGAGGGCTCCGCGGCCATAGCGCCGCCATGAACCCGAGGGCGAGCCAGGGCGCGATCCGGAGGGCGAGACCAGCGCGGCCCCAGGCTCGCCCCCGCTTCGCCTTTACCGGGTCCGATCTCGCGGTCATTCTGGACTACGGCCCACCCCGGGCGCACGACTCTGAAGAAAGCCGCCGCCGTGACGGGCTCTATCGCCGCCCTCCAGGCCTATCCGATCAAGGGCTTTTCGCCCCAACGCGCCGCCCGGGCGCGCCTCACCGCCGGTCGCGCCTTTCCGGACGACAGGCTCATGGCGGTGGAGATCGGGCCCAGCGGCTTCAATCCCGACGCTCCCGCCTTCATCCCAAAAATGCGCTTCGCAGTGCTTGCGCGCCTGGCCGAGCTGGCGCGCGTGGAAACCCGGCTCGACGCCTCCGCCCGGCGATTGACCGCCCGGGCGCCTGGGACGGCCGACCTGGAAGCTGACCTGAGCACGGAGGCGGGGCGACGCGTGTTCGAGCGCTGGCTCGAGGCCGTGCTCGAACGCCTTCTGCCCGAATCGCTGGAAGCGCCGCTGCGCCTCCTGGACGGGAAGGGATGGCGATTCCTCGACCATCCTCTGGGGCACGTCTCGATCCTCAACCTCGCGAGCGTGCGCGACCTGGAGGATCGCCTTGGACGCCGCCTCGATCCGCTCCGCTTTCGCGCGAACCTTCATGTCGACGGTTGGCCAGCCTGGGCGGAACTCGGTTGGGAAGGCCGGGAGATCGCGCTTGGAACGGCGCGGGCGCGGGTGTTCAAGCCCATCGTCCGCTGTGCGGCGACCGAGGTCGATCTGGAGAGCGGCGTGCGCGACATCGACATCCCCGCGGAGCTGTTTCGGCTCTATGGCCACACTCTGTGCGGCGTCTACGTGCACGTCGAGGCCTCCGGCGAGGTCGCGCCCGGCGATCGAGCTTGGCCTCTATAAGGCCTCCGCCGGGGAGCCCTCCAGCGCCGTTTCGATCATCCGGATCGTGTTCGCGAGGCCGAAGATAGCGGCGAAGGAGCCGAACCGCGGACCTTGCGCCTGCCCCAGCAGCACCTCGTAGAGAGCGCCGAACCAGGCCCGCAGTGGCTCGAATCCCGCCGCCTTGCCCGCGGCGTAGACCTCGTTCTGGATCGTCTCGCCGTCGCGGCAATCCGCCGGCAGGGCTCTCAGTCGGGCCAGGAGATCGGCGAACGCAGCGCGCTCGCGCGCGTCGGGCGGACGGAACCGCTTCGATGGCTCAACGAAGTCCTCGTAGTAGTGGACTGCGTGCTCCGCCAGGCGGTCCAGGAGGGGCTCCGACTGTGGCGTGGCGCCAGGAAACTGGCGGGAGATGAAGCCCCAGAGGATCATCTTGTCCGAGGCGTTCGCCGCCGAGACCAGGTTCAGAAGCAGGGAGAAGGAGACCGGCGAGCCCTTCAACGGAGGCGAACCGCCGTGGACGCTCCAAACCGGGTTGTCGAGCGGATTGGCCGGCTTGTTGTCGCCCCCTGCGGGCGGCGCGTTGTAGGCCTCCAGCTGCTGCAGGTACTCGTCGGTCGCCTTGGGGATGACGTCGAAATAGAGCTTCTTGGCCGAGCGCGGACTCTGGAACAGATAGTAGACCAGGCTCTCGGGCGTGCCGTACCGGCGCCATTCCTCCAAAGTCAGGCCATTGCCGATGGACTTGGAGATCTTCTGGTTGTGCTCGTCCAGGAACAGCTCGAAGTTGAATCCCTCGGGCGGATCGCCGCCCAGGATGGAGCAGATGCGGGAGGAAGCTTTGACAGAATCGATCAGGTCCTTGCCGGACATCTCGTAGTCCACGCCGAACGCCGCCCAGCGGCAGGCCCAGTCGGGCTTCCACTGCAGCTTCACGGCGCCGCCCGTGACGGGGATCTCTGTCAGGCGCCCGTCCTCGTCCTCGAACACGATCGTCCCGCGGTCGACATGGCGCTCGAGCGTCGGGACCTGCAGCACGCGCCCGGTCGTCGGGCTGATCGGCAGGAAGGGCGAATAGGTCGCTCGCCGCTCGGGCCCCAGGGTGGGGAGCATGACCGCCTGGACGGCGTCGAACCGCTCGAGCATCAGCCGCAGCGTCTTGTCGAAGCGGCCGCTGCGATAGCACTCGGTCGATGAGAGGAACTCGTAGTCGAACTCCTGTTCGTCCAGGAACGCCCGCATGCGCGCATTGTTGTGAGCCCCGAAACTCTCGTGCTCGCCGAACGGATCGCGCACCGCTGTTAGCGGCTTGCCAAGATCCTCGGACAGCATCTCGGGGCTCGGCACGTTCTCCGGGACCTTCCGCAGGCCGTCCATGTCGTCTGCGAACACGATGAGGCGGGTCGGTATCGCCTCCTCGGTGAGCGCGCGGAAGGCGTTGCGGACCATGGTCGTCCGCGCGTTTTCGTTGAACGTCCCGATATGGGGCAGGCCTGAAGCCCCGTAGCCGGTCTGGAAGAGCACCGGGCGGCCCAGGGCCGGCAGGTTCGCTACGGCCTCCGCGAACTTGCCCTGTTCGAACAGGGCGGAGGCGAGGTCCCGCTCGTCCTCCGCAAGGCGCACGCGCAGAACCCGCGCCAGCAGATTGCGCGCCTGCTCGAACGGCCACGGCCGCGCCGCCCGCGCCAGTGGGGAAAGGCCCTTCAGCATATGGAGCGCCTAGTCTCTGTGGCCGGCAGGGTCAACGCGCTCGGCCGACCTCCGGGCCCGCCGGCGCACAAGCGGGCCCCTATCGCCTCTCCGCCGTCGTCGCGTCGCGGGCGGCCTTGAACTCCGAGCCGGCCTTCCAGTCCGGCCAGACGCGATGGTCGGCCAGGTAGCGCCCGAGGTCGAAGTAGAGGGCGATGTCCTGAACCGCGCCGCTGTAGTCCCAGTCGGGACGCCACTCGTCGGCGGGCTGGTGGTAGCGATGCTGGGTGTAGTCGCGATAGGCCGCCTCGCCGGCCGCCCGCCCGCCGTTCACCAGGTCCGTGCCCCCGCTCAGGGTGATCGCCGGGACGCCGGCCTTGGCCAGGGAGAAGTGGTCGGCGCGGAAGAAGCTGCCCGCTTCCGGGTGCGCTTCCGGCGTGACGCTGCGACCCTGCTCGCCGGCGAACTGCGCCACGAGGTCGTCCAGCCCGGACTTGGCCTTGCCTCGCAAAGCGGTGTCGCGCGCCTTTCCGTTGAGGTTCATCACGTCGAAGTTGAGCAGGGCGACCGTCGTCGCCAGAGGCGTCACCGGGTGGGCGGCATAGTATTCCGAGCCCAGCAGCCCCTTCTCCTCGCTGGTGAAACCGATGAAGTAGACGCTCCGCTCGGTCCGCGGGGCCTGGGCGAAGAGGCGCGCCAGCTCAAGCACGCTGGCCACGCCCGAGGCGTTGTCCACCGCGCCGTTGTAGATCCGGTCGCCGCGCGCGTCGGGCGGACCGATTCCAAGGTGATCCCAGTGGGCGCCATAAAGGATGGCCTCGCCGGGCCAGCGCGTCCCGGTCAGCTTGCCGATCACATTGTGCGTCACGATGGTCGAGGTCTGCACCGCATAGTCGGTGGAGAAGGTCTCGCCCTTGAGCGCCACAGGATGGAAGTCCTCACCCTGGGCCTTCTTCTTCTCGGCATCGAAGTCGATGCCCGCGGCCTTGAACATCTGGACCGCGACGTCGCGCTGGATCCAGCCCTCCACCAGAGGATGCAACTCGCGCGGGTTGCTGCGCACGATGTCGAACTGGGGCTGGGAGTTCGAATTCTTCACCGTCGCCCAGCCGTATGAGGCCGGCGCGGTCTCGTGGACGATGAGCACGCCAATGGCGCCGTGCTTGGCCGCCTCGGCGTACTTGTAGGTCCAGCGGCCATAGTAGGTCTCGGCCTTGCCCTCGAACCGGCCGTAGAGCGGGTTCGACGGGGCCATCTCGAAGTCGGGATCGTTGACCAGGACAACAGCGACCTTGCCCTTCAGGTCCACGCCCTTGAAGTCGTCCCACTTCCGCTCGGGAGCATCGACGCCGTAGCCGACAAAGACGAGAGGCGCATTCTTCACCTGGACGTGGCTGGTCGGAAGCAGGGTGTGGACGACCACGTCGTCCAGCTCCTTCAGCGGACGGGGGCGCCCGTTCTCCGTCATGCTGACGGTGATCGGACCGGGCGTCACAAACCGCCGAAGGGGCACGTCCTGGAAATAGGTCCCGTGGTCGCCCGCAGGCGCCAGGCCCAGAGCCTTATACCGGGCGGCGATATAGGCGATCGTCTTGCGCTCTCCCTCGGTGGCCGGGGCGCGGCCCTCGAAGGCGTCGGAGGAGAGGGTCTTGATGTGGTCCGAGAGCCGCGCCGGGTCCGCCTGCGGCTGCGCTTTCTGGGCGCTCGCCATGCCGCCGACCGCCATCGCGGCCGCCGCGGCCGTCCACATCACGCGCTTCATCGCACTCTCCAATCCCCCTGGCGGGGCAATGGCTTGCGCCGCAGGACCGGTCAAGGTCCCCCTTGGGTCTCGACCCGGAGGTCCGCTGGAGCGACACTCCGATCATGGGCAGGCGCACGGAGACCTGCGAAAGCTGCGACTACGAGACGCCGGCGGAGGAGATGACGACCTGGCGCTCGCGGATCGTCACGCGGGTCTTCCTGACGGCCGAGGATCGGGCGTGCGTCCAGGTGGGGCCGGACGTGTGGCTCTCAGGGGCGTTCCTCTATCGCAATGAATGGCTCGAGCAGCGGGTCTGCGTGTGGTGCGCCCGGCGCATGGCGGCCGGCGAGCGGTTCGGCGGCGTGACCCGCAACAGGAGCAAGCTCGGCCTCGTGGGTTGGCTCGCGGCCGCCCTGTTGGGCGTGGCGGCCTTTCCCCACCTGCAGCCGCTCCTCACTCTCGCCTTCTGGCAGGCGCCCGAGGAGAACGGAGGGCGTCCGGTCCCGCAGGCAGTCGTTTTCCACCCGCCCTGAGACTGGGCGCCATCAGCGCTCGTGCAGGACCACGTCCCGCTCTCCGTAGGGCGAGCGCCCTGTCTGCCGGTAGCCAAGGCGCGCGGCCAGGCGCAGGGAGGGGGTGTTTTCAGGACTGATGATGCAGACCGTGCGACGGTGAGGCAGCGTCTCTTCGGCCCATTGGAGGATCGCCGTCATCGCCTCGAACGCCAGGCCCTTGCCCTGGGCCGATGGCGTCAACATCCATCCGGCCTCAGGCGCAAAATTGGCGGCGAACGGCCGGTGAAAATCGGCCAGACCCGCTTCTCCGATGTAGTCTCCCGACGCGGCGTCCTGGATCAGCCAGTATCCATAGCCGAGCAACGACCAAAGGCCGGCATAGGCGAGCATCCGCCGCCAGACCTCCTCGGGGGTGAAGGGGCGCCCGCCCATGTGGCGCATCACCTCCGGGTCCGACCACAGAGCAAGACATGGGTCGAAGTCTTCCGGCGCGTGGGGACGCAAAACCAGCCGCGACGTGCGGATGAGGGGACAGGCCGACTTCGGGACAATGCCGGTCACGCCGCCTCCTCGGAGGGGCTGAGCATGAAATGCCCCCGCAGCGCGGCGACGGGTTGGGCGCGCTCCTCCTGCCAGGCTTCGACGTGGACGTTGGCGATGCGTCGGCCGATCTTGCGCACGTCGGCGCGGGCGTAGGTGGTCAGCGCGCGGCCCGGCCGCAGATATTCGATCGTCACGTCGATGGTGCGCGGCTGGCGACGCAATGGCTCCAGCAGGATGAGCTGACAGAGGGCCGTCATTTCGAGGAAGGCGCCGATGACGCCGCCATGGAGGGCCGGCAGAATCGGATTTCCGACCAGGTGCTGGGAGAAGGGCAGGGTGGCCGTCATCTCGTCGCCGGCGAGATCGGCGGTCATGCCAAGGAACCGCATGTACGGCACGTCGGCCAGAAGGCGCTCCAGGCGGGTCTCCCGCGCCTCGCTCAACGCTTGGCCCCGTGATGGGAGGGCGCCGAGGTGATGGCGAACGCCGCCTGGGCCGTCGCCACCGGGTCCGCCTCGCTCGCCTCCCAGGCTGCGGCGCGCACGAAGCCGATCGAGGCGGTGAGCTTGTAGCAGTGGGCGCGGGCGAAGATCTCCCGTCGCGGCTCGGCCGCACGCGTGTAGTCGATGCGCAGGTCCAATGTCGCCAGGCTGGAGACGCCTCGCTCCTGCAGAGCCAGCGAGGACACGGCCATGCCGCACACGTGGTCGAGCAGGGTGGTGATCACGCCCCCTGCGATGACGCCGCTCTGGGGATCCCCGACGAGGTCCTCGCGCCAGGGCACGGCCATCACGGCCTCGCCCGGGACGGCGGAGACGGTCCGGAAGCCGAGCGCCAAGGCCTGCGGCGTGCCCTGGGCCATCCGTAGCCCAAGCTCGGCCAAGGTCTCCAGGGCCTGAGTGGACGGGGTCGAGGTCATGGATCCGTTATAGGGATAATCGCGCTCCCGCCTATATCGCCAAGGTGATCCGGCCCGAAACGCTGCTGTGTCCGAAGCCCGCAGGGCTCTACTGCGCCCCGGGGGACTTCTACATCGACCCCGTGCGGCCGGTGGACCGCGCGGTGATCACCCACGGTCACGGCGATCACGCGCGCGCCGGCCACGGCCGGGTCGCGGCGACGCCGGCGACCCTGGCGATCATGGCGGCCCGGTACGGGGAGGACTTCGCCGGTTCGGTCCAGCCGCTCGCCTATGGCGAGACATGGTCGCGTGACGGCGTCGAGGTCACCCTGGTCCCGGCGGGCCACGTGCTGGGCTCGGCCCAGGTGGTGGTGAGGTGGAAGGGCCTGACGATCGTCGTCAGCGGCGACTACAAGCGCCGCGCCGATCCCACCTGCGCCCCGTTCGAGCCGGTCCTCTGCGACGTGTTCGTGACCGAGGCGACCTTCGGCTTGCCGGTCTTCCGCCATCCACCCGCAGCCGAGGAGATCGCCAGCCTGCTGGCCTCGGCGGAGCAGTTCCCCGAACGCTGCCATCTCGTCGGCGCCTACGCCCTTGGCAAGGCCCAGCGCCTCATCGCTTTGCTGCGCCTTGCCGGATGGGACCGCCCCATTCCGGTCCATGGCGCGCTCGAGCGGCTGAACGCGCTTTATGGCGAGTTCGGCGTCGATCTCGGTCCGCTCGAGCCCGCCACCACAGGGAGCCGAAGCGACTTCGCCGGCGAGATCGTCCTGGCGCCCCCCTCCGCCCTGACCACGCCATGGGAGCGGCGCTTCCCCGATCCGGTGACCGCCTTCGCCTCCGGCTGGATGCGTATCCGCGCGCGCGCGCGGCAGAGGGGCGTGGAACTGCCGCTGATCGTGTCCGATCACGCCGACTGGGACGAGCTCACGGCCACGATCGAGGAACTGCACCCGGGCGAGGTGTGGATCACGCATGGCCGCGAGGAGGCTCTCGCGCGCTGGTGCTCCCTCCAGGGGTTCGAGGCCCGCGCCCTCGCCCTAGTCGGCTACGAGGACGAGGAGGACTGACCCACTCACCCAGCGACTCCCAAAAAGCGCGGCCGGATTGAACCGTTCAGCCGCGCTCGGGAACCCATGATCGGGCGAGAACCGCTCGATCCGGATTCCCGTGGAGCATCAATAGATGATGAAGACATATTCGCGCCTGGCCTGCCTCGCGGTCGGCGCATCGGCCATCGCCCTCGCGGGTTGCGGCGGAGGGGGCGGCGGCGGTAGCACTGCTGCTCCGACTCCGACTCCGACTCCGGCCCCCACCCCCACGCCGACCCCGACCCCGACCGGCTACTCGGTCACGAACCTCGTATCGGACCAGGCGGGCGTGGCCCTCGTCCAGGACCCGAACCTAGTGGACGCCTGGGGCATCTCCTTCGCCCCCGGCGCCCCGGTGTGGGTGGTCGACAACGGGACCAACAAGTCGACCCTCTATGACGGCAACGGCGTGATCAACAGTCTGGTGGTGACGATCCCGGCGGGAGCGAACAACCCCAACAATCTCCCGGGCGCCAACCCCACGGGCATAGTGGCCAATTCCACCACCGGCTTCGGCATCGGCCCGGCCGGCTCCACGACACCTGCAGCCTTCATCTTCGACGGCGAGGACGGCACCATCTCGGGGTGGGCGCAAGGCACTGCGGCGTTCACCGCGGTCGATAACAGCGCCACCGCAGTCTACAAAGGCATAGCTCTCCTGACGCCCTCCGGCGGCCCGAATTTGCTGCTCGCCGCCGATTTCGCCACCGGCAAGATCGATGTGTTCGACTCGAACTTCAAACCCACGACAGTGGCCAACGGATTCGTCGATCCTAATCTTCCCGCCGGCTACGCACCGTTCAATGTGCAAGTCCTCAACAACATGGTCTTCGTCGCCTATGCCCAGCAGAAGTCTGGCCAGGCCGCCCCGATCATCAACGAGCAGGACGGCGCGGGTCTTGGTTTCGTCGACGAGTTCGATGGGACCGGAAAGTTCGTCCAGCGCTTCGACGCGCCTGGCGGAAACCTCAATGCGCCGTGGGGACTGGTGATTGCGCCCTCCAATTTCGGCGCCCTGAGCGGCGATCTGCTGGTCGGCAACTTCGGCGACGGCACCATCAGCGCCTACAATCTCACCTCCGGCGCCTTTGTCGGCAAGCTGACGAACACGTCCGGCGCCAACGTCGTTCTGCCGGGCTTGTGGGGTATCGCGTTCGGCAACGGCTCGAACAACCAGCCGACCACGACCCTGTTCTTTGCTGCAGGACCGAGCGCGGAGGCCCATGGCCTCTACGGTCGCATCGACCTGCCGGGTACGTACACCCCGCCCTCGAGCACTCCGGCCCCCACCCCCACGCCGGCGCCGACCCCGCCGCCGCCGGCGCCGCCGGGCTACTAAGCGCTCCCCTTTGGCCGGGCGGGGTCAGGATCCCCAAGTCCTAGGACGGAAGTTCGCCGTCCCGCAGGCCCCGCCCGGTTCATAGTCGTCGCCATGGCGGGCCTATATCCATCGCCATGCGCGCCTTCTCGCATCTGCTCGACCGGCTCTCCTACACCGCCTCGCGCAACGCCAAGCTGACGCTTGTGCGCGACTTCCTGCGCCAGACCCCCGATCCGGACCGCGGCTGGGCCCTGGCGACGCTTACAGGCGCGCTGAGCTTCTCGGCCGCCAAGCCGGCGGCGATCCGCCGGGCGGTCGAGGGGCGGATGGATCCAGTGCTGTTTGGCTGGTCCTACGACTATGTCGGCGATCTCGCCGAGACGGTGGCCCTGGTCTGGCCGGCGCGGCTGGGCGCCAATCGCGAGCCGGAGTTGTCGGAGGTGGTCGACGCGCTCTCCCACGCGGCCCGCTCGGAGGTAGAGGGCCTGATCGAGGGCTGGCTCGACGCGCTCGACGTCGATGGCCGGTGGGCCCTCTTGAAGTTGCTGACCGGGGCCCTGCGGGTCGGGCTGTCCGCGCGACTCGCCAAGCAGGCGGCGGCGGACCTCGGCGGCGTCCCGGTCTCCGAGGTGGAGGAGATCTGGCACGCGATCTCGCCGCCCTATGAGGACCTGTTCGCCTGGCTGGAGGGTCGCGCCGAGCGCCCCACCACCGAGGCGCCTGGTCGCTTCCGGCCGGCGATGCTGGCCCAGGCCATCGACGAGGCCGTCGATTTCGCCAGGCTCGACCCGGCTGACTACGCGGCCGAGTGGAAGTGGGACGGCGTCCGCGTGCAGGCGGTCAACGAACGTGGCGAGCGGCGACTCTACAGCCGGACAGGGGATCTGATCTCGGCGGCCTTTCCCGACGTGCTCGAAGCGCTCGACTTCGAAGGCGTGATCGACGGCGAATTGCTCATCCTGCGCGACGGCGAGGTCGCGCCGTTCGGCGAGCTTCAGCAGCGGCTCAACCGCAAGACCACCGATGCGAAGCTGATGGCGCAGTATCCCGCAGGCGTACGCGCCTACGACGTCCTGCTCGATGGCGAGCTCGACGTCCGCCACCTGCCCTTCGGCGAGCGTCGCGCACGGCTCGAGCGGATCGTCGCCGCGAGCCGGAGCGGCCGTATCGATCTATCCCCCCTGCAGCCGTTCTCGGACTGGGAACAGCTCGCCGCCCTGCGCGCGGCGCCGCCGCCGGGCGATCCGTCCAGGGCCGAAGGGGTGATGCTCAAGCGGTGGGACTCGATCTACCAGGCCGGCCGGCCGAAGGGCCCGTGGTTCAAGTGGAAGCGCGATCCGCATCTCATCGACGCGGTCCTGATGTACGCCGCGCGCGGGCACGGGAAGCGTTCGAGCTTCTATTCCGACTTCACCTTCGGCGTCTGGCGCGAAGACGAGACGGGGCGTCGCGGCCTCACCCCGGTGGGAAAGGCCTATTTCGGCTTCACAGACGAGGAGCTGAAGCAACTCGACGCCTTCGTGCGCGAGCACACTACCGAGAGGTTCGGGCCGGTGCGCCAGGTTCGGGCCGACCAGGACTTCGGCCTCGTGCTGGAGGTCGCGTTCGAGGGGTTACAGCGCTCGGGCCGGCACAAGTCCGGCGTGGCGATGCGCTTTCCGCGAATCAACCGGATCCGCTGGGACAAGCCGGCGCGGGAGGCTGACGAACTGGCGAGCCTGGAGCGGATGCTGCCGCCGGCCGGCGCCGGCTGAACCTCAGCCGTTGAACTCGCGAACGCCCTCGACGATCTCGTCCTGGACCTCTGGCGTCAGGTAGGCGTGCATGGGCAGGGCGATCACCGCCTGCGCCTTGGCGTCGGAGACGGGCAGGCCGCCCGGTCCCTGCGCGAACCCCGCATAGGGCCGCTGCCGATGCATCGGCACCGGATAGTAGACCGCGGTCGGGACGCCGCGGGTCTTCAGGTGCTCGGCGAGGCCGTCGCGGCTGCGATGCTCCACCACGTACTGGGCCCAGGTCGAGCGTCCGCCGCGGATCACGATCGGAGTCTGGACGCAGACGTCGCCAAGCCCGTCGCTGTAGCGCGCGGCGATCGGCTGGCGCCGGGCGATTTCATCTTCGAACACCGCCAGTTTTTCGAGGAGGATCGCCGCCTGGATCGTATCGAGGCGCGAATTCATCCCGATCCGGGCGTTGAGGTACTTGGGGTCGTGCCCGTTGACGAGGCCATCGCTCGGGACCGCCTTGCCGTGGATCCGCAGCGAGTCCATCCGCTCCCAAAGGTCAGCGTCATCGGTGAGCACCGCGCCGCCATCGCCGTAGCAGCCAAGGGGTTTGGCCGGGAAGAAGCTGGTCGTCACGGCGTCGGCCCACCGGATGGGGTGCTCGCCATTGAGGGTGCACCCAAAGCCCTGGGCCGAATCGGCGATCAGCTTGAGACCGTGGCGCCGGCAGATCTTGGAGAGCCGCGGATAGTCGGCGGGCTGACCGAAGAGATCGACCGCAATCACGACCTTCGGGCGAAGGCGTCCCTCAGCATCGATCGCTTCGATGGCCTCCTCGAGATGGTCCGGATCGATGGTGTAGGTGTCCGGCCGGATGTCCACGAAGACCGGTTCAGCGCCGCTCCAGGGCGCCACTTCCGGCGTCGCGGCAAAGGTGAACGAGGGGCAGAATACCGCGTCGCCGGGTCCCACGCCCCAGGCCATCAGAGGCAGCGCCAGGGCGTCCGTGCCGTTCGCGCACGACAGGGCGAGCCTGGCTCCGCAGAAGGCGGAAAGACGGGATTCCAACTCGCGCACCTCGGGGCCCATCACATAGGCGCCATGGGCGAGGACCCTGGCGATGGCGGCGTCGATACGCGGCCGGAGGCGGGCCTGTTGCGCGGCGAGATCGATGAATGGAATCATGCAGTCCCGAGATACGGCCGCGCCTGACGGCAGGCGATACAATCCCTGTAACCGATCATTTCGCGCCAACCGCCGTCGCCTTTCGCCAAACGACCCTCGCTTAACGTCGAATCGGTTTCCACTTCGTTCGCGATGCGGCCTAACGCCTCAGCAGTCTGGCGACCTCGGGCGTGGCCTCCACAAAGGCGTCGAGATCCCCACCGGGGAAGAGCACGCCGGCGATCCCCGCCCGCCGCGCCGCCTCGAGGTCGCGGTCCTGGTCTCCGATCATCACGGCGCCTGCAGGATCGAGGTCGAAGTCGGAGATGGCGCGCAGGAGCATCCCGGGATTGGGCTTTCGCTCGGGATGGTCGGGATGGGCGTAGGCGGGGTCGGCAGCCTGGTCATGGAACGGGCAGACGTAAAAGGCGTCGATCCTGGCGCCTTCCCGCTCCAGATCCTCCTGCATGGCGCGGTGGACGCGGTCCACGTCGGCCTCGCTGAAAAAGCCCCGCGCCACCCCCGATTGGTTGGTGGCGACGATGGCCAGGACCGCGGCGTCGTTGATGCGACGAATCGCGCGGCGCGCGCCGGGCATCCACTCGAGGCGCTCGACCTGGCCGACATAGCCGTGATCGACGTTCAGCACGCCGTCCCGGTCGAAGATCACCGCGCGGCGGCGTTGCGGCGAGGTCAACGGCCCGCGCCCCGGCCGGAGACCCGGGGCTCGCGCCTTGCTTTGGTCGACATGGGCATCGACAAGCAACCTCTAGCGTCCTCACTCGTGCACCTTCAATACAGCTGAAGCCGCGAATCACCATCGTGACCCCACCCGCCAAGATCGTCCGCGAAACCGATCCGTCCGCCTCCGCCGTTCGAGCGGTGGAAGCGGAGATCGAGGGCCTGCGGGCCCTGGCCGAGGCCTTGCGGAATGGGCTTTCGAAGTCCCTGGTAGAAGCGGTCGATGCGATAACCGCCGCTCGCGGGCGCGTCGTCGTGACCGGGATGGGCAAGAGCGGCCACGTGGCGCGGAAGATCGCCGCCACCCTCGCCTCCACCGGGACGCCGGCCTTCTTCCTCCATCCGGCCGAAGCCAGCCACGGCGACCTCGGCATGGTCGCCGATGGCGACGTCCTCCTGGCCCTGTCCCTCTCGGGCGAGACGCCCGAGCTTCGCGACGTGATCGGCTACGCCAAGCGCTTCGCGGTCCCGTTGATCGGCATGACATCGGAGCGAGGCAGCGCGCTGGCGCGGGCGGCCGACATCGCCCTGGTGTTGCCACGCGCGGAGGAGGCGTGCCCGATCGGTCTCGCCCCGACCACCTCCACCACCATGCAGATGGCTTTCGGGGACGCCCTCGCCATCGCCCTGCTCGAGGCGCGCGGCTTTTCCGCCTCCCGCTTCCGGGAATTCCACCCCGGGGGGCGGCTGGGCGCGCGCCTCGTCACGGTCGGCGACCTGATGCTCAAAGGATCGGACGTTCCGACACTGCCGGAGGTGGCGACGCTTTCCGAGGCGATCTTCGAGCTGACCCGGGGTCGCTGCGGCGGCGCGGCGGTCGTCGACGACGAGGGGCGGCTCGTCGGCGCCTTCACCGATGGCGACCTGCGCCGCGCGATGGGCCGCGCCGAGATCTCCGCGCGGGTGTCCGAACACATGTCGCGCACGCCGGTGTGGGTCGAGCCGACCCTCCTGGCCGCCGAAGCGCTGCGACTGATGAACGATGGCCCCAGGCCCATCATGCTCGTCTTCGTGTGCGAGAACGATCGGCTGGTTGGCGCAGTGCACATGCATGATCTGCTCAGGGCCGGAGTGGCCTGAGCTTCACCCTCCCGGCGTGCGTTGGCGCGCATCATGTTCGAGAGCCTGATGGGTTTGCACGGGACAGATGCAAACGCTGAATCAGGCTCTCTATTTTTGATTCCAGAGCAAATCATCCCCGTTCAGACGATTACGTCTGAACGGGGTTTGCTCTAGGGGAGGGCCGCCATGACCTTGTCCTTCGACGACATCCAAGCCGCAGCCGAGCGACTCGCCGGCCATGTCGAACGCACCCCTTGCCGCCCGTCGCGGACGCTCTCCCGCATCACGGGAGCCGAGGTGTGGGTGAAATTCGAGAACCTGCAGTTCACCGCTTCCTACAAGGAGCGGGGCGCGCTCAATCGCCTTCTCAGCCTCACCGAAGAGGAGCGACGCCGGGGGGTGATCGCCGCCTCGGCCGGCAATCACGCCCAGGGTCTTGCCTATCACGGCGAACGGCTCGGCGTGCCGGTCACCATCGTCATGCCCCGGGGCACGCCGCACGTGAAGGTGCAGCAAACCCGGGAGTTTGGCGCGGAGGTGGTGATCGACGGCGAAGGCTACGACGCCGCCTACGAGCGGGCTCTCGAGCTGCGGGACGAGCGCGGCCTCGTCTTCGTCCATCCGTTCGACGACCCGGCCGTCATGGCCGGCCAGGGGACGGTGGCGCTGGAGATGCTCGATGCGGCCCCCGACCTCGAGGTCCTGCCCGTGCCTATCGGGGGCGGCGGCCTGATCAGCGGCGTCGCCACGGCGGCCAAGGCGATAAAGCCGGATATCCGGGTGATCGGGGTCGAGCCGGCCATGTACCCCTCGTTCACCGCCAGGATGCGCGGCCTCAACGCGCCGTGCGGCGGCCAGACGATCGCCGAGGGGATCGCGGTGAAGTCGGTGGGCGCCCTCACCTACGCTGTCGCGAGGCCGCTCATCGAAGAGGTGCTGCTGCTCGAAGAGCCCTTCTTCGAGCGCGCGGTCGCCCTCTACTGCAATGTGGAGAAGACAGTCGCCGAAGGGGCAGGCGCCGCCTCGCTCGCCGCCCTGCTGGCCTATCCCGAGCGGTTTCGGGGCAAGGTCTGCGGTCTCATCGTCACCGGCGGAAATATCGACCCGCGGCTGCTGGCGTCGGTCCTCACCCGAGAACTGGTCCGGGCCCAGCGGCTGGTCTCGCTGAGGATCATCGGCGACGACCGGCCGGGCCTGCTGGCCAATGTCTCGGCGGTGATCGCCTCGCTCGGCGCCAATATCGTCGAGGTGTCGCACAACCGCCTGGCCCTGGACGTCCCGGCCAAGGGCGCCGAATTCGACATCATGATCGAGACCCGCGACGCCCGGCACACCCAGGAAATCATCGAGGCGCTCAGCCAGCGGGGCTATCCGCCGCGTCCGCTTTGATGGGAAAGCCGATGGCCCGCTTGCGTCTTCTCGCCGTTCTCGGCCTCGCGCTCGGCCTGGCCGGTTGCGGCGAGGGCCGCCTCGCCAAGGCCGACCTCGCAGCCGCCCAGGCGTTCCTGGCGGCCAACGCCAGGGCGCCCGGCGTGCAGACGCTGCCCTCGGGGGT
>DASXGQ010000082.1:0-29129 GCA_036488995.1 Caulobacteraceae bacterium
CGCGGTAGTTGGCGACCGCCTCGTCATATTGGGCGCGGAATTGCCGGACCCTGGCCCCACGAAGTCCGGCGTCGAACACGGTTTCGGAGACGCTGGCCCCGATGCCCCAAATGAAGTTCGAGGTGTTGAACAGGTTAGCGAGTTCGTTCGACTGGAAGCCGCCGTCGGCGGACAGAGTGAGCGTTGGGTAGTAGGCTGCGATCTGAACCCCGATCAGCTCGTTGGCGGCGGCGGCGCTGCGCTCGGCCTCTGCGATGTCCGGGCGCCGCTGGAGAAGCGCCGAGGGAAGGACGGTAGGAATCTCGGGCAGCTTCATGTTCCACGGCGCTGACTCGATCGTCAGTTCGGCAGGCGGAACGCCGACGAGGACCGCGACCGCGTGCTCCATCAAGGCCCGCAGACGCGCCACGTCCTGGTAGGTCGCCTGGAGGGTCTGCAGCTGGGTCTGGGCCGTGAGCACGTCACTCTGGGGCACGTTCCCGGCCCGATATTGGTTCTCCGTGACCTCGAGACTGCGTGTGTAGGCGGCCACCTCCGCGCCGTAGAGCCGCTCCTCCTGGTCGTACGTGCGCAAAAGGATGTAGTCGCTCGCAAGCTCGGTCTGAAGCGAAAGCCGCGCATTGGCGACCAGGGCGGCGTCCGACTGGGCGGTGGCCTTGGCGCTGTTGATCGTGCGACGAACCGCCCCCCACAGATCAGGCTCCCAGGTGGCGCCCAGGGTGGGTACATAGTTGGTGCTCGTGCTGCCTTGGAAGGTCCTCGTTACCCCCCCGGTGTTTGCGCCGGTGGCGCTTGCGGTCTTGGAAGCGATCGCCCCGCCGCCGGTGAACTGCCGTTGTCCGCTGCCGCCGAGCGTGACGGTGGGGAACAGCGCCGCGCGATCCTCGGCGACGATCGCGTGGGCGGCCCGGTAGGCGGCCTCGTCCGCCACAAGCGTCTGGTTGCTGACCGCCACTCGCGCCTCGAGTCCGTTCAGGACCGGATCCCCAAAGACCGTCCACCAGTCGGTCTTGTCGGCCGCGTCGGACGGCTGGGCGGGCGACCAGCCCTTGGCTTCCTTGAACGCCGGCGGCGCCGTGACCGGCGGGCGGTGGTAGTTCGGACCGACCATGCAGCCGCTGGCGGTCGAGGCCAGCAGCACAGCGGCGGTCAGGCGGCTCTTGAGGGACGTTCGCGGCATGCGGATCCTAGGGACGTCGGACGTTGTCGATTCAGGCGGAACTGGGTTGGGGAGCAGCGGCGGCGCGGCGCCCTCCGCTCCGGCGGCGCCAGTTGTGTAGACGATCGAGGTACAGATAGACCACTGGGGTCGTGAGCAGTGTGATCAACTGGCTCACCAGCAGGCCCCCGATGATGGTCACGCCGAGGGGACGGCGCAGTTCCGAGCCTTCGCCCCAGCCAACGGCCAGGGGCAGGGCCCCAAGAATGGCGGCGAACGTCGTCATCATGATCGGCCGGAACCGGGTCAGGGCCGCCTGACGGATCGAGTCGCGCGGGCTCAGTCCCTGTCCCCGTTCGGCCTCCAGGGCGAAGTCGATCATCATGATCGCGTTCTTCTTCACGATGCCGATCAGAAGAATGACCCCGATCAGGCCGATGATGTCGAATTCGATATGGAAGAGGATCAGGGCGATCAGGGCCCCTGTGCCCGCCGAGGGCAGGGTCGAAAGCACAGTCAGAGGGTGGATGTAGCTCTCGTAGAGTATTCCAAGGACGATATAGATCGCCAGGAGAGCGGCCAGGATGAGGACCGGCTCGTCCGCGAGCGACTGCTGGAACACCCTGGCCGTGCCCTGGAAACTGCCGTGCACGGTAGCTGGCATTCCGATCTGGGCGCTCGCGCGCGTGACGGCCAAGGTCGCATCGCTCAGCGCTGCGCCGGGGGCGAGATTGAACGAGATGGTGGTCGCCGGCTGGGTGTCCTGGTGATTGACCGAAGTCGGCGTCGCCTGGTCGTTCCACAGGCTGTAGGTTGGCAGGCGAATGATCTGTTCAGGCGTCGTGCTGACGGCCACGCCCTGGGAGGCCGCGCGGCCCGGGGGGGCGGCGGGTCCGGCAAGGGCGGCCACCCCGACGGCAACGTTGGTTCCTACACTGGCCGACACGCCTCCCGGGACGCCGGCGGCGTTTGCCGATGCCGGAGCGTTAGCAGGCGTGGCCGTGGTGGCGACGGAGGCGGAGGTCTGGTTGGCGGTGGGGTTGGTGGGGCCCGGCAGTGCGGTGAGGCCCAGGGTGGTGACGGAGGTCCCCGGAACCACCGTGGCGGATGAGGTCGAGCCGGCGGAGCCGAGTGGCGCCACCACATTGGGGGCTCCGGTCGCGGTGACCTGAGGCGGAGGGCCCACGGCCGTGGTGGCCTGGGGCGCGCCGGTTAAGGTCGTCTCCGAAGACGTGGCGCCCAGCGCGGTGGTCACAGGCCCCGCCCCGATCGCTGTCGTCGTCGACGTGGGGATGACCGGCGAAGCCACCGCGCCGCCGATGCTCGTATAGACATACTGCAGCGCCGTTGGATCCTGAGTGAACTGAGGATCCGCCTCCATGATGATCCGGTATTGGTTGGTCTCCTTATAGATGGTGGAGACCGGTCGCTGGCCGAACTCATCGTAGAGGTTGTTGTCGATATTGACGTTGGTCAGGTGCAGCCGACCGGATCTGTCCCGATCGATGTGCACGTAGGTTTCCAGGCCGTGGTCCTCCTGGTCGCTGTTGACGTCGACCATTCCCGGCTGCCGCTTCAGCGCTTCGGCGAGACGACCGGCCCACAGACGGACGCTCGCCAGGTCCTGCCCTTCGATCGTGTACTGGTAGGTGGCGTTGCTCGAGCGTCCGCCGACGCGGATGTCCTGGGCCGGGTTGAGGAAGAGGCTCGTGCCGATCACGCGCGCCAGCTTGGGTCGCAGACGCTCCACCACCTCGGCCGAGCCGCCCTTGCGCTCGCTGCGCGGCTTCAGTTCGGTGATGAGGAACCCGCCCGCAGCGTTGGCGCCGGCGAACGCGGCTACGGTCGACACCGACGGATCGTGATCGACGATGTTGACCAGCCGCCGCAGCCGTCCCGCCGTCAGCCCGAACGAGCTCGATTGGTCGGTCTGAAGACCGCCGACGATGAGGCCCGTGTCCTGGATCGGGAAGAAGCCCTTCTGGACGACCCCGAACAGGAACACCGTCAGGGCGATGCAGGCGCCGAGCACCACGAGCATGACCGGCCCAGAATCCAGCGACCAGTCGAGGGCGCGTTCGTAGGTCCGCTGCATGCGCGAGAAGAGCCCCTCGGCAAAGCGGCCGAAGCGGTTCGGCGGCCGGTCCTTCCGGGGAGGGTCCACGAGGTAGGCGCTCATCATCGGCGTGGTCGTAAGCGACACGACCAGCGAGACCAGGACTGCCGCCGAAAGGGTTGCTGCGAACTCCCGGAACAGGCGCCCGACGATGCCGCCCATCAGCAGAATGGGCAGGAACACGGCCACCAGCGAGATGCTGATCGAGATGACGGTGAAGCCGACTTCCTTCGCGCCGAGGAGGGCCGCCTCGAAGCGATCCATCCCGGCCTCCACATGCCGCGTGATGTTCTCCAGCACGACGATGGCGTCGTCGACGACGAAGCCGGTCGACACGGTGAGGGCCATCAACGAGAGGTTGTCGAGGGAAAACCCCAGCAGGTACATGACCGCGAGCGCCCCGAGCAGGGAGACGGTCACCGCCACGCTCGGGATCAGGATCGCCCGCCCGTTGCGCAGGAAAAACGCCACCACCGCCACCACAAGGAGCGTTGCGATCACCACCGTGCGCTCGACGTCCGCGAGCGAGGCGCGGATCGTGAGCGTTCTGTCGACTGCGATGTGCCAGTCGATGTCGGGGGGAAGAGCGGCCTCGAGCGTCGGGATGAGGGCCTTCACGCGATCGGTGGTCGCAATGATGTTGGCGCCGGGCTGGCGGGAGACCTGGACGATGATCGCTGGCTGGCCGTTGAACAGGCCGAAATTGTGGACGTCCTCGACGCCGTCGATGACCCGCGCCACGTCACTGAGCCGGACCGCATTGCCATTGCGGTAGGCGATCACCAGGGGGGCGTAGTCGGCGGCCGAGAGGCCGGTGTCGTTGGTGTAGATCTGGTAGCGCAGGCCGTGACTCTGGACCACGCCCTTGGGCTGGTTGGCGTTGGCCGAGGCGAGCGCCGCGCGGACATCCTCCAGCCCGATCTGATCCCTCGCCAGCTCCAGAGGGTTGAGCTCGACGCGCACCGCCGGGAGGGAGCTGCCGCCCAGGGTGACGTTGCCTACGCCCTTCACCTGGCTGAACTGCTGCTGGATGACGGTGTTGGCGACGTCGTAGATCTGTCCGGGCGTGCGCGACTTCGAAGTCAGCGCCAGGACGATGATGGGCGCGTCGGCGGGGTTCACCTTCCGGTAGGTCGGATTCTGGCGAAGGGTCTGGGGCAGGTCGACGCGCGCGGCGTTGATCGCAGCCTCTACGTCCCGCGCCGCGCCGTCGATGCTGCGCCCCAGATCGAACTGCAGAACGATCTGGGTCTGGCCGACCCGGCTCTGGGACGTGATTTCAGAGACGTTGGAGATGATCCCCAGGCGTCTCTCCAGCGGCGTCGCGACGCTGGTGGCCATGGTCTCGGGACTGGCGCCGGGCAGGGTCGCCTGCACGAAGATGGTCGGGAAGTCGACCTGCGGCAGGGGCGAGACAGGCAGCAGGAAGAAGGCCGCAACGCCGGCCAGGGCCACCCCGATGGTGAGCAGCATCGTGGCGATCGGGCGCCGGATGAACAGGGCCGAAATGTTCATGTCGGCGCCGCGCCCGGATCGGGCTCTGTCACTCCCGGGCCGGCCTCACCCCTGCGCTGACCGCGGCCCCGACCCAGGCGGTGGGCGAGCCAGTCGAACTGCAAGTAGATCACCGGCGTCGTAAAGAGCGTGAGCGCCTGGCTGACGATCAGGCCGCCCACGATGCTGATCCCCAGCGGGTGGCGAAGCTCCGATCCCACGCCCCAGCCGAGCATGAGCGGGAGCGCGCCGAACAGGGCGGCCAGGGTCGTCATGATGATCGGGCGGAAGCGCAGCAAGGCGGCCTGGTGGATCGCCTCGCGTGGCGACTTGCCCTCCACCCGTTCGGCGTCGAGGGCGAAGTCGATCATCATGATCGCATTCTTCTTCACGATGCCGATCAGGAGGATGATGCCGATGATCCCGATCACCCCCAGGCTCTGGCCGGCGATCATCAGGGCCACCAGGGCGCCCACCCCGGCCGAGGGCAGGGTGGAGAGGATCGTCACCGGATGGATGTAGCTCTCATAGAGCACGCCCAGGACGATGTAGACGACCACGATCGCGGCGAGGATCAGCCAAAGCTCGTTGGACATGGAGCCGCGGAACGCATTGGCGCTACCCAGGAACACCGTGGTGATCGTCGAGGGAATCTTGAGCGCCTTCTCGTTGCGCTCGATGGAGCTCACCGCATCGCCCAGATGGGCGTTTGGGGCGATGTCGAAGGAGATGTTGGCGGCCGGGAACTGGCCGACGTGGTTGATCTGCAGCGGGGCGGTGCGGGTCTCCACCGTCGCGAGGGCCCTCAGCGGAGTGGCCGTTCCGGCCGGCGTGTTGACGTAAAGGTTCTTCAGAGCTTCGGGCGTCTGCGATGTCGCCGGATCCGCCTCGAGGATGACCCGCTCCTGGTTCGCCTGGGTGAAGATGGTCGAGACGATGCTCTGGCCGAAGGCGTAGTAGAGCGTGGCGTCGACGCTCGAGGGCGTGACGCCGAGGCGCGCGGCGGTGTCGCGGTCGATGTTCACGTAGGCGGACAGGCCGTCGTCCTGCAGGTCGGAAGCGACGTTCCGTAGTTCCGGGTCGTGCTGCAGCTTCGCGACGACCTTCTTCGACCATTCGGCGACGGTCTCGGTGCTCGAGCCCTGAAGGGCGAACTGATACTGGGTGCGGCCGGAGGAGGCGTCGACGGTGAGGTCCTGCACCGGCTGGACGTACAGGGTGGCGCCCGGGACCTTCGCGGCGTCAGCGTGAAGGCCATCGAGGATCTGCTGCAGGTTGCTACTGCGGTGGCCGAAGGGCTTGAGGTTGATGAGGATCCGGCCGCTGTTGAGCGTGAAGTTCTGGCCGTCCACGCCAATGAAGCCGGACAGGCTGTCCACGTTGGGATCCTTCAGTATCTCATCTTGCACGGCCTCCTGCAGCTTCGACATGGAGTCGTAGGAGATCGACTGGCGGGCCTCGACCGTCGCCTGAACCAGACCGGTGTCCTGGGTCGGGAACAGACCCTTCGGGATCAGGAAGAACAGGATTCCCGTGAGGACGAAGGTCGCCAGCGCAACCACCAGCGTCGCGGCCTGCCGGTCGAGCACCCAGGTGAGCGCCGTGTCGTAACGCGCGATTACACCGTCGATCACGGCCCTGGAGCGTCGGCTGAATGCGCTCTCGTGCTGTTCTTCCTGTTCCCGCGGCTCCAGCCAGCGCGCGGCCAAGGTCGGCACGAGGGTGAGGGACACTACCGCGGAGATGACGATGGTGACGGTGAGCGCGATGGCGAATTCGCGGAATAGCCGTCCGACCACGTCGCCCATGAAGAGCAGGGGGATCAGCACCGCGATCAGCGAGACCGTCAGCGATATGATCGTAAAGCCGATCTGTTCGGCGCCCTTGATCGCCGCGGCCATCGGCGGCTCGCCCGCCTCGATGTAGCGCGCAATGTTCTCGATCATGACGATCGCGTCGTCGACGACGAACCCGGTGGCGATCGTCAGGGCCATCAAGGTCAGGTTGTTGAGCGAGAAGTGCAGCAGGTACATCGCCCCGAAGGTCCCGATCAGGGAGAGCGGCACCGCGACGCTGGCGATGAAGGTGGCCGGAAGGCTGCGCAGGAACAGAAAGATCACCAGCACGACCAGGGCGACGGCGAGGCAGAGTTCGAACTCCACGTCTGTGACCGACGCGCGGATGCCCGTCGTTCGGTCGGTGACGATGGTCATGTCGATGCCCGACGGCAGCGAGGCCATCAGCATCGGCAACGACTTCTTGATCTGGTCGACTGTCTGGATGACGTTGGCGCCGGGCTGGCGCTGGACGTTCAGCAGGACCGCCGGGGTGCGGTCGTACCAGGCGCCCAGCTGCGTGTTCTCCGCCCCCGCCACCACCTTCGCCACGTTGGAGAGGCGAACCGGAGCGTTGTTCGAATAGGCGATGATCTGGTTCGCATAATCCTGCGGCGTGAGCAGCTGGTCGTTGGCGTCGATCGAGTAGGACCTCGTCGGCCCGTCGAAGTTTCCCTTCGCCCCGTTCGAGTTCGCCGAGGCGATCGCAGTCGACACCTGCGACATCGACAGATTGTAGGAAGCCAGCTGCTGGGTGTTCACCTGCACGCGGACAGCAGGTTTCTGGCCGCCGCCGATCGACACCAGCCCGACCCCGGGCAGCTGCGAGATCTTCTGGCCGAGTTGCTGGTTGGCGTAGAATTCGACGTCCGTCAGGGGCATGGACCTGGACGTCAGGGCCAGGGTCAGCACCGGCGCATCGGCCGGATTGATCTTCGCGTAGATCGGCGGCGCCGGCAGGTTGGTGGGCAGCAGGGACGTGGCTGCGTTGATCGCCGCCTGGACCTCCTGTTCGGCGATGTCGAGCGGCAGGCTGAGGTCGAACTGAAGGGTCACGACCGACGAGCCGCCCGAGCTGACCGAGCTCATGCGGTTGAGCGCCGTCATCTGGCCGAACTGGACCTCGAGCGGAGCGGTGACCGTCGTGGCCATCACCTCCGGGCTCGCGCCGGGATAGGAGGTCGTCACCTGGATCGTCGGATAGTCCACCTCCGGCAGGGCGGAGATGGGCAGGAACCGAAAGGCGACCAGGCCGGCGAGCAGGATCGCCGCCATGAAGAGGGAGGTGGCGACAGGCCGCTCGATGAAGGGGCGCGACGGGCTCACGTGTCACAAGGTCCTTGGACGCAGGGTCCTTGGGCGGGTTCAGACGTGATCGGCGAGAGGCGAAACTCCGAAGTCACGATCATCCGTTCGACGGGGCTCCGCCGCCGCCTTGTCCCCCCTGGCGATTTCCGTGGTGGCGATGACCGCTCCCGTTCCCGCCGCCTGGACCCTGGGCGCCGGCGCCGGCGCCGGCCTGGCCGGCTCCTGCGCCGCCCTGGCGTCCTTGTCCGGGCAGGATGACCGGGGCGCCGTCGCGAAGGCGATCGCCACCGTCGGTGATCACGGTCTCGCCGGCCTGAAGGCCCGAGACGATCGAGACCGTCTCAGGCGTCGCCGGACCCGTCTTGATCGATCGCTGGTTCACGGTGCGGTTGGGCTGCAGAACCCACACGTAGTCGCCGTTCGGGCCGTGGCGCACCGCCGTGGTCGGCACAGTCACCTGGTTCTGCAGGGTGTCCACCAGCACGGTGACGTTGACGAATTCGAAGGGGAACAGCTTGCCGTCGGCGTTGCTGAACTGCGCTCGTCCATTGACGGTGCCGGTGGTCGTGTTCACGGCGTTGTCGAGGGTCAGGAGCTTGCCGACGGCGACGACATTCGCGCCGGTGCGGTCATAGGCGGTCACCTGCAAGCCGGTTCCGCCGTTGTGGGCCATGATCTCGCCGATGGCGTCCTCCGGCAGCGGGAAGACGATGGTGATCGGGTCGAGCTGGGTGACGACCGTTACCGGCGTCGACTCGTTCGCCGTCACCTGGTTGCCGACGTCGATCTGGCGCAGCCCTGCCCGGCCAGAGACCGGGGCTGTGATGTGGGCGTATTCGAGGTTGAGGCGTGCGTTGGCCACGCTCGCCTGGTCCTGCCGCACGGTGGCCTCGTACTGCTGCACCAGAGCGACCTGAGTGTCGTACGTCTGGGTCGCGATCGAGTCCTGGGCCTTGAGGACGGCGTAGCGGGTCAGGTCGAGCTTTGCATCCGCCAGAAGAGCCTGGTCGTGCGCCAGGAGCGCCAGGTCCTGGTCGAGCGTCGCCTGGAACGGGCGCGGGTCGATCAGCATCAGGAGTTGGCCCTTGCGGACCATCTGGCCTTCGCGGAATCCGACCTTCACCAGCTGTCCCGAAACGCGGGCGTTGACCTGAACGGTGGCCAGCGGGGTCACCGTGCCGAGCGCGCTCTGGGTGATGGGGATGGATCCGAGCGTGGCCTTGGCCACGCCGACCGTCGCCGGCGGACGCCCTCCGCGAGCGAAGCCTCCCGCGCCGCCGGAACCGCCCGCTGCAGCCCGGCCATGAGCGTGTCCCCCCGCTGCGCCGCCGGGGCCGTGGGAGCGGCCACAGAAGGCGAGCAGCGCCGCCAGCAGGACCGCGACGATGATCACGACGGCGATGGAGATCGCTTGGCGCGCGCGGCGCGGACGACGTCCGCCTGGAGGATACCCGTAGGCCGACGCAGGATTCACTTCGCTCAAACAGTCGCTCCGGCTTCAGGCGAATCTGCGCACGGCGTCGCATCCGCCATCGGCAGTGCTCATGCCACAGGCGAGCGCCTAGCCGATTGCGCGACCGAAATCGATAATGAAGACAATCGTACTGTCACGCCACTTCGCCCGCCATCTGCGAGCGAGTGGTTACTTGCCTGAATCGGATGCGGCGAAGCCGCGCCCAATGCCTTGGAAGGGCTCGTACGAGCCTTGAACACGACCTTTCGCGCAAGGTTCCGCAGGCGCCCCGCTAGAACTTTCGGAGCGTCGAGAGATCTGCCGATGGCTGGAAGAGCAGGGCGAGGGGCGCGTGCAGCGCATTGATCACGGCGTGGAGCTCGGCGGAGCTTAGGCGGGCCCGTCCGTGCTCGGCGAGGTCGAGCCGGAGCGGGTCGAGTCGGGTCTCCGCCGCCAGTCTGGCGAGCGTGAGGCCCCGTGCTTGCCGCAGCCGCTGGATGCCGCGACCAAGGCTGACATCCTCGGTCCTGGGAAAGGCGATGACCGCCATCGTCTCCTCCGGTGTGTTGGCGCCTGTTCTTGCGGCCGAGCCTAGTTGGTCTGTCTCGTTGCGCACCACGAAATCCTCTATGGGCCCCATAGATTAAATTGATTGGGTGTGGCGCTCGCAGCGCCCCATTAAGCGCGCTGCGCCAAGGGAGGCGCGGGAGGGGACGATCATGAGCTTGGCGACCAGCAAGACCCTGGAAAATCTGAAGGCGGCGTTTGCCGGTGAGAGCCAAGCGAACCGGCGCTACCTCTACTTCGCGCAGAAGGCCGACGTGGAAGGCTATAACGATGTGGCGGCGGTTTTCCGATCCACGGCGGAAGGCGAAACCGGCCACGCGCACGGTCACCTTGAGTTCATGGAAGCGGTCGGCGACCCGGCGACGGGCCTTCCGATCGGTTCGACCAGCTCCAACCTGAAGGCCGCGATCGCCGGCGAGACCCACGAATATACGGACATGTATCCGGGCATGGCGCGGACGGCGCGCGACGAAGGATTCGAAGAGATTGCCGACTGGTTCGAGACTCTGGCCAAGGCCGAGAAGTCCCATGCGGGACGGTTCCAGAAGGCGCTCGACGCACTCGACTGATTCCTGCTGAGGGCGGTCCGCATGGGCCGCCTTCTCTTTTGGAGCTCAGGGCATGGGTGGGTGAGGGTGAGCGACGCCTCGAAGACGCCTGCGCGCGAGGGAAGTCTCGACGCGCCTTTCCGCCATCCGATCGACTGGCGGGATGAGGCCTATTACGACCTCGCCAAGGTCGAGGCCGAAATGGAACGGCAGTTTGACGTCTGTCACACGTGCCGACGCTGCTTCAACCTGTGCGACAGCTTCCCCCGCCTGTTCGACCTCATCGACGAGAGCCCGACGGGCGAACTCGACAGCGTGCCTAAGGCCGAATACGCCAAGGTCGATGAGGCATGCACGCTGTGCGACATGTGCTTCCTCACCAAGTGCCCGTACGTCCCCCCGCACCCGTTCGACATCGACATCCCGCACCTGATGCTGCGCTACCGCGCTGCGCGCCGCCGCATCGGCGAGAAAGAGGTCGTGCGCGAAGAGCTCGGTCGCACCGATCGCAATGGCCGGCTCGCTGCGCCGGTCGCGCCCCTGGTGAACTGGGCGACCGCCCAGTCGAACAAGCCCGTGCGCAAGATCATCGAGGCGGCGGCCGGGGTCGACGCACAGGCCCTGCTGCCGACCTATACGTCCCGGACCGCCAGCCGACGGCTGCGTGAGCCCCTGTCGCCTTCGCCCGAGGGGCCGGCCTACGGAAAGCGGCGAGCTGTGATCTATGCGACCTGCATCGCCGAATTCAACGCGCCCCAGACGGCCGAGGCCGCCGCGCGAGTTCTCGCGCGCCAGGGCGTCGAGGCCCGGCTGGTTTACCCCGAGTGCTGCGGCATGCCCGAACTCGAGGCGGGTAACCTCGCCGACGTCGCAGCCCGCGCAGAGCGCGTGGCCGCGGTCTTCGCGCCCTTCATCCATGAGGGGTTCGAGATTGTCACTCTGACCGCGTCCTGCGGGCTGATGGCAAAGTTCGAATGGCCGCTGCTCCACTCCGGAAATCACGCTGTCGCACGCCTGTCGGCGGCGACCCGCGACATCTGCGAGTATGTCGTCGGCCTTTCGCGCGAATTCGGGCTCGCCGAAGGGCTTTCGCCGGTGGAGGGCGGGATCACTGTGCACCACGCGTGCCACGCCCGGGCCCAGAACATGGGCGCGAAGTCGGCGGAGATGCTGCGGCTGATCCCAGGCGCGAAGGTCGACGTCGTCGAGCGTTGCTCGGGCCATGGCGGCACGTTCGGCGTCATGAAGGACACCCGGCCCATCGCCCTGAAGGTCGGCGCGCCAACAGCCCGTCAGGTCATGCAGAAAGGCAACGCCAATCTCTGCTCAGACTGTCAGCTGGCCTGCGGCCATCTCGGCGAAATCCTCGCGGAGATGGCGCCTGAGGGGGCAGGGCCGCGCCGCGCCCATCCGATCGAGATCCTCGCCCGAGCCTACAGCCTCGCCTAAAGAGGAGCGACATGCCTCCAAGCCTTCGCCGCATCACGCCCGAAGACCTGCTGCCGGACGCGGACTACGCCAAGGTCCGGCGCGAACGGCGCGCGGCGCTCCTGCCGGTCAAGCGCCTGCGACGCGTCGCGCTCGGCCCGGTCTGCACCGTCTATTTCGAGTCCTACGAGACGATGCTGTTCCAGGTGCAGGAGATGCTGCTCACCGAGAAGGGCGGCCCGGCCCAGGTCCTCGACGAGCTGGAGGCCTACAATCCGCTGATCCCGCAGGGACGCGAGCTCGTGGCCACGATCATGTTCGAGATTGAGGATCCGGTGCGCCGAGACGCCACTCTGCGGCGCCTGAGCCATGTTGAAGAAGACTTCTTCCTGCAGGTGGGGGACGACCGGATCCCCGGTGAGCCCGAGGGCGATGTCGAGCGCACGCGCGAAGACGGTAAGACCTCCTCGGTCCACTTCATCCGCTTCGCGCTCGATCCGTCCCAGATCACCCACTTCAACGATCCGGCGATCCACATCCTCGTCGGCTGCGACCACGAGTCGTACGGCCACCTGGCGCTGCTGTCGCCAGCGACCCGCGGCGAATTGGCCAAGGATTTCGAGGCCTAAGCAACGCCCCAGGCGCATCGCTTGTGGCGCGGGCCGCGATGCGTATATTGCGCGGCCTTCGCGGCCGGCCCTCAACGCCGGCCCGTTTCGCCCCTGCGGCGATGGTGAGTTGGCCGAGTGGTTGAAGGCGCACGCTTGGAAAGCGTGTTTACGGGAGACCGTAACGAGGGTTCGAATCCCTCACTCACCGCCATCCTGCTTCGCCCTACGGGCTTCGCAGGACAGGCCCTCCGCCCTCATTCGAAGCAGGATGCCCTCCGAAGCCTTGGCGTAGGAGGGCAGTCGCCGCCGCGTCTCCCTGACGGGCTTCTGGTGGCGCGCCGCCGCCTCCTTTAGGGCTTCGCAGGACAGGTCCTTTGCTCGCCTGAAACCCTATAAATCGAGGGGCGGGCCTGGCGCGCTGGGCAGCGGGAGCAGCTTCGCTCTCTTTTGGTATTTCCCCGCGGCCCTCGCCCTCTGAACCTGCCGCAAGGGCCGGCGGAGGGAGCGATCGGGTGTGGAGCGGACGGAAGGGCCGTGAGCGGGACGCCGGCGGGGCTCGAGCGCGCACGCGTCGCTCCCTAGTCGCTGGCATGTTGTCCACAGCGGTCCTTCCGGTGAGAGTCGTCGCCCTTGCCCAACCCCCAGAGCGCACCGACCCAAGCGGCTCGGCCAAGGCGCACCCGCGCCCAAGAGACGACGCCTTCGAGGTCCTCGAGGTGGGGCCTGGAAAGCGGTTCGCCTCGCTGACCCTTGCCGGTTGCTTCATGAATTCGAGCGTGCGCTGGAACAACAGCTACCGCGGCGCCGATCGCACCTCGCGGATAGGTTTTCGGGTGATCATCAGCCCGGGGCCACCTGGCTACTATGTGAATGACAGCGGCTCCCATTCGCGGCGATGGAAGTCGATGGTGGGATGGCCGCCTTATGAAGGCAATCTCCTCGGCCCGGTGATCATCGAGGGCGAGGCGGGCAAGCCGCCGCCGCTGCTGTGCACGGACGGCTACGGGGATGGCGTTCTCTACTATCAGACGGGCCTTTTTTCGACCGGCGACTTCGACGCCACCTTCCGTAGACTGAGGTTCCAGGGTTTCCGTCGTCAGGACGGCTACGGCAACTACGCCGCGATCCGCCTGGGCCAGAGCTTCTTCAACCGGCCGCTCGGCAACAGCATCGTGATCGAGGATTGCGAGATCAGCGGCTGCGACGACGGGATCCTCGGCGGCGTCGCGGGCCAAAAGGTCGTGCTGCGGCGCTGCAACTTCCATCACAACGGCAACGGAACCGGACTCTGTCACAACATCTATGTCGGCGCCGTCGACGAGCTCGTGGTCGAAGATCTGCTCTCGACCGACTGTACGATCGGCCATCTGCTGAAGAGCCGGGCCGCGGCAACGACCATTCGCAGCAGCCGACTGCTGGGCGCTGCCGGAACCGAGAGTGCATGCCTGGATGTCCCGGATGCGGGGGTGCTGACGATCGACGGCGTGGTCTGCGAGAAGTCGCCGGGCTCCGACGCCAGCTGGATCATTCACTACTCCGGGGAAAACAAGGAGTTCCACAATCCATCGGCAGTGAAGATCCGCGGCCTGACCATGGTCGCGCCGGCGGTGCTGCGGCGTCACCCGTCCTTCCCGATCGCCGGCTTCGTCAACCACAGCGGCGCCGGGCCCGCCGCATCCGGTGCGGGCGCCCATTTCATACCGGTCCAGGCGGAGGCAGTGCAGGTCTTCGGGCTCAACGTCCGCACCAGCGGCATTCCCTGCCGGATTCTCGACAGGCGACCGGACATCGACCGGAGATCACCCATCGAGTGGCAGGCCTAGCCTGTGACCCGCGGCGACCGAAGCGCTCGGATCGAGGTCAATAGCTTCGCGCCTCGGCTGGGCTAGAACCCGGGCGGCAGCGGCGACGATCCTCGGATCGTGACGACCCTCGTAGCCGGCCGCCCCCGCGGCGATGAGCAGAGCCTTGTTGGCCCGGGCGATCTCGCTCCAGCCGAACTGTTCGGCGTAGCGCCGGGTCTCGCTCCTGCGCGGCGGCGCGGCCGCGATGGAGCGCACCGCTTCGGCGACCCTCGCGGCGGTGCGCTCGGTGATCAGCCGGCCGGCAACCGGGGCGGCGACGACTTCGCGAGTCCCATTCACGTCTGTGGCGGCCACCGGCGCGCCGCAAGCCATGGCCTCCAGAAGCACGTTCGCCCACCCCTCGCGCGAGGAGGCCAGCACCATGACGTCCGCTGCGGTGTAGAGCGCCGGGAGGCTCTTATGCGGAACCTCGCCGAGGAAGCGCACGCGATCCGCCACGTTCAGGCGGCGCGCCAGAGCTTCGAGCTCGCCCTTGAGGGGCCCGGATCCGGCGATCAGCAGCCGCCAGCCGGGTTCCTCGCGAAGGGCTTCGATGACGAGGTCATGCCCCTTGCGCTCGATCAGGCCCCCCACGGAGACGACAGTGAAGCCATCGCATCCGAGGGTCGCGCGCGCGGCCTGCCGGTCGCCCGCACGGAAGAGCTCCAGGTCCACCCCATTGCGTAGCGTCGCGGTGCGCTCGGCTGGCGCGCCGAGTTCCACGAGGCGACGCCTGAGGTCTTCGCAGACGCCGACGCCGACGCTGGCTTCCTCGGCGGCCCAGCGGATTGCCCGCCGCGGGCCGGCGCTCGAGGGGATCAGGGTAAGATCGGTCCCTCGGGCTGTGATCACCACCGGGATGCGGAGGGCCTGGCCCAACCGGGCCGCGGCGACGCCGTCGGGATAGAAGTAGTGGGCGTCGATGACATCGAAGCTCCGCCCTTCCGACTGGAGGCTGCGGACCGCATCCAGCCCTGCGCTGAGGAGCGTCGTTGGCGCCAGCCACGAGCCCAGCTTCGGCAGCACCGGATAGCGCGGGTGCAGCACCTCGATCCCGTGGCGGACCTCCCGTCGAGGCGCCCGGGCGAAGTGGGCGTAGCCCCCAAAGGCGCGATGGGCGATGGGGAAGAAGGGCACGGGCGCAAGCACCGTGGCGGACAGCCCTCCGAGCGCAACCGTTTCGCGCAGCCGGGTTTCGACGAAGACGCCGTGGTTTGGCTGGGCCGCGTTCGGGAAGAGCGTGGAGAACACCAGCACGCGCGTCATTCGGCCGACTCCGCTTCGGATCGCGACAGTCGCGTGGGGCGCGCCGGGCCGGCGTGATCGTAAGATAACCGCTCTGCGCATCCTGAAGCCGCCGAGGCGGCGAGAAGCCCTCCGTCCAGCTACGCCGGACAGGAAGCGGAAAAAGCGCACGCGCGGCGATCATTGGATAGGGGGCGCGTCGCCGGACTTCACCATGAATTTAGAGATCAGGGGGGCCAGGTCTTTGGATCCGAGCGCCCTCAGTACATACCCAGAAATGGGGATGCGTAATGAAGCTCTTGGGTCATTATGTGGAGCGAGACGCTGTAGCTTACGCTGGACTCGACGGGATTCTGTTCTTTCTTCCGTTGGCCTGGATAAGCTTTCCTCACGCTTTCGCAACCCCTGGGATAGGTCTGGAGCCCTACCAGGCGGTCGCCATCGCGCTTGGGCTGCTTCTGCTCACCATCTCCCTTGGGGTCTATAACAACGACGCGGCGCACAACGTGGGGACCTACCTGAAGCGGTTCCTCGTGAGCTGGGAGTTCATCGCCCTTGCGGTGCTGCTGTTCGTGGTCATCAGCAGCGTCGTCGCGAGGGGACAGCTCGGACTTTCCCCCCTCATCCTCGGAACGGCCGCCGCCGCTGTCATGCTGGTCCAGATGGGCCTGCGCCTCATCCTTGGCTGGTGGCTCGGCCAGTCCACGCACAAGCGACGGGTTCTCATCCTCGGTGACGCTGCGGACGCGGAGAAGGTGAGGGATTTCCTCCGGGGTCCCGGGCGCGACCGCTTCGAGCATCTCACGACGCTCGAGAGGTGGGGACCGGATCTCGAGCCCACCCGAATGGGCAATGTCCTCCTGACCGGCGCGCCGGCCGCGGCGCTGAGCCTTTCGGAGCTCGCGCAGACCCTGAAGAGCGACGAGATCGTGGTCGCCTGCGAGGACCACGGCGCCCTCCCCGTGGACGAACTGTTGGAGTGCAAGCTGCGCGGCATCCAGGTCGTCGACGCTCACGACTTCTGGGAGCGGGAGGCCGGCGTGGTGGAGGTCGCGCGCGGCGCGGGCGCGTGGCTGGCGCTCTCCGAAGGGCTCATCCTCCGCCCGGCGGCCCGCCGCGCGAAGCGCGTCATCGATATCGCCATCAGCCTGGCGTTCCTGCTCTTCGTCTCGCCGCTCTGCCTGCTTGCCGCTCTGGCCATAGCCCTGGATAGCCCCGGGCCCGTCTTCTACGGCCAGGAGCGCGTCGGACTGAACGGCGTGACTTTCAGGGCCTGGAAGTTCCGCAGCATGCGGGTCGATGCCGAGAGCGACGGCGCGCCACGTTGGGCCACGAGCTCCGACGATCGGGTCACGCGGGTCGGACGGTTCATCCGCAAGGTGCGGATCGATGAGATCCCGCAGGTGCTCAACGTGCTGGCGGGGGAGATGAGCTTCATCGGACCGCGCCCGGAACGACCCTTCTTTGTCGAGCAGCTTCGCAAGCAGATCCCTTATTACGACCTCAGGCACAGAGTGCGGCCAGGGATCACCGGATGGGCGCAGGTGAACTATCCCTACGGCGCATCGGTGGAGGACGCGCGCCGCAAGCTCGCGTACGACCTCTACTATCTCAAGCGATGCAACCTCGTGCTGGATCTGATTATCCTGCTGCAGACGGTCCGGGTCGTGCTGTTCGCCCATGGCGGGCGGTGAAGGAAGATGGATCAGGCCGTCTCCGCCTTGTCGCGAGAGGCGCCTGGCGACGGACCCGGTGAGCCGCCGTCGGGGCGGCGGCTGAAACTGCTTCATGTCTTCCCGAGCTTCAGCATTGGCGGCTCCCAGGTGCGTTTCGCCACTCTCGCCCGCGCGTGGGGCCGGGGCGTCTCGCACAGCGTCCTGGCCCTCAGCGGGAACTACGAGGCGGCCGAGCTGGTCCCTCAGGACGCCGCCGTCAGCTATCTCGGAGCGCCCCCACGAGGGTCACTTGCGGTCCGCCTCCTCGCCTACGCACGCATCCTCGCCGACCTCCGGCCGGATGTGCTGCTCACCTATAATTGGGGCGCGATCGAGTTTGTCCTGGCCAATGCCTTCGCAGGCCGTCCGCACCTCCATCTGGAAGACGGCTTCGGCCCGGAGGAAGCGACGCGCCAGCTCCGCAGACGCGTCTGGGGCCGGCAGGTGGCGCTGCGACGCAGCCATGTGTTGGCGCCTTCCGCGAACCTGCGCGATCTCGCCCTCGAGACCTGGGGCGTCAGCCCGACGAGGCTGCACTACGTGCCGAACGGCGTGCCCGCCCGGCGTCTTCCGTCCACGCCGCTGGAGACGCTTGGCCTCGATCTTCCTTCGCACCGCGTGAGGATCGTCTGGAGCGGCGCGCTCCGACCAGAGAAGAATCCAGTCCGGGCGCTGCAGGCCTTCGCGCCTTTGCGCGACCGCGCGACGCTGCTCATCATCGGTGACGGGCCGGAACGCTCGCGCGTGGTCGCGGAGGCGCACGCACTCGCACTTGGCGACAGCGTCCGCCTTCTCGGCGCCCGTCGCGACGCGCGCGATATCCTGATGCAGTGCGATCTGCTGGCCGTGTCGAGCGACACCGAGCAAGCGCCTCTGGTGGTGCTCGAGGCCATGGATGCGGCTCTGCCGGTGGCGTCGTTCGATGTTGGCGATGTGTGGAGGATGGTCTCGCCCGAGAACCGCCCGTTCGTGGTCACCCATTCGACGCCCGCCCTTACGGCGGCCATCTCCCGGTTGGCGGCGGATCCAGAGCGTCGGCGCACGATCGGCGCGGCCAACCGGGCGCGCGCGGCGGAGGTCTACAGCGCCGACTCCATGATCCGCGCCCACCGCCTCATCCTCGAGCAGCTCGCCGCCGGAGCGGGCTGAGGGTCCGCGACGCCGTCTTGCGAACTCAGCCGCTGCGGGGCGTCGGCAGCCACCGCCGCAGCCAGAGCAGCGGCGCGGCCGCCCATGGCGCTCGCCGCATAATGGCGATTGCCTGGCGCCATCGCCACGAACGGGCGCCAGCGTCCTTCAAGAGCGTCAGGCCGGCCGAGATACTGCCCTCGGTGATCAGCGCTTCACCTTCCGCCCACGCCAGCTGCTGCGCGTAGCGGAGACCAACGGCCTGCGCGGTCGCGGCTTCCGGACGCCCCGCCAGCATGGCGGCCGCCTTGGCGTAGACGGCGCAGCATCCAGTGAGCAGCGTCCGCACGTTGGATGACATCGATCCCTTCCGACGGCGATAGCGCGCGAGCGGGGCCGCAACGACGGCGCCTCTCCAGCCCAGGGCGAGCAACCTGACCCAAAGGTCGAGGTCCTCCGCGGCGCGCAATCGGGCGTCGAACCCTCCGGCCGACTCGAGGGCGGAGCGTCGTACGACGGCGGCGACGAAGATGTTGACCTGCCTCGTGAGCACCCGTTCCAGGGTGACCGGCCCCTGGATCGGGCAGGCCTTTGAGTAGAGGCGTGGACGGCGCACGCCTGCGCCGAAAAGCTGGGCGTCGCAGGCGACGAAGCCAAGCGCCGGATCTTCCTCCAGGGCCTGCAGCATTCGCGCCAGGTAATCGGGCTCGTAGAGGTCATCGCCGTCGAGCAAGGCGATCACGTCCGCGCGGGCGGCCGCCACCGCGCGGTTTCGTGCGGCTGGTAGGCCGGCGTTGTCGGTTTGCAAAAGGCGCATGCGGGGATCGCGCCTGAACGGCGCGAAGGCGGATGCGGCTCTCGACGTGTCGCCGTCATCGACGACCACGACCTCCCAGTCCGCGAACGACTGGGCCCGGACCGAGGAAAGCGCCTCGCCCAGGAAGTCCGCCACTCCGTACGCGGGCACGATCACGGAGACCCGGGGCGCGGCTGATCTTTCGACGGCGCCTGGAGCGCCTTCGGACGGGCGCATGGGTTCGTCATCTGCTGCGATCACTTTCGAGATCCGCCTCGCTCCTCGCGCGATCTTGAGAAACGGTATTGGAGCAATGCCGGCCGGACGCCCGCGCTATCATTCGACGCGGCCAGGGCGCGCTGGCCCGAGCATCCGCCCTGAGGCCGAACAGCGGGTACATCAAACGACATGGTTAGCGCCGGCGCGGCGACGGACCCTTGGGCCGACGGGCGGACAGGCGCCCGAGCCCGCACGGGGAACCACGATGCCAGTCGCCTCGAACGTCCAACTCGGACGCGACGTGACCATCTTTCACCCGGAACTGGTCAACCTCTACGGCTGCCAGATCGGCGATGGCGCCCGCATCGGGGCTTTCGTCGAGGTGCAGTCGAACGCCGTCATCGGGCGACGCTGCAAGATCTCCTCGCACAGCTTCATCTGCGAGGGCGTCGAGATCGAGGACGAGGTGTTCATCGGCCACGGGGTGATGTTCACCAACGATCTCTACCCGCGCGCCGTGAACGAGCAGGGGCAGGCCCAGGGTCCGGGCGACTGGACGCTCAGGCCCACGCGGGTCATGCGCGGCGCCTCCATCGGCTCCAACGCCACGATCCTGGCGGGGATCACCATCGGGCCGGGCGCTCTTGTGGGCGCCGGCGCCGTGGTGACCTCGAACGTTGCGCCCCACGCGATCGTCGCCGGCGTCCCGGCGCGGCTTCGCGGCGATACGCGCGGCCATCCCGCCCTCGTGGAAACCAACTGTACAGCGCCGGGAGCTTGAAGATGATCGGCGTCGCCGTAATCGGGTACGGTTATTGGGGCCCAAACCTAGCCCGCTGCGTGGCCGAAGCGCCTGGCTGCCGTCTGGCGGCCATCGCCGATCCCTCTGCCGCGGCCCTCGAGCGGGCGCGGACCCGCTTCGGCTCGACGCCTCTGCTGACGGACTGGCGCGAAGCGATTGCCCGCTCCGACGTTGACGCTGTCGCCGTCGCCACACCGGTGCGGACACATTTCGAAATCAGCCTGGCGGCCCTGGAGTCGGGCCGACACGTGCTGGTCGAGAAGCCGATGACGGAGACATCCGCTCAGGCGCGCCGGCTCATCGAGACGGCCCTTCGTCGCCGGCTGACGCTGCTCGTGGACCACACCTTCATCTACTCTGGCGCGGTGCAGAAGATGCGCGAGCTCATCGCGGCAGACGAGTTGGGTGAGGTCTTTTATTACGACTCCACGCGCGTGAATCTCGGGCTGTTCCAGTCCGACGTGAACGTCCTCTGGGACCTCGCGGTGCACGACCTCTCGATCGTCCAGCACGTGCTGGACAGCCCTCCGACCATGATTTCGGCCAACGCGACAGGACATATCGCCGGCGCGCCCGAGAGCATGGGACAAGTGACGCTCTATCTCGCGAACGGGGCGGTGGCGCACCTCAACGTCAACTGGCTCGCGCCGGTGAAGCTGCGCAGGGTGCTGGTCGGCGGCAGCCGAAAGATGATCGTCTGGGACGATCTCGAGCCAAGCGAAAAGATCAAGGTTTACGACCGCGGCGTGAACATCACCGGTGGTCGCGAGGAGCTCTATGACCTCCTCGTCAGCTACAGGGTGGGCGACATGTGGGCGCCCCGCATCAGCACGGCCGAGCCGCTCCTGGCGGAGATCAAGCATTTCGCGGAGTGCATCGCCACCGGGGCCGCGCCGATCACCGACGGTCGCCTTGGTCTTCAGGTCGTCGAGATGCTGGAGGCGGCCAGCCATTCCATTGCGCTCCGCGGTCACCCCATCGCGCTTGGCCCGGTGCGGAGAGCTTCATGATCCCCTTCCTCGACCTGAAGTCGCAGCACGCCGATCTGGAGCCGCAGTTAATCCAGGTCGCCCGCCGCGTGATCGCACGGGCGCAGTTCACCCTCGGCCCGGAAACGGAAGCCTTTGAGGCTTCCCTGGCGGCGTTCTGCGGGACCCCGCACGCCGTGGCGGTGAGCTCAGGCACCTCGGCGCTCCACCTGACCCTGCTGGCGGCTGGCGTCGAGCCGGGGGACGAGGTGATCACCAGCCCGGCGACCTTCGTGGCCACCGTCGCGGCGATCCAGTACGTCGGCGCGGTCCCGCGCCTTGTCGATATCGATCCGGTCACCTGGAACCTCGATCCTGAGCGCATCGAGGCTGCGATCACGCCTTGGACCCGAGCCATCCTCCCGGTGCACCTGCACGGTCGCATGGCGGACATGACCGCCATCGTGGACATCGCCCAGGCTCACGGCCTGGCGGTGATCGAGGATGCGGCCCAGGCGCTCGGCGCGCGCGCAGATGGGGTGAGAGCCGGGGGGTACGGCGACCTCGGCTGCTTCAGCTTCTATCCAGGCAAGAACCTCGGCGCTTGTGGAGAAGGCGGCGCAGTGGTCACCCGGCGCAGCGATTTCGCCGACCGTGTCCGGAGGCTGCGGGACTGGGGACAGTCGCGCAAATACCTGCACGCGGAGAAGGGTTTCAACTATCGGATGGACGAGCTGCAGGCGGCGTTCCTGTCCGTGAAGTTGCCGTATCTCGATCGCTGGAACCAGGCTCGCCGGGCGGCTGCGGTCCGCTACGACCGGCTCCTTGCATCTCTCGGAGTGGCCCACGCGGCGCCCGCCGAGGGCGAGCGCCACGTCTACCACGTCTACGGCGTGAGGATTGCCGAGCGGGACGCGGTGCGCGAAAGGCTGGCGGGCGAGATCGCCACCAACGCGCACTATCCCATACCCGTCCACCTGCAGCCTGCGTTCGCGGACCTGGGCTACCAGCGGGGCGATTTTCCGAACGCCGAGGCCTTCTGCGACGAGACCCTGTCCCTGCCGATTTTCCCGGGGATCAGGGACGATGAGGTCGACGCGGTGTGCGAGCGCCTCGCACAGGCGATCCACAGTCCGCCGGTCCTTGCCGGGGAGGCGGCCTGATGCGCCACCCCCGCCTCGTGAAGGCCGTCCACGGTCGCCTGGCCATCGAGCCAGATCCGGACTTCGAGGCGGAGTTCGCGATTGAGCTCTCGCGGCGCAGCACGCCGGCCGAGATCATGTCGCTGTTCCGGCGCTTCAATCACGGCGACGACTACATCGACAGCCTGATGCGGCGAACCTGCGTTCGCGCACTGGCGCGTCGGTGCGGCGAGGGCCTGCGGATCGCGCCAGGCGTCGGGCTGCGGCACGTCGAAACCTTCGAGATCGGCGACGGTGTCACGATCGGCGAACAGGCCGTGATCCACGGCCGTCACGACGGACGCTGCGTGATTGGGAACAAGGTCTGGATAGGCGCCCAGGCCTTCCTCGACGTGCGGGACGCCGAGCTGGGCGACCATGTGGGCTGGGGGCCAGGAGCGCGCCTCCTCGGTTCGATGCATACAGGCCTGCCGATCGATGTCCCGATCATCGCCACCGACCTTCTGATCTCCCCGACCACCATAGAGGCCGAGGCGGACATCGGCGTGAACGCCGTGATCCTGCCAGGCGTCACCGTCGGGAAAGGCGCGATCGTGGGGGCGGGCGCTGTCGTGACGCACGACGTGCCGGCTTACGCGAGGGCCGCCGGGGCGCCTGCCCGTGTCATTTCCACGCGCGTCGAGACTTCGGCCAAGGAGGGAGCCCCAACGTGACCCCATCCCTCACGCCCATCGAGGGCGCCAGGATCCTGGTGACCGGCGGCGCCGGGTTCATCGGCAGCCGCACCGTCGACGGGCTGATCTCCCACGGCGCCGAAGAGGTTGTGGTGATCGACGACATGGTCCGGGGTCGTCCGGAAAACCTCTCGTCCGCTCTCGCGACCGGACGCGTGCGCCTGATCCGTGGAGATATCTGTAACAGCGAGCTCGTGCGGGCGCAGTTGGAGGGCGTGGATCTCGTCTTCCATATGGCGGCGCTTCGCATCACCCAGTGCGCCGCCGAGCCCCGGCGCGCCATGCAGGTGATGGTCGACGCGACCTACGATCTCCTCGATCTCTGTGCTGCAGCCGGCACACGCAAGGTGGTCATGGCATCGTCTGCGTCGGTCTATGGGATGGCCTCCGCCTTCCCCACCGACGAGGCGCACCCGCCTTACGCCAACCGCACCCTCTATGGCGCCGCCAAGACCTTCGGGGAGGGACTGCTGCGTGCGTTCAAAGAGATGTACGGCCTCGATTACGTCGCCCTGCGCTACTTCAACGCCTACGGCCCGCGGATGGACATCCACGGCCGCTACACCGAGGTGCTGATCCGTTGGATGGAGCGGCTCGAGGCGGGACTTGCGCCGGTGGTCTTCGGAGACGGCTCCGAGACCATGGACATGGTGCATGTCGATGACATCGCGCGCGCGAACCTGCTCGCGGCCGTCTCACCGGCCACGGACGTGGCCCTCAACGTGGGCAGCGGGACCGAGACCAGCCTTGCGGAGCTCGCCCGGCGACTGTCCGGCGCGATGGGACGCAAGGATCTCGACCCGATCCACGAGCCACCAAGGGCCGTCAATCCAGTCCCCAAGCGACTGGCCGACCTGAGGCTCGCGCGAGAGCTCATCGGATATGAGCCCACGGTTCCGCTCGACCAGGGCCTCGCCCAACTTGTGGCCTGGTGGCGATCGGAACGTCGCCCGGCCCCGGCGTCCTTTCCGGAACGCGCGGCATGATCCCGATCACCCAGCCCAGACTTGGCGAGGCCGAAGCCGAGGCCGCCGCCCGGGTCGTTCGCTCCGGCTGGCTCAGCCAGGGCCCGGAGGTCGCTGCGTTCGAGGCAGAGTTCGCGCAGGTGGTCGGCGCGCCGCACGCCTGCGCCGTCTGCAACTGCACGACGGCTCTCCACCTTGCCCTCGTCGCTCTGGGGATCGGGCCTGGCGACGAGGTGATCACGGCCAGTCACAGCTTCATCGCCACCGCTAACGTGATCCGACAGACCGGCGCGACGCCCGTGTTCGCGGACATCGAGCTTTCGGGCTTCAACCTCGACCCGGACGGGGTCGCACGGGTCATCACCCCACGGACGCGAGCGATGCTCGTTGTTCACCAGATCGGGATGCCCTGCGACCTCGGCGCGATCCTGCCGATCGCGCGCGCCCACGGCCTTCGGGTGATCGAGGACGCCGCCTGCGCGGTCGGCTCGGAAATCTATCTGGGCAACCAATGGGCGGCCATCGGCGCCCCGCACGCCGACATCGCCTGCTTTTCCTTCCATCCGCGCAAGGTGATCACCACCGGCGAGGGGGGAATGCTGACGACGCGCGACCCGAACCTGGACGCGACCTTCCGCCTCCTTCGCCAGCACGGGATGAGCGTGCCGGACACGGTGCGGCACAAGGCGCGTGAAGTGGTGCTCGAATCCTATCCCGTGTCCGGGTTCAACTACCGGATGAGCGATCTGCAGGCGGCCGTCGGCCGCGTCCAGCTCGCCGCCCTGCCCGAGATCGTGGGGCGCCGGCGCGCACTTGCGGAGAGCTATCGCGAAAAACTCGCCGCCATGGACGGGCTCGCGCTGCCCGCGGAGCCGGTTTGGGCATGGTCGAACTGGCAAAGCTACTGCGTGCGACTGCCGTCCGGCGCGCCACAGCTCCAGGTGATGCAGGCCATGCTGGATCGCGGGGTCGCTACGCGCCGCGGGATCATGTGCGCCCATCTCGAACCCGCCTACGCGGACCTGAGGACCGCGTCGCTCCCCCGATCGGAGGCGGCCCATCGCGAGTGCATCCTTCTTCCCCTCTTCCCGCAGATGACTGACGCGATGCAGGACGAGGTGGCGTTCGCTCTTCAGGCGGCGATTGCTGCCTGTCGCACCCACGGCCCGGGGGGACGCGCCATTGAACGCCTTTCATACCGCCAAGCGCGGGGGCCTGCACGGGAGCTCGCCCGATGACTTCGCCTTACGAGGCGGTCCGACTCGACAGCCACGCCCGCACGGTGGTGATCCAACCGCGGGCCGGCCTCCGGAACATCGACCTCCCGGAGGTCTGGCGATACCGTGATCTGCTCTACGTCCTCGCCATCTTTCGCCGCCTGGGCCGTCGGACCCGATCCGGGATTTCGCGAGCCCGCCTGCCCAACCCTGGAGCCGCCAACCAGACGGCTGAGGCAGACTGATGGAGCCGACCCGCATCCGCACCCTGACCCGCTGCGATCGCAGCGACTACCAGCACCTGGCCGCGGCTCCGGATCCGAACGCGCCCAAGGTGTCCTTGATCATGTCCACCCGCGACAGAGCCCAGTTCCTGCCGCCTTGCCTCGAGAGCCTCGAGGCGATCCACAGCCACTGCCCGTGGCAGCTGGTGATCGTGGACAACGGCTCGAAAGACGACACCTGGTCCGTCCTGCAGGCCTTCGCGAGCCGCACCCATCTGGACGTCAAGCTCCTGCAGGAACGGCGGCCAGGTCTCTCCTTCGCGCGCAATGCAGGGGTGCGGGCCGCCTCCGCGGCAATCCTCGCCTTCACCGACGACGACTGTTACCCGCAGCCCGACTTCATCGACGCCGTGGCAAGGGTGTTCGCCGAAAGCGACGTCGGCTTCATGGGAGGCCAGGTCCTCCTGCACGACCCTGACGACGCGCCGGTGTCGATCACGAATCGCACAGAGCGGGTGCTCTTCCCAGCCGAGGCCTTCATCACCACGGGGGAGGTCCATGGCGCGTGCATGGCGTTCCGACGAGACGTCTTTCAGCAGGTGGGCCTGTTCGACACCGCCTTCGGCGCGGGCGGTCCGCTCAAGGGAGCGGAGGATTGCGAGATGGTAGTCCGGGCCTGCTTCGCCGGATGGAACGGGGGCTTCTTCCCCGAGGCGGTGGTCCGCCACCACCATCGTCGCCGGCAAGAGGGCGCGGCGCGGATCACCTGGAGCTATGACTATTCCCGGGGCGCCTTCTTCGCAAAGTTGCTGTTCAATCACCCACGCTTCCGCAGACGGGTGTTGCAGGCCTGGTATTGGAACACTCCGATGCTCAACCGCCGCCCCACCCGCCGCAATATGCTCAAGTTCTGGCGCGAGCTGCGGGGCGCTTGCCACTATCTGACAGCTTATGCGTGGGCGCGGCGGACGGATATCGGATAGGAAGGCGTCAGATTCCCGATGGTCGACTGTTCTCTACCCGAATTTACAGAATCATCGCCGATCAGAGTCCTGTTCTGCTGTGATGCGGGCTACTACCAGCATCTCGCTGTGGCCATGGTTTCGTTGTTGAGTAGCAACGCGTGTAACCAGCTCGAAATCCATGTTATTTCGACGCGGAGGGAAGCGCAGCCCGAGATGAAGCTCCGTCGTTCGCTCGAGTCCTTCTCGAACTTCACCCTTCAGATCCACGATTTTCGCGGACCGCAGATCGAGCGTTGGCATACCTCCTACCACATCACCAGCGAGGCCTACGCACGTCTCTTCGCCGCAACGATCCTGCCCAGCTCGGTCGAGAGGATCCTCTACCTCGATGCGGATCTCGTCGTGCTCGCCGATCTTCGGGAACTCTGGTCGTTCGAGTTGGGCGATGCCGCCGTGGCTGCCGTGTCGGACCCTTTCGGCGCGTCCCGGAGCGAAGCCCTGGGCCTTCCGCGGGGAGCCGTTTACATCAACTCGGGCGTGCTTTTGATGAATCTCCGCAAGTGGCGACGGGAAGCGCTGGCCGAACGTCTTGGGCGCTACATCCAGGAGCAGGGAAGCCGACTCGAGTATCATGACCAGGACGCTATCAACGCCGTGCTCTGCGGACAGATCCTGGTTCTCGACTATCGTTGGAATTTCCAGGCGAAGATGCTGCGCCTGCCGCGTAGCGGCGTGCCGGACCGGGCGAAGATCGGCGAGGCGTCGCGAGCACCGGCCATTCTCCACTACACCACGATGCGCAAACCCTGGGTGTTCGTCATGCCCACGCCCGCCAAGGCTGTTTACCGTCGGCTGTTGAAGCGCACCGCTTGGCGGGGAACCCCTCCGGTGGGGCGAAGCTGGGCGAAGCTGCCAGAATATCTCGTCAATCACGGACTATATTTTCTTGGACTCGATTATACGTGGGATCGCGTCCTGCGGCGCACGACGATCGGTCGGGTGATGGTGCGTTCCGCCAAGCTCCTCCGCGTTCGGCCCGCGGGTCGCCTCCGCTCGGCGCTCTCGAACTAGGAAGAGCCGCGTGCAGATCATCGGCTCCGGCTTTGACAAGGCCAGCATCGGCGCGACGTGTGAGGGCTCGTCTATCGGCAGCGCGCACGTGGCCATGCCGCTCGCGTCGGCGGACCTGGCGGCGCAGAGGCCGAGCAGCCGAAGGGAATGCCCCACGATCGAGCGGGGAGAGGCGAGACCTTGAAGATCGCCTTCCTGATCCTCGCTCACAAGGATCCCCGGCAAGTGGCTCAGCTCGTCGAGGTTCTCTCAAGCGATGGCGATCAGGTCCTCATTCACCTGGACCGTCGCTCAGACACGGAAGAGTTTCAGCGTCTGCCCCTGATATCCGAACGGTTTCCAGTGACCTGGGGCGGCTTTGGGATGATCCGCGCGACAAACGCACTGCTCGCCGCCGGGAAAGACTACGACTTCGCTTATCTGCTGAGCGGACAATGTTTTCCCCTTCGTTCGGTGGCCTGGCTCAAGACTCAGTTGCAGGACGGGCGCGACCGGATCGAGGCCGGACGCATGCCAAATCCGTGGAAGCCGCTGTGGCGCGTGCAGAAGAGGCACGCCAACGCGACGCCCCAATGGGCGCGGCGACCGCTCAAGCGCATTCTGAACCTGACCCATCGCCCCGATTTCACCGAGACCTTTGGCCTGACGCCGCACGGCGGCTCACAGTGGTGGTGCCTCAGCCGGGACACCGTCGAGACTTTCGCCGACTTCCGTCGGCGCCGGCCGGATTACGACCGCTACATGCGTTGGTGCCACGTGCCGGACGAGTGTTACTATCAAACTCTTGCAGCCAACTTCTCGCGTGCGCTCGGCCCGCCCCTAACCATGGCCGTATGGGCGGACACCGACGGGGTCCATCCGCGGATTCTCAGTCTCGAGGACACCGTACGCTTGAGGTTGGAGCCGATTTTCGCCGCCCGAAAATTTGCGCCAGACACAGCGTCGGCGCTCTACGCCCGCAGCCTCTGACGGCTCGGCCGCGGCGGAGGACCTCCTGACAAGCGACCGTCGCGTCGCACAGCTGCTGAAGAGCCGCGCCCCTAGAACAATCATCGGCAACGCCTGGCGTGAATTTCTTCGCTTGAGTGAAGCTGGCCGATGCTGCCGCAACGCCTGACACCACCGCTCAGGCCTGAACCCGGATGCCCGGCGGTTCTTGCGCCTAGAGAGCCTCAAATGAGGTGGTTCGGCATCTGTGGCCGAGGCACCCGTAAGTAGGCGCCGCATTGCGCCACGATCCTGCGACTGGAGTCGATCGGGCCATGCCGATTAAGGCAAACGCACTGCCAGGAGCGGCGCTGTGACGGTGCCGTTATACAACCTGCGCGCCACGGCCGCCCCGGTATCGCCTCCAGATCGCGAATTCGTGGATATCCGGCCGAACGCCGGCCTGGCGACCCTGCACCTTCGTGAGCTCTGGCGTTTCCGCGAGCTGCTTTACTTCCTCACACTCAGAGATTTGAAAATACGCTACAAGCAAACTGCGATTGGTGTGGCATGGGCCTTAATCCAGCCGGTTCTGGCCGTGGCGATATTCACCGTCATATTTGGCCATTTCGCGAAGATGCCGTCTGG
>DASXGQ010000086.1:0-3431 GCA_036488995.1 Caulobacteraceae bacterium
ACATGTTGGGGTAGCTGTCGACAGGCGGGACTGACGCGTTCAGATCGCCCCGTTCTGAAGCACTCCCCCTAAAGCTCCGTCATCGCCGGGCGAAAGTCCCGGCGACCCATCGATCGGCTGTGCGAGCGTCCGCAGTGGCCGTGCCGGGCGGCGCGGCCATGTCGGACAGTACGACTGCTCGCAACGGTCACCCCGTCGCCTGCGGCCAAACGTTCAACCCTCGCCAGGCCCGACTACCCGTCATGGCCGCGCTCGCGCGCAGCCACGGCGCACGCTCGCACAGCCGATCGATGGGTCGCCGGCACTGACGGCCGGCCATGACGGAATTTAGGGGGGCAAGAGCGAAGAAGATCGCTGGCTTGCCTGTGCCCCGTCTCAATGAAACGTTGCCGTAATGGAACGTCGCCCGTTCATCGCTGTCTATATGATGGCCAATCGGCCGTACGGGACGCTCTACATCGGCGTCACATCCGACCTCGAGACCCGGGTGAACCAGCATCAATCTGGCGAGCTGGGCGGCTTCACCGAGCGATACGGTCTGCATCGCCTAGTCTGGTTCGAGCCGCACGAGTTCATCGTCGTCGCCATCCAGCGTGAAAAGTCGCTGAAAAAGTACAAACGGGACTGGAAGATCAATCTGATCGAGCGGGAGAACCCGCGCTGGGAGGACCTCAGCAGAGCCTGGCGTGGGTCGAGCATCTGGCCAGAGGCGTTGGGATGACCGCCGCAAACCTGTCGAACCTTTCGTCAAGGCCACGATCGCGGCTCCATCATCTTGGAGGCCAGTCGCCTCAACTGCGCCTTCGGCGCGTTCCTCATCCGCATCGAGGAAATGCGTCCGTCCGTGAGGTCCGTGAGGTCCGTGGTTCACAATCTGCACTTATCCCGATCCGACCAGCGCCGTCTCCGAACTGAACCAGTGACGTCCGCACAGACAAGCTTCTCAAGCGATGGCTGCGCGTCCCATACTGCAGGGTATGGGAGAGAAACGTATGACCGACATTCTTGATCTGGGCGGCCGTGTCGCCCTGGTGACCGGCGCGGGGCAGGGCGTGGGGCGCCAGATCGCCCTGCATCTGGGCGGGGCCGCGAACAGCGGCGGCGTCGCTGTGAACGACTACGTGCTGGAGCGCGCCGAGGCGGTCGCCGAGGAGGTGCGCGCGGCGGGCGGCAAGGCGATCGCAGTCCAGGCCGACGTCTCCAATCAGGAGAGCGTCAAGGCGATGGTCGAGAAGACCCGCGCCGAGCTCGGCCCGGTCGGCGTGCTGGTCAACAACGCCGGCAATGCAGGGGCGAACCCGTCTCCGGAATTGCGCAAGCCGTTCTGGGAGACCGGACCGGAGGTCTGGCAGAGCTTCGTCGGGGTCAACTTCTACGGCGTGATCAACTGCACCGGCGCGGTGATCCCCGGCATGATCGAGCGCGGCGCGCCCGGCCGGATCATCACCATCATCTCCGATGCGGGACGCTGGGGCGACGCCAACATGGAGCTCTACGCGGCGTCCAAGGCCGGCGCGGCGGGCTTCATGCGCTCGGTGGCCCGCACGCTGGGCCGCTATGGGATCACCGCCAATTCGGTGGCCATAGCCCTGACAGACACCCCCGCGGTCGAGCGCACCCTGCAGGGGGATCCTGAGCGGCTGAAGCGGCAGATGGAGAAGTACATCATCCGCCGTCCGGGCCAGCCGATGGACATCGCCAACATGGTGCTCTTCCTGGCCTCCGACGCCTCGCCCTGGATCACCGGCCAGGTTTACCCGGTGAACGGCGGCTTCACCTTCGCCCTGTGAGGGGGGCGGGGGCTAACTTCCGACTGCTCTCCTCCCCCCAAGCGCGCAGCGCGCTGTGGGGGAGGTGGATCGTCCCGCGTAGCGGGGCGAGACGGAGGGGGAAAGCCACGCCCCAGGCGCCTGCGGTTTGATCCTGTTCCAGGTTGGCGGGGAGCGGCTTTCCCCCTCCGTCCGCGGCTTCGCCGCGTCCACCTCCCCCATGAAGGGGGAGGAGAGCGACCACCCCAGCTTGTAACGCCTTGGCTGCGCAAGACGAACGAGGGGATCGGAGGCGGTGGTCGTCTCCGGTTCTTGCGAGGCGCTCCGTGGTCCAACTCCGTCTTTTCGCCGCACTGCTCTCCGCCACCGCGGTCGCGGCGGTCGCCGCCCCGGCCAGTGCGGCGGCCATCCAGCCCTTCAGTGAAGCGGCGTTCCACGCGGCCCAGGCCCAGGGACGATCGATCCTGATCGACGCCCATGCGGACTGGTGCCCGATCTGTCACCTGCAGGCCCCGACACTGGCGAAGCTCTCGAACGATCCCGCGTTCAGCAAGCTGATGATCCTGAGGCTGAACTACGACAAGCAGGTCGCCGAAAAGCAGGCCCTGGGCATCCGGATGCAGAGCACCCTGATCGCCTTCAAGGGCGGCAAGGAGACCGGTCGGTCGGTGGGCGTGACGAGCGCCAGCCAGATCACCGCCCTGGCGCAGACCGCCCTCAACTGACGCGTCATGAACCCGCTGACCTTTGGCGCCGCCGGTCTCGCCGGCGTCCTGACCGTCCTGTCGCCCTGCGTTCTGCCCATCCTGCCGGTGGTCTTCAGTTCGGCGCAGTCACAATCCCGGCTCGGGCCTGCAGCCCTGGCCGGCGGAGTGGCGTTGGCCTTCACCGGCGTGGGCCTGTTCGTCGCCACCGCCGGCTTCGCGCTCGGGCTCGATCCCGACCTGTTCCACAGGGTCGCCGGCGTCTTCCTGCTGGTTTTCGGCCTCGTGCTGCTGACGCCGCGGCTGCAGGTGGCGGTCGAGGTCGCGCTCGGGCCATTTTCGACCTGGGCGGCGGAGCGCACCGGCGGCGTTGCAGGGCAGGGCGTCTGGGGCCAGGCCGGGATCGGCGTGTTGCTGGGCGCCGTCTGGAGCCCCTGCGTCGGCCCCACGCTCGGCGCGGCCTCGCTCCTGGCCAGCCAGGGCAAGGACCTTGGCGTCGTGGCGCTGACGATGCTTGCGTTCGGCGTCGGCGCGGCTCTGCCGCTCCTGGCGATCGGCCAGGTCTCGAAAGCGTCGATTGCGAAGGTCCGCGGCGGCCTGAGGGCCGGCGGCCGCTGGGGCAAGCTGCTGCTTGGAGGCGGCCTCGTGCTCGCCGGCGCCCTGGCTGTCTCCGGCCTCGACAAGGCCGTCGAGGGGTTCCTCGTCGACATCTCCCCCGCGTGGCTGACCCGCCTGACGAGCTCGGTGTAGCCGGAGATGGTCCAACACGTTCGGTCCGCCGGGTGCTCTTGAAGCGTCACTTCCCTTAAAATCCGTCATCGCCGGCCGTCAGTTGTTCAGCCCGGAGACTTGGCTGACACCTGTTCGGGGACATCACTGACAGGTATTCGGCGCCCCGTCGTCATGAAGCTTTCCTCCCTTAAATTCCGTCATGGCCGGCCGTTAGTGCCGGCCACCC
>DASXGQ010000100.1:0-5450 GCA_036488995.1 Caulobacteraceae bacterium
TGGCGGCGGCGGCGAGGAAGCCGGAGCGGGTGTAGCCGTGCTGTTCGGCATGGGCGTCGATGGCGCGCAGGACATCCTCCTGCAGGGTGATATTGACCCGCACGGTCTTGGGCGTGGCGACGGCCAGGGGGACCAGGACCGGAGCGCCGCCGCGGTTCGAGGGATCGGCGAGCACCGCCTCGATTGAGGAAGGCTCGGGGACCGCATCGCCGAGCTCGGCCATCAGCTCGACGTGCCCCTGCAGGGCCTCCCGGCCCATGGCCAGCGTCTCGTCCAGGGTCGCGCCGGCGGAGACGCAACCGGGGAAGTCGGGGAAGGAGATCCCGTAGTCGCTGTCGGGGTCCTTGTGGATCAGGCCGACATAGTGGCGCGCGCCGCCGGACCTAGCCTCCACAATCGGGGCATCGGGTCTCGGCTCGGGAATAGTGACGACCCCAGGGCCGTCCTTCCGCCGGAAGTGCCGATGGCCGCCGGATACGCGGACCGACGTCCAGCCGTCGGCTTCGAGCTCGCCTATGATGTCCTGATCGCTCACGTGTGTATTCATACGCTAAGCTTGAGCTTAAATCCACACGAATGTGCATTTTCGAAACACCCCTCTCCAGGAGGGGGCGGGTATTTTGGTCAGAGTTCCTTGCGCCCCGAAGGAGCCGCGCAATGCCGCCGGAAGCATGAAGACCGTCAGGTCAGAGCCGGGCGGGAGGGCGGCGTAGTCGAACGCGTTCATTTGGGGCAGAAGGCGAGAGGTGAGACGCACCCCTCGAGCGTCGCCCCTTAGCAACTCGCGAAGGACCGGAGGCTCGCCGACACCGCCTTGCAGGTAGACTTCCGAACGAGGGCGGAATTCGCCAAGCGCCTGTTCGATATCGACGTTTTCCGTGCAGTTTCGCTTGCCCCTTGAGGCCCCGTCGCGGCAAGAGGGGGGCGTGGTTTCCTTCAAATTATAGGTGTCGCAGGGCGTCGGGCTGCGGGACGCGCGCACGGAATGTGAGGGGCTCGCATGGAAGAAGGGTCGCTGGCGCCTGAGGTGGAGGCGTGGTTGCGCGCCGGCGCAGGCGGGCGCTGGCCGTGCGAACGGGTCGAAGAGACGTCGATTTCCCGGCTGTTCTTCTATCCCGGCCGGGTGCTGAAGCTGAAGAAACCGCTCGACCTTGGTTTCGCAGACTTCACCACGACTGAACGGCGTCGCTGGGCCGCCCAGCGCGAGGTCGCGTTCAACCGCAGGACCGCGCCGGACATCTATCGCCGCGTCGTGACGATCGGACGTGCGGCCGAAGGGTGGGTCGAGGCCATCGAGCAGGGCGAGGCGCTGGACTACGCCGTGGAAATGCGCCGGTTCGACGAGGCGGCGATCCTCGCGCGCCGACCGCCGCCGGATGGCGACTTCGCCGAGGACCTGGGGCGCCGAATCGCGCGCTTCCACCTGTCGGCGGACAAGGGGACGGCGGGCGGCGGCGCGGCCGGCCAGGACTATGTGATCCGCTCCAACGCCGAGCAGCTGGCAGCCTGCGACGGGGGCCTGGACCGCGCCGCAGTGGAAGACCTGGAGGCGGCGACCACGGCAAGCTTCGAGCGCCTGCGTGAGCTACTGGACGAGCGGCTGGCCGAGGGCTTCTGCCGGGCCTGTCACGGTGACCTGCACCTTTCGAACATCCTCGTGGAAAAGGGCGAACCCGTCCTCTTCGACTGCATCGAATTCAGCGACCGGCTGCGCGAAATCGATGTCGCCTACGACATCGCTTTTCTCCTGATGGATCTCGCCCAACGCGGGGCGGCCGAGGCGGCGAGCCGGACTTTCAACGGCTGGCTCGATGAGGCGGCGCGGGGATTTCCGGCGAGCCTATGGCGCGGCCTCGCGGCCTTGCCCCTGTTCCAGTCGGTGCGCGCCTGCGTGCGCGCTCACGTCAATGCGCGCGAGGGCAAGGGCGCGGCGGCGAGGGAGTATCTGTCGGCGGCGCGACGCTATCTGGAGAGCCCGCCGCCGCGGCTGCTGGCGGTAGGCGGCCTCTCCGGCTCGGGCAAGTCGACGCGCGCCCGGCGACTTGCGCCGGAGATGGGCGGAGCGCCAGGCGCGGTGGTCTTGCGCACCGACGAGATCCGCAAGCGGCTGTGGGGCGCGCCTCCCACGCAGAGACTGGGGCCCGATGCCTATGCGCCGGAGGCCACGGCCAAGGTCTACGAGTCGCTGTTCGAGACTGCGCGCGAGGTGTTGGCGGCTGGCCTGTGCGTGATCGCCGATGCGGCTTTCCTGGAGCAGGGGCAGCGCACACGCATCGAGGCTGTCGCGCGGGAGGCTGGCGCGCCCTTCGAGGGGATCTGGATGGAGGCGCCCGAGGCTGTTCTGCGGGGGCGGCTGGCGGCGCGCGGGTCCGACGCCTCGGATGCGGACGCCGAGGTGCTCGCGACGCAGCTTACCCGAAACCTGGGCGAGATCGGCTGGCGTCGCGTGAGCGTGTGAGGCGCCGCTGCCGGCCCCGCCGATGCGGCGCTGGCGGCCGGCGCGATCAGCACCAGCGGCGGTGGTAATGCCTCCAGCACCACGCGTGGTTATGGCGGTAGTGGTGGTGGTGGCGCCAGGGCTGGGCGCTGGCGACCCCGCCGGCCAGGAGGCCTGCCGCCAGGGCGGCGGCGAAGATGCGTTTCATCGAGTTCCTTCCTTCGTTGGTCCGCCCCTGGGCAGACGTCCGACAATGCGGAACCCGCCTGATCGATTCATGAACGCCGCCGGTGTCGCCAGGCTTCACGCCGGGACGAGGGCGGATTCGGCGGCGAGGACGCGGCTGACGGCGTTGACGACGGCGGCGATACGCAAGGCGGCCTGGATCTGGGCGGCCGGAACGCCCCCCTTGCGCAGCTCGTCTTCATGGGCGTCCAGGCACATGCCGCAGCCGTTGATTGCCGAGACGGCCGTGGACCAGAGCTCGAACTTCGCCTTGTCCACCCCGGGATTGGCGATGACGTTCATGCGCAGGCGCGCGGGCATCGAGCGGTACTCCGGGTTCCGCATCAGGTGCAGGGCTCGGTAGTAAACATTGTTCATGCCCATGATGGCCGCGGCGGCCTTCGCCCCGTCGAGGGTGGCTTGCGAGAGCCCAGCGGAGCGGGCGGCGGACTCGATGGCTCGGATCACTTCGCTCTGGCCCACGGCGTGGGCGGAGGCGACGAAGGCGCCCCACTTCTGTTCGGTGTCGAGGACGGTCTCGTTGGCCAAAGAGGATAGGTTCAACGAAAGGTCCTTGGCGTAGGGGGGCAGGCGTTCGCGCAGGGCGTCGATGGACATGAGGGCTCCTCGAGCGGGAAGGGGGGCTGGGAGAACAAGAAAAAGGAGGGGAGCGTCGCCACTCCCCTCCGCGCAGAAAACGACCCGAGAAGGGAGGGGGTCAGGCCGCCTTCAGCGTTTCGCCGCCCACTGGGCGGTTACACGGGCAAAGTTCGTCCGTCTGCAGAGCGTCGACGACTCGCAGGGTGTCGGTCGGGGCGCGGCCGACGTTCAGGTTGGTGACGTACACGTGCTGGATCACGTTGTGCGGGTCGACCACGAAGGTGGCGCGCAGGGCGACGCCTTCTTCCTCGTCGAGGACGCCGAGCGCCCGGGCGAACTTGCCGCCGTTGTCGCCGAACTGCCAGATCGGCAGGCGGTCGAGATCGGGGTGAGCACGGCGCCAGCCAAGCTTGGCGTGCTCGTTGTCGGTCGAACCGCCCAACACGATCGTGTCACGATCGGCGAATTCCTTGCCCAGTCGCGCAAATTCGGCGATCTCGGTCGGACAGACGAAGGTGAAGTCCTTGGGATAGAAGAAGATCACCTTCCACTTGCCGGGAAAGCTGCCGTTGGTGACGGTTTCGAACGCGCTCTCGCCGTTCTCTTCGTGCAGGTTGAAGCCGGGCTTCACCCCGATGATCTTGAACGCGGGCAGAGTCTCGCCGACACCGAGCATGGTGAACTCCTGAAAAGTCCTGGGAAAATGGGATTGGCGCGGCTCCCCACCGCATCCGCGTCGGCAGATACGGGTCGGCCTCGTCGAGATCAAATCGATTGATTCATTGGGTGAGATAGGTTCGCCCTATAGTGTTGGCTGTGACCGGGTCACGCCACGCCGATTCACCCCACGCCGAGGGCGCGCAGGGCGGCAAGTCGGGCGAAGGCGAGGGTGAGCGCCTTGCGGCGGGCGCCGGCGAGGGGAATCGCGGGCGCCTCGCGCACCACCTCCCCACCAAAGCCGTCAGCGACGATGAGGCCAGGCTCGGCCGGCAGGATATGGTCGGGGAACTCTGGCGCAACGGCGAAGAAGAACGCGTCGCAGAAGGGCAGGTATTCGCCCCACTTCTGGTCGGTGCGGAAGTCCTCCAGCCCCGACTTCACCTCAGCGATGGCGATCTCGCCCTTGCGCCCGATCGCCATGATGTCCGCACGCCGCCCGTTAGGGAGCCCCACCTCCATGAGCGGTGAATAGCCCAGGTCGACAAACAGCCTTGCCGCCCCGCGGGTGACCGCAAGGGTGATCTCCGGCCGGCAGGACGTGAGGACGACGGACTCCATGCCGCCGATGATGTTCGGGTTTCGTTCAGGGGGCAAGCCGGTGACTATGCCTTATGCAAACCCGGCGGAATGGAATACGGTGACACTCATTCAATTTGGTGCGGGCGCGATGGCGACAGTTACTGTCCTAAACCTGAAGCCCGCTGAGGCGCAGGGTGAGCGCCAATTCGTGGTGACCGTAGAACTCCGCTCGAGGGTCCTCGGCCGGATTAACCTTGACCTGATGGTCGAGGCCGACTCGATCGGTCGCGCTCCGGATGTGATGCGCAAGGCGCTGCTGGCTCTTGGGCAAGACCTAGTGGACTCGTTTCGTCAGGAAGAAACATCGGCGTAGCCTCGGGCTGATCACGGCAACGCCGCAGGTTCATTCCAGATTCACCCCCCCACCACCGGCAGGATGATCTTCGAGGGCATCTCGGGGGTGGAGAGGATGCGCCACGTCGCGGGGCGGTAGTCTTCGGGGCGGGCGCGGTAGATGCTGGGGACGAAGGTCTGGGGGTTGCGGTCGATCACGGGGAACCAGGTCGACTGGATCTGGACCATGATGCGGTGGCCCTTGAGGAAGACATGGTCGCGGGGGCGAAGCGGAATGTTCCAGAGGATCGGCGTATTGGCGGCGAGCGGCGCCGGGGTCTCGAAGCTCTTCAGGTAGCGTCCGCGCCGCACCTCCATGGCGATGGGCCATTCATAGCCGTCCAGAGACCGGGCGAAGTCGCCCGGGGCGGGCCCTGCCTCGCCGTCCCAGGCCGCCTTCTGCGCATCCTCGGGGAAGACGTCGATCAGCTTGACCACAAGGTCGCCGTCCGTGCCGCTGGTGGAGGCGAAGATGGCCGCAGCCACGTCGCCTGTGACGGTGAGGTCGTGGTCGAGCGGGGCGCTGACGAAGGTGAGCACGTCGGGGCGGTGGTCA
>DASXGQ010000218.1:0-3258 GCA_036488995.1 Caulobacteraceae bacterium
TTGCACGCTCTCGCCCGCAAGCGTTTCGGACATGATCGCAATCAGGCCCTTCAGCGGAAAGAGCACGCGCTCCACCGGCTGACCCTGATTGTGAATCGTTTGCCCCTTCTGCAACTGGACGCGCTGGAGACGGGGGGCGAACCGCAGCTTTAGCGGCGGCTCCATGCTCTTCAGCAGCGCGTTCGCCTCTAGATCTGACTCAAGCACCAGCCACCTCCCGCGCTGACCGGCAAATCGTCGACACAAGACAAAACGCCGACATCCGGCGCGCTGAGGTCAACCGCCAGTCATTTCGCACTAACTCAAATCGGTAGAGCTACGTGAGCTCTGCCATTGCAACGCCCATGCAGATGGCGCGGTTCCGTATATTGCAAGCGGCGCGGATGTGTCGAAATATTGGCCAAAACTGGCACCAGGGTTTTCCTTCCCAATACACTGTGTCGACATCGTTCTAGCGACCCGACAGCGTCCTCTTTCCGGATCTCGCCTGCTGGTGCAAAAGCCCGCCAATCAGGCGCCCCCCCTGGCTGCGGCTTCCGGATCATCGATTTGGTTTGCCAATAAGTCCAAGTCGCCGCTGTGCCCCAGCGAACCAACCGGTGTCGCCAAGCGGCCCCTCACCTGCGGCGGCCGTGCCGCCGGCTACGGAAGCAAATCCTAACGCGCCCCTTCAAGCCCGGCATGGAGGTCGTTGACGAGACCGGTGCTCGGATCGGCACAGTCCAATCCCTGACTGAGACCCCAGGCGGTCTAAACGTGGGGATCAGCGTCGACAGCAAGCTGGTCGGCGTGGCGCCTGCCACGCTCAAGCTCGAAGGCCAAACGGTAATTAGCAGTCGGGCCAAGGCCGCAATCTTAGCCAACGCCGGCGCGCTCCGTTGAGCGGAGTCAGCTTCGGCCAAGGGCTGGAGTTCACTACGCGGAGAGACGCCCATTGACCCCGCGATCGATCTCCCGCCGGGCGCTGCTGGCGCTGTTCGCCAACTCAACCGGCACAAAAACCTGCGGCATCGGGCCTGTCGGAAAGGCTACGATGTCATGCCAGAGGGGCCGCTATAGCGGACTATTCGGCCTGTTCACTGCCGCAGCAGTTCGATGGCTATGTCTGGTTCGATGAGACGACCGCGGTGACGCCGTTGCCGACCCGAATGCGCGAAGGCCCGGAAGAGACCTATCCCTTCGGGCTCTGAGGTGGCGGGCCCCCGGGTCTCGACGGGCGACATGCGGGGGGATTGCCAAGCCATGGACCAGCCGCCTGGCTAAGGCGCCTCGTTCTCGACGGACGCGGTGACTTTCGCGGTCATTTCCTGCATCACCCGCATCGACACGTCGGCAACACGCCGGTTGGTGTCGATCGTCTGCTCCATCGCTCCCTGAAGCAGTTCGCCCTGCGCCTTGATGAGGTCCGCCGGCGTTCGACAGGCCGCGAGGGCGCGCATGCCCTCCGCCATCCGACGCATCCGGTCCTGAGCGAGGTCCATCCAAACCTGCGTGATTTCCTGTGCGCCTTGCATCAAGGCGCCGCTCGCATCCGCAGCGGCTTCCATTGCCTGCTGCGATCGGTGAACGGCGGCCTCGCCTTGGGCGGAGAGCTGTTCCATGCCTTTCCTTGCCTGGCTGGCCGACCGATCAATGGCCTCCGAAGTGGTTCTGAGGCCAGATCTGGTAAACGCCTCCGCGGTCGCCGCGCCGCGCTCACCATTCGTCCTTCCGTCTTCAACGGCTCGCGCCACTTTGGTGCTGGCGTCGCTCGCGCTGGGCTGCCGTGCCATGGGGTGCTCTCCTGGACGCCGGGGGAAAGTGCATTGGACGCCAAGAAGGCAAACCTGTCGTCCTACCCCACCGTTCCCCCCAAAGGAGCCGGATTTGGCCGAACTCAGCCAAGGCAATGCGCGGCGGCTTCGGTGAGCGCCGCTGGCGCCCCATCACACCGCGATGGTCTCGGCCTCGGCCGACAGGCGGTCGCAGGTCTTAAAATCCCGCCGTCTGAAGGCGGCTGCCGCGGCTCTCCGCAATAGCTGGTGCGCCGCCTTCGGAAATCGGCGCCTCAGCTTTGACGCCCAGAGCTCGGCCGCCTCGGGGTCGACCTGGATCTCGTCCGCCCTGGCCTCGATCATGCGGCTGGCGTCGGCGAGGGCCGGCCAGTCCATCAGGAACCGGAGGCCCTTCTCGAAATCCGGATAGGCGGCGGCGATCGCAAACACCTGCGTCTCGGCCTCGACATCATCGAAATCGGCCAGCCGGCTGATGAAGGCGCGCGCGCGATCTGGCGAGAGGGTGCGCTCGAACGAGGCCCACCGCACGGCCTGTGCGGCGGCGCTGTCGCCGGCCGCCTCAAGGTAATCGATCCAGACGCCTTCCCATTCCAGGTCGGGCTCCGCCGCCTGTCCCCATTTCGTCACGGCCCTGGGCGCCGCCAGACGCAGCACCTCGCTGGCTTCCTCGATCCGGCCCGCCGCCAGATAGCGGCGTCCGATCTCCGCAGCGACGTGGGGCGCCGACAGGGCCTCAGCCGTGTAGGTCGCCCGGTAGGCGTCGACATCCTGGGCTGCGTCGGCCAGCTGCCGGATCAAGGTGATCCAGCCGGGAACGGCCCCGCGCCGTTCGCTCATGAAGCACAGCGCCTCCTCGGCCAATGGCTGGGAGGAATTGGCGAGCAGAGCCGGAAGCCAGGCCTTCCAGCCCGAGGGGTTCCTGGTCAGGCTGTCCACGAGGGCTGCCGCAGCGGGACCCGGTGCGGCCTCCGACAGCAGGCCGCCGAGATCGGCCGCGGCGCGCACGAAGACATCCTCCAGCTCGCCGTTCCGCTCGCGGTAGCGGCGTGTGGACTGGCCGGCGGCGTCCATGAAACGCCAGAACCGGTCGATCGCGGCCGAGGCGTCGAGCGGCGCCAAGCGCGCGACGATCAGGTCGCGCAGCGCATCGAGGTCACGGATGAAGGCGGGCCGGGCGCGCCAGGTGATCTGGCCGCGGCTGGTTTCGAAGGCCCCGAGGCGTTTATCGATCTCGGCCGTGAGCGGCCCGGGGCCCTGCTTGGCGGCCAGTTCCATGCGCAGGCGCCGCTTCAGGTCGATGCGGGTCTCCGCGACGCTGACCAGGATCTCGGCTAAGCGTTCGGCGCCGAGCCCGACGAGGTTCTCGGCCGTGACCTTCTTTGCCTTGGGCGAGCTCGACCGCGCCATAACAGAAGTAATTCCCGCGCCAGCCGCTGGGTCCAGGCCCGGAACTCGCCACGCAAGGAGTCGTTGGACTCCACCC
>DASXGQ010000001.1:0-3341 GCA_036488995.1 Caulobacteraceae bacterium
CCCGCCTGCTCCGGCGGGGGGAGCCTGCCTCAGCGCGCGGCGGACGCCATCTCGGTGAGGTGTTGGCTCTGGCTTACCGCCGTCAGTGTCGGCAGGTTCGCGGTGGCCACCGCGCGCCTGACGGTGTCGGCGACACACAAGCGCAGCTCCATTTGTTCAGGGACCCAACCGCTGACGCGGCGGTCGCCGCAGATTTCCTTGGCGGCGTGACGAATGCGGGCGAGCGCTTCCTGCGCACCAGCTTCGCTGGTCATGTTCAGGTCGGCGACCGACACGCGGATGGTGACCTGGTCATGGGGCGCGGTCGCGAACGCCGGGGTGGCGCCGGCGACGATCGTGGCGGTGAGTACGGCTGCGCCGATGAAGCCGGTGACGGAAGCGAGTTTGGAAGTCAGCATGGCGAATTCTTCCTCAATCTCAGTGGCTTCGAGTTGAAGCCCGGTGAGCGCGAGGAAACTCTGTCTCGCCGCGTCGGGACATGGTTCCGACCCGATCTTTCGCCGATGATTTCCCGATGGAACCGGCGGCCCAGACGGCCGGAACGCGGGCCATGTTGCGGGCTGGGGGCAAGGTAGAACTGGCGAAAGGCGCGCGGCGCCCAGCCTGCGACGGCCGCTTTCCAGCCCATAGTTCTGCGCCCGCCCGCGGACGGGTGTGGTAGTGTCAGGGTTGCGGGCGGCGTCCGCCGGCCGACGCGGCGACGCTCGGGAGGTCCAACACCCGCCATGACCTATCACCTGGAAGGACGTCTGCTGGAGGTCTGCGACTGCCGCGTGCTTTGCCCCTGCTGGATCGGCGAGGATCCGGACAATGGCACGTGCGAGTCGATGCAGGCCTGGCACTTCGACAAAGGCGACATCGACGGAATCGACGTGAGAGGGCGCACCATCGCTGGGGTTTTTCACATCCCCGGCAACGTCCTGAAGGGTGGCTTCCGTGGGGCTCTCTATGTCGATGACGGCGCGTCGGACGAGCAGCAGCGCGCGATACTCGACGTGTATTCGGGCAAGCAGGGCGGCCCGGTCGCCGAGGTCGCCAAGCTGATCGGCGAGGTGGTTTCGGTGGAACGGGTCCCGATCACGTTCACCGTCAATGAGGGTCGCGGCACGCTGAAGATCGCCGACGCCGGCCTTGCAGAACTCGAGCCGTACCTTGGGCCGGGCGGCGAAGCGACGACCCTCGCCAACACGATCTTTTCCACCGTTCCTGGCGCGCCTGTGTTTGTCGGCAAGGCGACTCGCTATCGGTCCAAGAATCCGGAACTCGGGCACGACATCGACATCTCGGGTTTCAACGCCCTGCAGAGCACGTTCGTCTTCGACGGCTGACAGCGCGCCAAATCGGCAAGCCGATCCATGCGCGCGCCAAGTCTTTTCATCCCGGTGACGACGGCCCTGGTCGGCCTGTCGTGGGCGACGCTGTTGCTCTGGCAATTGAGCCCCTACGGCCGCTATCTCGACCACGGGCGATGGACCGACATCGGCTTCGCGGCCACGATCTGCAGCGCCTTGCCGGCTGGCCACATCGTGCTGCCGCTGTTTCTCTACGCCAGCGGCTGGCTGTTGATGTTGGTGGCCATGATGCTGCCGACCACGCTGCCACTGTTGCGGCGATTTCAGCTCATGGTGTCTGCGCGCGCCGACCGCGCTGGTTTGATGGGGCTGCTCGTCGCCGGGTACCTGCTGACGTGGGCCGTCTTCGGTCTCGCCGCGCACGGGCTCGACCTGACGCTGCATTCGGCGGTGGGTCACGCGGCCTGGCTGGCGTCACATGGCTGGTTGGTTGGGGCGACGATTCTCCTGATCGCCGGCGCCTTCCAGTTCACCCGCCTGAAGTATCACTGTCTGGATCGTTGCCGCACCCCGCTTGGCTTCATCATCAAGCACTGGCGCGGCGTGCAGCCGGGACACGAGGCGTTCCGCCTCGGGGTTGACCACGGCCTGTTCTGTGTCGGCTGCTGCTGGGCGATCATGTTGCTGATGTTCGTGGTCGGTACGGGAAACGTCGGGTGGATGTTTCTTCTGGCCGCTGTCATGGCGCTGGAGAAGAACGCGCCGTGGGGGCGCAAAATCAGTCAGCCGCTCGGCGCCGCACTGATTGGCTGGGCGGCGGTGATTGCAGTTGGCGCCCTGATCTAGAGATCAGCGACATTTCGGCGATCCAGGCTGATGGCTCTATGCCGGCTCGACGGTGGCGCCATGGTCGGGAAGCGTGGTCTCCATCCGCCTGATGGCCGGAACGCCATAGACGGCGAGGCTCAAGAACAGCGCCAGCGTTCCGGCGATAACGAACATGAGCCCAATGCCGGCGCCTTGGCCTGCGCCCACGAGCCAGGCGACGTGGCGCCAGACCGGCACCCGCCTTGCCGGCTCGAACACGCGGTCCGCCAAAGGGCCTACGACGAGGTAGGCCGCGGGCCTGAGCAGGGCGGTGATCTGGCTGACGGCCGCGAACACCCGCCCCTGGAGGTCGGGCGCCGTCTTTGCCTGGAAGATCGACATCGACGCCGCTTCGATGAACGGGATCGCAAACATGAGCATGAAGAGGCTTGCGCCGATTGAGAGCGCTCCCCTCGACAAGCCAGCCAGAGCAAGGAACGCTCCGACCATCGCGGCGGCGAGCATGACGGTGTGGATGCGAGGGCGAGTTCCACCCCAGGCGGCCATCGTCACTGCGCCGGCCAACGCGCCGAGATTTAGCCCGCCCACGACGACACCGAGCACGGCGACGTTTCCCGTCCGGTCGAAGATGTAGGGGACGTTGAGCACCATCACGCCCAAGACGAGGAAGGTCGTGATAGTGAAAAAGCCGCAAAGGCCTAGAAGCCCTGGGCGGGCGCCGAGGTACCGAAAGCCGTCGAAGGCCTGTCGCCAGACTGAAGCCCGCATGGCAAGTCCCTCGGCGGTCGGCCCCGGCATCGGAATGCGGACCATGACGAGCGCGACAAGCGCGACCACGAAGCTCGCGATGTCCAGCGAGATGGAGCCCACGACGCCGATGATCGCATAGAGCAGCCCGGCTATCGTCGGCGCGAGCACGCCGGCCGCTGGCCCGCCGATCATGCCAATGGCGTTGGCGCGATCTCGATGGCTGTCCGGCACGAGCATGGCCACGGACGCCTGGAAGGCCGGCGCCTCGATCGCGGCGCAAAGAGAGCTGCCGAGGACGAGTACGTAGAGATGCCAGAGCCGGAACGCGCCCGAAGCGAAACTGGCGAGGAGCAGACCGCTCGAGACGACGTAGCCGACATTGGCCAGAAGCATGACCCGCCGGCGATCAAACCTGTCCGCCAAGGCGCCGCCAAACCCGCCAAGAACCATTCGCGGCGCCGCCGAGAAGAA
>DASXGQ010000019.1:0-19616 GCA_036488995.1 Caulobacteraceae bacterium
GGTGGGTCCCGGCTCCCCCAGGTAGCTCGAGAGCAGGACGAGACCTCCCAGCGCTCGACCGCTCGCGCGCGCCATCAGGGTGGCGATGGCCGCGCCATAGGACTGACCGACCAGCAGCAGCTTCTGCCCCGGCGCCGTCGCCAGCACCGGCGCCAAGGCCCGGGCCTGGAGCGTGATATCGGGGACGCAGGTCTCTGGTTCGCTGCAGGCGAATCCAGGCCGGTCGACGACCACCATCTCGCGGTCCTGCGGAAGGGCCGCGAGCACCGGAGCCCAGTATTCGGCCCACGACGGCGAACCGGTGATCACCAGGATCTTCCAGGGCGTGGGGCGGCTCCGTGGACTGGTCAGTGCGGAGAGCGTCCAACCAAGCCCCCCACCGGCCTGGAAGGAGAAGCGGCGGACGATGCTGTCGGGATAATCAGCCGACGTCGGACGATGTTCCGGCCGGCCGCTCGCGGCGCTCTCGAGGCAGGCCCAACCCAGACCCAGCACGCCTTTGGGACGCTTTTCGATCACCGCGCCATCACCGATCCTCTTGCGGCTCAGTAACGCCCATCGGGCGCAGCGAGTTCTCCGGCGGCGAGGACGCGCCCTTGTGTGACATTAGCGCAACACTAAATGGGGGAGGATTTTCCGTCAGAGGATCCTGATGAACCTGGACATTTATTCCGACCGCGCCAAGCAGGCGATCCAGTCGGCGCAATCGCTCGCCCTGGCGCGGCGCAACCAACAGATGGGGCCCGAGCACCTGCTCAAGGTGCTGCTCGAGGAGAAGGACGGCCTCGCGCGCGCCCTCATCCAGCAGGCGGGCGGCCGACCTGACGCCGCCGACGCGGCCGTCGAGGCCCTGCTCGACAAGGCTCCCAAAGTCGAGGGCGGCGGCGGCCAACTCTACATGAAGCCGGAGCTGGCGCGCGTGTTCGCGACGGCCGAGCAGGATGCCAAGGCCGCTTCCGACGCCTTCGTGACCACCGAACGGCTGCTCATTGCCCTGGCGAAGGACGGCGGCGACGCCGCCAAGGCGCTCGGCGGCGCGGGCGCGAAGGCCGGCGCGCTCGAAGAAGCCGCCAAGGTGATGCGCAAGGGACGCACCGCCGACAGCGCCTCGGCCGAGGAAGGCTACGAGGCCCTGAAGCGCTATGCCCGCGACCTGACCCAGCAGGCGCGCGACCAGAAGCTGGACCCGGTGATCGGCCGTGACGAAGAGATCCGCCGCACGATCCAGGTCCTGGCGCGCCGGACGAAGAACAACCCCGTCCTGATTGGCGAGCCCGGCGTCGGCAAGACCGCAATCGTCGAGGGCCTCGCCCAGCGCATCGTCAACGGCGACGTGCCTGAGAGCCTGAAGGACAAGAAGCTGCTCGCCCTCGACATGGGCTCGTTGATCGCGGGCGCGAAGTACCGCGGTGAATTCGAAGAGCGGCTCAAGGCGGTGCTGAACGAGGTCACGGCCGCCGAAGGCTCGATCATCCTCTTCATCGACGAGATGCACACCCTCGTCGGCGCCGGCAAGTCCGACGGAGCGATGGACGCCTCCAATCTCCTGAAACCGGCCCTGGCGCGCGGAGAGCTCCACTGTGTCGGCGCCACGACCCTCGATGAGTACCGTAAGCACGTGGAAAAGGACGCCGCCCTGGCGCGTCGTTTCCAGCCGGTCTTCGTCGGCGAGCCGACGGTGGAGGACACGATTTCCATCCTGCGCGGGCTGAAGGAGAAGTACGAGACGCACCACGGCGTCCGCATCTCCGACTCCGCCATCGTGTCGGCGGCGACCCTTTCGAACCGCTACATTGCCGACCGCTTCCTGCCGGACAAGGCGATCGACCTGATCGACGAGGCTGCTAGTCGCGTGCGCATGGCCGTCGACTCCAAGCCCGAAGAGCTCGACGAGATCGACCGTCGGGTCATCCAGCTGAAGATCGAGCGCGAGGCTCTCTCCAAGGAGACCGATGCGGCCTCCCATCAGCGCCTGGAGAAGCTGGAAGAGGAGCTCGACGACCTGGAAGGCCGCTCGGCCGAGATGACCGCGCGCTGGAAGGCGGAAAAGGAGAAGGTCGGGCAGGCCGCCCAGGCGCGCGAGGCGCTCGAACGCCTGCGCGCGGAGCTCGCCGCCGCCCAGAGGCGCGGTGATCTCCAGCGCGCCTCGGAGATCGCCTACGGCGAGATCCCCGGCCTCGAAAAGCGGCTCGCCGACGAGGAGAAGAAGGGGGATGACGCCCTCACGCCAGAGGTCGTCGACTCCGAGCAGATCGCCGCTGTGGTGTCCCGATGGACGGGCGTGCCGGTGGAGAAGATGCTCGAGGGCGAGCGCGAAAAGCTGTTGCGGATGGAGGACTCCCTTCGCAGCCGTGTCGTCGGCCAGGAGGAGGCCCTGCAGGCCGTGTCCGACGCCGTGCGGCGCGCCCGCGCTGGGCTGCAGGACGCCGGGCGGCCGATCGGCTCCTTCCTCTTCCTTGGCCCCACCGGCGTGGGCAAAACGGAGCTGACCAAGGCGCTGGCCGAGTTCCTCTTCGATGACGAGGCGGCGATCACCCGCATCGACATGAGCGAGTACATGGAGAAGCACTCGGTCAGCCGGATGATTGGGGCGCCCCCCGGCTATGTCGGATACGACGAGGGCGGAGCGCTCACCGAAGCCGTGCGGCGGCGACCCTATCAGGTCGTACTCTTCGACGAGGTCGAGAAGGCCCATCCGGACGTGTTCAACGTCCTGCTGCAGGTGCTCGACGAAGGTCGGTTGACCGACGGGCAGGGACGGACGGTGGATTTCCGCAACACGCTGATCGTCATGACCTCGAACCTCGGTTCGGAGTTCCTGGCCGCCCAGGGCGAGGGCGAGGAGACCGATACTGTGCGTCACCTGGTCATGGACGCGGTGCGCAAGCACTTCCGGCCGGAGTTCCTCAACCGGATCGACGAGATCATCCTGTTCAAGCGGCTTGGTCGCGAGCAGATGGACTCCATCGTCCGAATCCAGCTCAGGCGGGTGGAGAAGCTGCTCGAGAATCGGCGCCTGACGCTCGATCTCGATGGTCAGGCGCAGCACTGGCTCGCCGAACGCGGGTACGACAGCGTCTACGGGGCGCGGCCGCTCAAGCGCGTGATCCAGAAGGAATTGATCGACCCGATCGCGCGGAAGCTCCTCGCCGGCGACTTCGCCGACGGCTCGGTCATCCGCGTCGGCGCCGATCGCGAGGGCCTGGAGATCGGGCGCGCGACCGTCAACTGAACGAAAAAGGGCCCCGCGCGAGAGGCGCGGGGCCCGCTTTCTCTCTTCCAGCCAGTATCAGCAGCCCGGCGCCGGCACGTATTCGCCATAGTCGGGATCCCACACGGTTCCGCAGTCGTAGCCGTAGTCGCCGCCATCGTAGTAGGAATCGGCGAGGGCGGAGCCGATCGCCAGGCCGGCCAGGCCGCCGGCGAGTCCCCATCCATAGCCGCCATAGCCGCCGTAGTAACCACCGCGATAACCGTGGCCGTATCCGTGGGCGTAACCGCCGTCATGACCGCCGTCATGGCCGCCATAGCCATGGCCGCCGTAACCACCGGCAACGCCTCGACCGCCGCCAAAGCTGGAGTGACCGCCGCTGAAGCCGGCATGACCGCCGCTGTAGGCCGCGTGACCGCCGCCAAAGCCGCCGCCGAAACCGCCGTGGCCGCCGCCGAACCCGCCACCCCCGTGTCCCGCCGCGCTCGCCGACGTGGCGGCCATGGCCACCGTCGCGCCAGCGACCGCCGCAGCAAGGCCAAACTTGAATCCTCTGTTCATCACAAGCACCTCCCGAGTATTCGAGGTGGCCTCGCGACTCTCGCGGGTCTTGCTCGGTCCTCTGGACATCAGCCTTGCATGTTAGGGGCGCGCCCTGAACACAGGCTGAACAGGCCGTTTACATGGGGTTTGGGGAGGAGTTTTTCGACCGCCATGGGCGATCGCTAGATGAAATCTTCTTTAAGAACTTTAATATAGGGCGACGGTACGCGGACCAGAGCCGATTTCGACACGACGCGTCACCGCGATCGGCTCCCCGGAACCATCGGTGGAACGGCCCACTGTCACGACATACCAGGGACCGACGGGAAGGCCGTCGAAAGCGAAGTGATTGTCGGCGTCGCAGGTGGTCCGCCGCACGTACCGGGCATAGTCGCCGCTGGGCGCCGAAGGGCTGCGCGCGCGAACGATCGACACCGGAATGGCCGCCGCGCTTGCCGAGCCGTACAGGATGATCATTCGCCGCCGGCTCCAGGGCGTCTCCGGGATCAGCAGGACGTCCTCGCCCTGGCAGACGTAGTGCGCCGGGCCTCGATGGTAGCCGAAGGTTCCGGTGATCGATCCGTTTCCGTGTTCGATCGACCAGGCGAACTCCTGGGCGTTGAAGGCGCTGGGTGGGGGAACGCCGTAACTGGACGGCGGGGGACCTGTCGCCGGCGCCTCCGGTCCCATGGGAGTTTCTTCGCACGCGGCCAGCAGCAGCGCGGCCGTCGCCGCCATCACGACACGCTTCATGCCGCCCGTGTAGAGCCTCGGGGAGCGCGCGGCAACTGCGGGCGGCGACGCGTCCGTTCCGACTCTTTTTCTCCTTGGACAAGGCTGGCTGAACAGCGATAAGCCGCAACAAGATCAAGGAAAGGGAGATCGATCATGAAGGCTGCGGTTCTGCGCGAAGTCAAAAAGCCGCTGCAGATCGAGGACGTGCAGATCAACAAGCCCGGGCCTCACGAGGTGCTGATCCGCACCGCCGCAGCCGGCGTCTGCCACTCGGACCTCCACTTTATGGAAGGTCTCTATCCGCATCCGCTGCCCGCGGTCATCGGGCACGAGAGCGCCGGCGTCGTCGAGCAGGTCGGCTCGGAAGTTCGCACGGTGAAGCCGGGCGACCACGTCATCACCTGCCTGTCGGCCTTCTGCGGCCACTGCGAGTACTGTCTCACCGGCCACATGAGCCTCTGCACGAACCCCGAGACCAAGCGGGAGCAGACGGACGAGCCGCGCCTGTCCAAGAAGGACGGGCAGATGAACCAGTACCTGAACCTGTCATCCTTCGCCGAGCAGATGCTGATCCACGAGCATGCCTGCACGCCGATCCGCAAGGATATGCCCCTCGACCGCGCCGCCCTGATCGGCTGTGGCGTGATGACCGGCGTGGGCGCGGTGTTCCACACCTCGAACGTCCGTCCCGGCGACACCGTGGCCGTGATCGGCTGTGGCGGCGTCGGCCTGGCGGCGATCAACGGGGCGGCAATCGCCGGCGCCAGCCGGATCATCGCCATCGACCTGTCGCCGTCTAAGGACAACATGGCCCGCCACTTCGGGGCCACCGACTTCATCTGCTCGGCCAACACCGATCCGGTGAAGGAGGTGCTGGAAATGACGAAGGGCGGCGTCCAGCACAGCTTCGAGGCCATCGGCCTGAAGAAGACGGCGGAGCAGGCCTTCGGCATGATCCGCCGCGGCGGGGTCGCCAACATTATCGGCATGATCCCCTTCGGACAGACGATCGAAATCCCGGGCTGGGCCTTCCTCAGCGAGAAGAAGATCCAGGGCTCACTGATGGGTTCCAATCACTTCCCGGTGGACATGCCGCGCCTTGTGGACATGTACCTCGCCGGCAAGCTGAAGCTGGACGAGATGATCTCCCAGCGGATCAAGCTGGAACAGGTCAACGAGGCGTTTGAGGAAATGAAGACCGGCCAGCTCGCACGGTCGGTCATCGTATTCGACGCCTAAAGCAGGCCTCGCTCAGACGGATTTGGGGCTCCTTCCCGATGGAAGGAGCCCCAACGGCTCAGAACCGCCGCCAGCGGCCGTGGTCCCAGTAGCCGCGGCCGGGGCGATCCTTCGCCCAGTGGTAGTGGCCAGCACGGTCGAAGACCCACCCATCCTCGTGGATCACCACACCGGCGCCGGCCGGATAGTCGAAGCGGTCGCGCACGTGCCAGCACTGGCCGGAGTTGTTGCAGGCCACATAGGCGCTGGCGGCGCCCGCCGAGGCGGCCAGGCTTGTGGCGATCACCGCCGCGCCCAGCACTTTGTTTGTCAAGAATCGCATTCCGATTCCTCTCGTTAGTCCCTCGGACAGGCCAAAACGGGAGGAAAGCCTAGGCGTTCCGATTCAGTCGTTTTCAATCGAACGGGCGGCGCCGTCGAGGATGTCGCTGATGCGGGCGATCTGCTCGGCCGTGAGGGGGCCTCGTTCCAGTCGCAGGCGCAGAGCGAGCCGAAGGTTCTCCATGGCGCGAACGATCTGCGGAGCCGCTCGACCGGCCGTACGTTCGGCGACCTGTTCCATCCGCTCGTTGAGCGAACTGACCGCCGCGCTGTTCTCCTCCAGGGCGCGACGGCCCTCGTCGGTGATGGCGTAGGCTCGACGTGAGCCTTCCTCGCCGGCTGGCGCGATATATCCGATGTCCTCCAGCAAGGTGAGGGTCGGATAGATCACCCCGGGGCTTGGGCTGTAGGCGCCCCCGAGCCGTTCCTCGATGGTCTTGATGAGCTCGTATCCGTGGCTCGGCTTGTCGGCGATGAGCTGCAGGATGACCCATTTCAGGTCGCCCTGATCGAACACCCTACCGCCGCGGCGGTGACGTCGGCCGTGGTCAGCGACGTGATCGTGCAGCGCCCCAAAACCTCGTCTGGGATGGGCAAAGTCGCGCCAGGCGCCGCGCCTGTGGAAATGATGATGCATATGAATGCCTCCAAAGATAGTACGAGATATATCGTACGTTTCGATATATCGATCTTTGGCGGGGATTATGCAAGGGGGAAATCGGGAGTCGGGTTTCGCCCAGCCTCAGAAGCGGACGTGCTGCTGGCCGGTGAACACGCTGTAGCCGGGCCGATCCCAGCCCATCACCCTCGAGGTGAGGGACGGGGGGGTGGCGACGCCGCCTGGCCAACCCGATAGCCAGGCCGCGTAAGTCAGGTCGATCTGATTCCCGGCAGGCGCTCGGATGGTCACGGAGATCGGGCGGTGTTCTGCCTGCCAGGCGATCCGGAGGCGCGACTGGCGCGCAGTAAGGGCCGCCACCGGCGCGCCGTCGACGTCCACCCCCAGCACCGGCTGGTTGGTCTTGAACTCGAGAACCAGCGCTTCCTGCCGCTCGGATGGGTCACACCGGACAACCAGAGTGTCAGCCGTATGAGTGACGCTGAGCGGGGGAGGCAGCGGCTGGAGCGGGGCGGGCGCGGCGACAAGGGAGCCGGGAGCGCCCGGGACGTCGGGGATAGGTCGCGCCGCCCCGCCAGAGCCGAGATAGCTCGCGGTCCACGCATCTGCCGACGACAGGCTCGCCCGCCAGGCCTGCGTCCCGTTGGTCACATAGAGGGGTTGGACAGCGCGCGGATAACGGGGCGACCAGGGCTGGGTCAGCCGGATGCCCAGCAGGATCACGCAGGCCGCCAGGGCGAAGACCGCTGCGGGGCCTAGCGCCGCCCAGCCCGGCCGCGGCGGCGGGCAGAGGAGGGGCCAGAGAAGAAGGCTCGCCAGCCATGCGAAGACGGCGCAGGCGGGGGCCATGTCGAGACCCTGCAAAAGACCGTGGAACCAACCCCCGATCCAGGCGAGCGCGACGATCGCGATAATCGCGTACCACAACCAGGGCAGCCGGGTGGTTCGCGAGCCACCTGCAGTCAGGGCCGCGCCCGCCGCGCCTGCCAGGGTGGGCCAGGCGACGAGGAAAACTGTGAGCGGGGCGAAGACCTGCAGGACGAGGCTCGCGACGAGGCCGGTCAGGAGCAGCCCGATCCATCCGCTCGCCATCCGATCCCCGCGGCCCAGCAGGGCGGGCCCGAAGGCCATCCCCGCCAGCGCCGTCAAAAGCATCGCGAGTTCGAATAGCCAGAAGCGCGCGAGCAGCGGCCGGTAGGGCATCCAGCCGATTCCGACTCCAGTCGACTGACGCGCCAGGTAGAGGAGGGCGCCCGCGATCGCCAGGATGGCGAGACCCGCGAGGCCTCCTCGAGTGACCGCGGGCCATGACAGCCGCTCGCGCCCGGGAAGCTGGGCGGCGACGGCAATGAGGAGGACGGCGGTGGTGAGGATGACAGCCCAACCCCAGACCGGGGGATAGGCGATCACGCCTGCGCCAAGGACGTCCGAATAGACGATGTCGGGCGTCCGAGCTGGAAGTTGCGGCGAGTAGGCGAGCGCGGCCGCGGGGCCCAGCGTCGTCTCGCCCATGTGCTGGACCGACCCACTGTCCAGGTTCGCGATCGTCGAACTGGGGGAATGATAGTCGAACTGCCTGCCGATGAACGCGAAGTTGAAACCGGCAAGGCCCCGCTTCTTGGCGATGGTGAAGTCGGTGTTGTTGGGCAGATAGCGGTAGATGAAAGGAAGGAGTGAGTTGCTGCTGGGGGCTGCGGCTGTCCGCTGGAAGAGGCCGATGGCGGCGCCGTCGTTCGCGCCGGTCTCGAACATGCTGGTCCTGCCGCCCCCGCCGCGGGCCTCCAGGTTCATCACGAAGCCCACGTGTGCGGCGGCGGGATCCTGGTCGAAGAAGGCGCGGGCGCCCAGCAGGCCCGCCTCCTCGCCATCAGTGATGACCACCATGACATCGCGGGCGGGAGGGCCTCGGACGCGAAGCGCGCGGACGATGTCGAGTATGGTCGCCACGCTCGTCGCATCATCCGCTGCGCCGGGAGAGCCCGGCACGCTGTCGTAGTGGGCCATCAGGGCCAGGGCGGGAAGGCTGTGGTCGCGGCCGGGCAAAACGCCCACTAGGTTCTCCACAGGAGCGACGGCGACAAAGGCGTCCCTGCGAAAGTTCATGATGTCTCGGCTGTCCGCCCGCTGCACCCTCGGCGAGAGCCCGAGCAGTCCCATCCGGGCCATGAGGTAGTCGCGAACGGCCGCGTTGGCTGGGGAGCCGACAGGGTGGGGGCGAACAGCGATGACCGCGATCTCGGCCAGGGCGCAGTGGGCGCAGAAGTTGCGGGAGGCCGGGCCTTCGGCGCGTGGCTGGGGCGTCCGGGCGCCCACGTAGAACAGGAGAAAGGTCGCCGCCAGCAGGCTCGCCAGGGCGGCCAGGCGGCTCATCCTAGGCTGGGACCTTCTCTCGCGGATCCTGCAGCATGTAGCCCCGGCCCCAGACGGTCTCGATGCAGTGGTCGCTCGCCGCCATCTTGAGCTTCTTGCGCAGCTTGCAGATGAAGACGTCGATGATCTTCAACTCCGGCTCGTCCATCCCGCCATAGAGGTGGTTGAGGAACATCTCCTTGGTGAGAGTGGTCCCCTTCCGCAGGGAGAGCAGCTCGAGCATCTGATATTCCTTGCCGGTCAGATGCACCCGCTCACCCCTCACCTCGACCGTCTTGCCGTCGAGATTGACCACGATGTCGCCGGTCCGGATGGTCGACTGGCTGTGGCCCTTGGAGCGGCGCACGATGGCGTGGATCCGCGCGACGAGTTCGTCGTGATGGAAGGGCTTTGTCACATAGTCGTCGGCCCCGCCGCCCAGGCTACGCACCTTGATCTCCACCTCGGCGCTTCCCGTCAGGATCATGACCGGTGTCTCGACCCGCGCATTGCGCAGGGCTCGAAGCACCTCCAGGCCATTCATGTCGGGCAGGCTCAGGTCGAGCAGGATCAGATCGTAGTCGTATAGCTTGCCAAGATCCGCGCCTTCCTCGCCCAGCTCCGTCGTGTAGACGTTGAAGCCTTCGCGTTTGAGGATCAGCTCAATGCCACGACTGACGGTGGAATCGTCTTCGATCAGGAGGATGCGCACCCGTTATCTCCCCGCCAGCGAATCCGTCAGCGCCGGGCCCGAAGCACCGGCTCCGGGTCCGTGTCGACCGCCCGAATCTAGAGGGCTGAATGGTTAACGAAAGGTGTTAACGGCGTAGGGTGATTTGTCCGCCCGGCCAAGCGCGCGGGCGATGACTCTTTTGTGACCTTGCGCGCGTCACCGCGGCGCGTTGGCCTCGCGCTCAGCTGCGCGGCGAAGGGCCGCAAGGTCATCGCCGATGCGGAATATGGCGACGTAGAACTCGCAGAAGGCCCGCCATAGGAGCGCGCCGCAAAGCACCACAAGCAGGCCGGCCACCAGCACGGGGATCGCCAGCAGGATGGCCCAGCCCCCCTCGCGCCAGGCCACGCCAACCGAGGCGCCCATGACCGAGAAGGCGGCGATCACCAGCACGCCCAGCCCGGCCCAGTAGACCAGGTGGATCACCGGACCCGTGATCATTCGGTCGAAGGTCAACAGCGACCAGACCCGGCCGCGGCGCGCGGACGGTGTGGCCCCGCCCTTGATCGGTTCCATAGCCGGCATCCTCGAGAAAACTCACCCCCGCCTCTGCGCGTGACGGCTAGCAGCGCAGGGAGTCCGCCGCAATGGCGCGGATGGGCGCGTCGCGGTTCAGACCCGCCGCAAATCCGAGCGGCTGAGGTCCTGGGAGGCGGCGAACGGCGCAAAGACGGCGCCCGTGCGCGACACCAGTTCCGCGCCGCGCCAGACCTCAGCGGCTGGGGCGTCCCCCCTCAGCGCCTCCGCGGCGCGCGTCGCTGCGGCGTCGCTTTCCATCTCGCGTTCGACGACCGCAGCGACCCGATCTTCGCTGTCGAGCACGTAGATGCGATAACTCACCATGGCACCCTTCCGGCGCCCCCGAAACGCCTCCAACCCCAGGTTGAAACCTGTTGCATCGGCGCCGCGGTGTCCAATCAAATTGTCCGGAAGCGCGAATTTCTGGGAACCTTTTGCGACGACGCGGCGCCTCGCAACGGCGTCCTCCCACGACTAGATGTGGACCGCGATGACCAGCGCCATCATGGAACAACCCCGTCTGGACGATGTGGAGGCCGCCGCGCGCCGCGCCGTCGGCCTGCCAGCAGGCGCGCGAGTCTTGGCCGCCATGTCGGGGGGCGTCGATTCCACCGTCACCGCCGCCGTCCTCGCACGGGCCGGATTCGAGGCCGTGGGCGTGACCCTACAGTTGTACGACGCCGGAGCGGCGGTCGGACGTAAGGGCGCATGCTGCGCCGGCCAGGACATCCTCGACGCGCGCATGGCGGCGGAGGCTCTGGGGATCCCCCACTACGTCCTCGACTACGAACGCCGCTTCGAGGAGTCGGTGATCCAACCTTTCGTGGACGCCTACGCCCGCGGCGAGACGCCGATCCCCTGCGTGCGCTGCAACCAGACGGTGAAGTTCCGCGACCTGCTGGACGTGGCGCGCGAGCTGGGAGCCGAAGCCCTCGCCACGGGCCACTATGTGCGGCGAGTAGAAGGCCCTCACGGACCCGAACTCCACCGGGCCTGCGATCCTTCACGCGACCAGAGCTATTTCCTGTTCGCCACGACGCCCGAGCAGCTTGCCTACCTGCGCTTCCCCCTTGGGGACTTGGAGAAGACGGAGGTCCGGCGGCTTGCCACAGAGCTCGGCCTGCAGGCGGCGGCCAAGCCGGACAGTCAGGACATCTGCTTCGTCCCGGACGGACGGTATGTGACCGTGATCGACCGCCTGCGCCCCGCCGTCGCGGAAGGCGGCGACATAGTACACGTCGACGGGCGCGTGCTCGGCCGCCACGAGGGCGTCAGCCGCTACACCGTGGGCCAGCGGCGTGGTCTGGGCGTCGCCGTCGGCGACCCCCTGTTCGTGGTCCGGCTCGACCCGACTGCGCGCCAGGTGATCGTTGGTCCTCGCGAAGCTCTCCTCGCCCACGGACTGCGCCTGACCGAGACCAACTGGCTCGGGGACGAGGCGAGCCTGGAAGCGGCGGCCGCTGCGGCCAGGCCGGTGCTGGCGCGCGTCCGTTCCACGCGCGAGCCCGCGCCTGCGCGCCTGAGGCTCGGGGCCGAAGGGGTCGAGGTCGTGTTCGACACGCCCGAAGAGGCGGTGGCGCCGGGCCAGGCGTGCGTCCTCTACGACGCGGGGGAGCCCTCGCGGGTCCTCGGCGGGGGCTTCATCGCCGCCTCCTGGAGCTGATCTTCGCAGACGCAAAACGCGGGGCTTGCCGTCGCGCTCGCGGGGGACCAAATCCGCACCTCGTACATAGCCAAAGCCGAGGCCGCCCGTGTCCGCCGATCCCGTCGTCATCGTCGATTACGCCCGCACCCCCATGGGCGGTTTCCAGGGCGCCCTGACCGGCCTCAACGCCACCCAGCTGGGCGCGGCCGCGGTGAAGGCGGCTTTGGAGCGCTCTCGCGCCCCGGCCGACAAGGTGGAACAGATCTTCATGGGCTGCGTCCTGCCCGCCGGCCTCGGCCAGGCCACGGCGCGCCAGGCGGCGCTGGGCGCGGGCCTGCCTGAGGGGACCCAGGCCACGACCGTCAACAAGATGTGCGGCTCGGGCCTGCAGGCCGCGATCATGGCCCATGACGCCCTGGCGGCCGGGACCGCCGACATCATCGTCGCCGGGGGTATGGAGAGCATGACCAATGCGCCGTACCTGCTGGCCAAGCACCGTGGCGGCGCCCGCATCGGCCACGACCGGGTGATGGACTCGATGTACCTCGACGGGCTGGAAGACGCCTACGAGCCCGGCAAGCTGATGGGGGCCTTCGCCGAGGAGACCGCCCGGGCCTACCAGTTCACTCGCGAGGACATGGACGCCTACGCGACGGAGAGCCTGAACCGCGCCCGCCGCGCTGTCGAAGGCGGCGCCTTCGCCCGTGAGATCGTCGCCGTCGAGGTTCCGGGCCGCAAGGGCGTCGAGCGCGTCGAGTCGGACGAGCAACCGTTGAAGGCCGATCCGGCGAAGATCCCCACCCTGCGCCCGGCCTTCGCCAAGGACGGAACGATCACGGCGGCAAACGCCTCCTCGATCTCGGACGGCGCGGCGGCCCTCGTGATGATGCGGGCTTCCACGGCCGAGAGCCTGGGGCTGGAGCCGGTGGCGCGCGTCGTCTCCCACGCCGCCCACGCCCACGCCCCCAGCCAGTTCACTACGGCGCCCGTGCCGGCAATGCAGAGGGCGCTCGCTCGCGCGGGCTGGAAGATCGACGATGTCGATCTCTTCGAGGTCAACGAAGCCTTCGCGGTGGTGTCGATGATCGCCATGCGCGAGCTGGGCATCCCGCACGAGACGATGAACGTGAATGGCGGGGCCTGCGCGCTCGGCCATCCGATCGGCGCCTCGGGCGCCCGTATCCTGGCGACCCTTCTGGCGGCCCTGAAAGCGCGGGGCGGGCGGCGTGGGCTGGCGTCCCTGTGCATCGGCGGGGGCGAGGCCGTCGCGATGGCGGTCGAGCGGATCTGAGGCCCGTCAGGCCCCGGCGAAGAGATTGGCCAGTTGCGGTAGCCGACGGGGGTTCAGGTTAATTCCCCGGCCCAGACTCGCTTCGCCGGGCGCCATGCCAGGCGGGCAGGCGCCCCGGTAGCGGCCCTCCACGCGCAGGTCGTGCTTCCCGTCGAATTCCGCCAGCGGAGCTCCGGTGACGGTGACGACCGACTGCACGTCGTAGGAGGTCGAGAAGTCGCCGCGCGCGACGCCGGTCGAGGTGAACACGGCGCTCTGTCCGAATTTGCAAACAGAGGCAAAGCGATAGGCCCCGTCCGGGGCTCGCGCCATCGAACGGTGGCACCTGCCCGCGCCGATATCCTGGGCAAAGAGCCAGGGGCTCTCTTGGGAAGCGGCGCCGAGGCATACACGGACCACGCCGTGGGCTCGCCGGCCGTCGCTGAACATCTTCTGCTCCCACAGGCCGGCGCGACGGGACGGTCCGGCGATGGGCGCTGGCGTCTGCGAGAGCGCGGGCGACGGCTTGGGCCGATCACATCCCGCGACCGCGGCGGCGGAGGCGGCGAGGATCAGCGCGGTCGCCCTATGCCTCATCGGCGTGAACCCCCAGCACTCCGCTCCACCTTCAAGTCAGGACCCTAAGTCTATTGCAATTTTGTTGCAAAGGGGATGTGCCCGCAAGTCAAACCTGGCCGGACTGGCCTCGAGGACGCAGGAATAGCCAATGAGACTCAACAACGTCGCCGGACGCTTCGAGCGCGATGAGGCTGGCCAGGTCGTCTTCGCCGATTTCCGCCACGGCGAGGGCCGGTTGATCCTGGACCACGTCGAGGCCCCGCTCGCCCTGAGGGGGAGCGGGGCGGCAGGGCGGTTGATGGAGGAGATCGCCGCCTACGCCCGCGAGCAGGGACTGCGCATCGTCCCCCTTTGCGGCTACGCCGCGCACTGGCTCCGCCGGCGGCCGGAGCACAGCGATCTCGTCGTCTCCTGAGGGCGATCACTCGGCCGGGCGATAGTGGCCGTCGGTGTCGGGGCAGACAGGGAAGACGTGGCCGGGGTCCGGATCGGGATCATCATGGGGAGCGGCGAGGCGGCAGCCGTGTTCGCGGAACCAGCGTCCGCCGCGGTCGCCGCGCTCCCATGGTCCGTCATGGAACGGCGCGGTCTCGCTGTAGCGATAGATATCGCGCCCTGAGCCGGCGTTCGACGGCGGCGGAGGCGCCTCGGCGTTGGCGTCCCTGGCGTCGAACTCCGCGTCATAGGCGTGGCGCTGACGTTCGTACTCTCTCCGGTCATGCTGGTACTGCCGCATCTGCTGCTCATACGTGCCCTCGGAGCGGTCGTACGGCTGGGCCGCGCGCTGGTTCTGGTCGTCCGTGTACGGCGGCTGGTCGGAAGCGGGCGGATAGGCCTGGCCCTGATAATACTGATAGGGCGGAGTTGGCGGCGGATAGGGCTGGCTTGACGGATAGGGCTGGGCCAGGGCGGCCGGCGCCGCGCCCAGCGCGAGCATGGCCATGGCGGTCGCAATCGATTTCACTTTCGAGCCTCCCGCCGCCGGGCCCTACGGGGCTGTCCGGCGGCGCACGTTTTGAATCCCTCGGCGCGATCAAACGTCGAGGGACGGAGGCAGGTTTCCGGAACGCGGCTCAGACCAGGGCGCTGGGCTCCAGTCCAAGCTCTTTGAGCAGGGGCTCGGCATAGGCGATGCGGCCAGTCAGGGTCGCCGGGTCGCCGCTGGCCAGGCGGTAGGTCGCCTCGGCGATGTACTCGATCGGCTGGACCCGATCCTTGGTCGCCTCGTTGATCAGGCCGTGGACGGCGACGCCGGGGGTGTCGACCAGTCCCGGCGAGACGACGTTCACCGCGATCCCGTCATCGAAGACCTCCGAAGCAAGGCCGGTGCTGAACCGCTCGAGCGCGGCCTTGCACATGCCATAGACTGTGCCGCCCCGCCCGCGCGCCTGGTACGGCGGCTTGGGGTCGATGCCGGCGGGCGAGGAGATGTTGACGATCCATCCGCGCTTGCGCGCCCGCATGCCGGGCAGCACCAGCTGCGAGAGGTGGAAGGGCGCGTAGACCTGCACCTCCATCATCAGCTTGAAGCGCTTCTCGGTGAATTCGGTCACCGGCATGAAGTAGGTGATCGCCGCGTTGTTGATCAGTATGTCGACCTCGCCGAGCGCGGCGATGGTCTGCTCCACCAGGGCCTCGCGCTCGCGCGCCTGCGCCAGGTCCGCCTTGATCATCACCGCCTCGCCGCCGGCGCGGCGGATGCGATCGACGGTGGCGTGCAGCGTGCCGGGGAGCCGGCTCTCGCCCTCCTCTGCGGTGCGGGCCGAGACCGCGACGCGGGCGCCTTCCATGGCGAGGCGCGCGGCGATGGCCTCGCCGATCCCGCGGCTTGCGCCGGTGACGAGGGCGACGCGGCCTTTGAGCGGGCCGTTGGGATTGATCCTGGCTGGCGTGGACATGGGCCTTCCTCCTACGTTCTTTGTAAGCTCCTAGAAGACCTTAACGGGCTCGCCGCCAAGCCCCTCTTGCGGAACGGAGCGGGGTAGCGCGCATTTGGAAGCCAAGCTTTCGGGAGGGACGTATTGGCGTTCGACTGGCCTGGCGCCTTCTGGAGACGGGAGATCGCGCCGCGGGCGGCGGTGTTCGTGGACATGGCGGACTATCTCGCCGCCGCGCGCGAGGCGATGAAGAAGGCGCGGCGGTCGATCTGGTTCGTCAACTGGGCGTTCGAGGCCAACACGCTCTTCGAACCGCAGCCCGGAGGCGGCGGTCCCGAGGACGACCACATCGGCCGTTTTCTCAAGGATCTGGCGTCGGCGAGGCGCGAGGTGGACGTGCGGATCCTGTGCTGGGACTCGGCCTTCCCGATCGCCGCCACGCAGAACTTCTTCCCGCTCGTCGACCGCCGCGCCTTCCGCGGCACGCCGGTCAAGTTCGTCCTCGACAGCAAGGTGCCGATGGGCGCCTGCCACCACCAGAAGATGATCGTCATCGACGACGCTGTCGCCTTCTGCGGCGGCGGCGACATCGGACCGGACCGGTGGGACACACCCGAGCACCTCGACGACGATCCGAGACGGTTAAAGGCGCCGGGGGAGAACACCTTCTTCGATTCCCGGCATGAGGTGATGGCCCTGGTGGACGGCCCGGCCGCCCAGGCCCTGGGCGAGCTCTTCCGCCAGCGCTGGCAGCGCGCCACGGGCGAGGCCCTGCCGACACCCACGCCCATGGCTCCCGACGCGTGGCCCGACTGCGTCGTCCCCCAGATGCGCGAGGTCAGGGTCGGAATCTCGCGCACGGCGCCGGCCTGGCGCAAGGAGCCAGGGGTGCGCGAGATCGAACACCTGACCCTCGCCTCCATCAGCGCGGCCAGGTCCACGATCTACATGGAAAACCAGTACTTCACCTCGCCGTTGGTCGCCGAGGCCCTGGCGGCGCGGCTGACCGAGCCTGAGGGGCCGGAAGTGGTGCTGGTCTCGACCCAGCATTCGCCCAGCTATTTCGACCAGATCACGATGGACCGGACGCGGGCGCAGTTCCTGCAGCGGCTTCGTGGGATCGACGTGCGCAACCGCTTCCGCGCCTATGCGCCCACGACCACGCTGGGGCGGACGATCATCGTCCACGCCAAGCTCGCGATCATCGACGATGTGGTGCTGCGCGTCGGCTCGGCCAATATGAACAACCGCTCCACCGGCTTCGACACCGAGTGCGACCTTGCCTTCGAGGCTGAGGGGGACAACCGCGCATTCGTCGCCGGGCTGAGGACTCGGCTGGTCTCCCACTGGCTGGGCTGCGCGCCGGCGGACGTCGAGGCCGCGATCGCCGCACAGGAGGGGAGTCTGGGACGCGCGATCGACGCCCTGCGCCAGGGCGGCCGCGTCCGGCTCCGGCCCCTGCCGTCGGCCTCGCTGGGCTTCACGGCTGGTCTGATCGCCGCCTATCACCTGGGCGATCCGGTGACCCCGCGGGACAGCTGGCGGCCGTGGCTGCGCCACCAACAGCTGCGCTACGACATCTCGCGCCTGGAGGAGTACTGGCGCCCGCCCGCTGACGCCCGTCCGCCGATCGGCTAGGTTGGCCGACCGCGCACGGGGGCAGGAATGGCGCACGAGATAGAGGCTGCGCAGATCGACGCGACGGCCGGGCTGTTCCGCGCTCGCCGGAAGGCTGCCCATGCCGCGCCGCCGGGGACGCCCTGCGCCAGTTGCCGGACGACCTTGCAGGGTCCCTGGTGCCACGCGTGCGGCCAGCTCGGCGAGGACTTCCACCGCTCGTGGGTCCGCCTCGCCGGCGAGTCGGTCGAGGGCGTCTTCCACATGGACGGGCGGGTCTGGCGCACCCTGCCGGACCTCGTGCTGCGTCCGGGGCGGCTCACTCGGCGCTACCTGGACGGCCAGCGCGCCCCGCAGATCCCGCCGCTGCGGCTATTCCTGGTGGTCCTGCTGGTCCTGTTCGCCTGTGGAGCCCTCTCCGCCAGCTTCGGACCCATGAGCGTCAATCAGGCCGACCTGACGCCGACGCAGAGGGCGGACGTCGAGCGCGCAGTCGCCAAGGCCAAGGCAGGCCAGCTCTCCGACGCTGAGCGGCAGGCGCTGCGGCGCGAGCTGCGGGCCGCGAGGCCCCGCTTCACTGAGATGACGCCTGCCCAGAAGGAAGCCGCGAAGGCGCAGGTCGGCCAGCTGCGCCTCAGCAACGCAGTGCGAGAGCAGCAAGGCGGCGCCAGCGCCGCCTCGGCCGTGGACTGGCTGCGCGAGCACCTTCAGCGGGTCATCGACCGGCCGGAAGAGTTCAAGCTGCAACTCGAGACATGGGGGGAACGGTTCGCCTTCCTGATGCTACCTATATCCGCGGTGATCCTGAGCATCTTGTTTGTATTCCAGCGTCGCTTCTACGTTTTCGATCACTTGATATTCAGCATGCACTCGCTTTCGTTTATGGGTTTGCTGATCTCGACGATCATGCTGCTGTCGATGCTGGGCAACGGATCGATCCTGTTTTTCGCCGCCCCGGTCCACTTGTTCGTCCATATGAGAGGGGTCTACCAGACGAGCATCGTCGGAACCCTGCTGCGCATGGCGCTGCTTTTCGTCGCCTCCCTCGTCGCCTTCTGCGTTCTGATCATCGGCCTCGTCCTGGTGGGCATAGCCAGCCTGCAGTAGGGCTGGCGAACCGGCCGCCGGAGCCGCCACAGCCGGGTGCGCCAAGGAATTTCGCGGTTCGAGACGTGCTGGCGCCCGCCCGCTGACGGGCGACCCGCGATCGACTAGTCTTTCCTCGTCCGAGGGGGACGGAGATGGCTCACGAAATCGAAGCGGCCCAGCTGGAGGCGATCGCCGACCTTGCTCGAGCGCGCCGCAAGACCGGCCAGACCGCGCCGAAGGGGACGCCCTGCGCCAACTGCGGGGCGGTGCTGGCGGGGCCGTGGTGTCACGACTGCGGCCAGCTGGGCGAGGATTTCCACCGTTCGTGGCTACATCTGGCGGCCGAGTCGCTGGAGGGCATTCTCCATGTTGACGGGCGGCTCTGGCGGACCCTGCCGACCCTGGCGCTTCGGCCGGCCCGGCTGACCCGAGCCTATCTCGAGGGCCACCGCGCCCCGCAGATTCCGCCGCTGCGGCTGTTCCTGGTCGTCCTGCTGCTGGTGTTCTTCCTCGGTTCGCTGAACCCTGGCCACGGCAGTCTGTTCGGTGCTCCCCACGGCCACCCGCCGATGACCGCCCGGGTCGCTAACCAAAATGTGCGCTTTGTCTATGTCCCGGACCGCGCGCACGGCATGTCGGAGGCCCAGAAGGCGCAGCTGAAGGCTCAGCTCTCCGACGTTCGGATCGGCTTTGGGCGAGGCTCCGATCCTGCGGCATCGGCTTGGTTCCGCGATCGGATCTATCGGGTGATCGACAATCCCGAGGCGTACAAGCTGGTCCTGGAAAGCTGGAGCGAACGGTTCGCCTTCCTGATGCTGCCGATCGCCGCCCTGCTACTCAGCCTGCTCTTCGTCTTCCAGCGACGCTTCTATCTCTTCGACCACCTGATCTTCAGTATGCACTCGCTCTCGTTCCTGGGCCTGTTGTTCGCGGCGGTCACCCTGCTCTCGATGGTCGTCGGCGGCGCCGCAGGCCTGCTCTATATCGCAGCGCCCGTGCATCTCTTCGCGCACATGCGCGGCGTCTACGGCTCCAGCGCCTTCGGGACCCTCGCCCGGATGGCCCTGCTGTTCATCGGCTCCCTGTTCGGCTTCATCGTTCTGATGGCGGGGCTCATGCTGGTGGGCCTGACCGCGTTGTGAGGGGCGCCGAGCGCGGCTACTGAGGGCCTCCAGAATTTGAGGAGGGCCGCATGCGTCTGGCCAAGCCGCAGGTCGACATCGGCCTTTCGACCAACGACATCGGCCCGCTGCTGGCCTTCTGGCAGGGA